>PLUJ01000240.1:0-20134 GCA_003165455.1 Acidobacteriaceae bacterium | reverse complement strand
TCATCACTTCCAACTTTGTCGTAGTAGCGAAACAGATCAAACCCAAAAAGACCGGCGAGCCTTATCTGGCGTTGACCCTTGGCGATTGCAGCGGCCAACTGGACGCCAAAATGTGGGACAACGTGGAGGAGGTGCTCACCGCTTTCGAGCAGGATGATTTTCTCAAGATTAAAGGGTTGGTCAACAAGTATAAGAACCGCTTCCAGTTGACCATCCATAAGCTGCGCAAATTAGGCGACTCGGAAGTTGAATTTGCCGATTATCTCCCCAAGACCACCAAAGATGTTGATGAGTTGTGGCGTTCGCTCGGCGATTTCGTTAGATCCTTCCAGAATCTTCATCTCAAGACGCTGGTGCAGTCTTTTATGGCGGATCCCGAGATCGCTACGGCTTACCGCAACGCTCCCGCAGCCAAGACTTTGCATCACGCCTACATCGGCGGGCTGCTCGATCATGTGGTGTCACTGTGCCGCTCCTGCGACCTCATTTGCCGAAACTATCCTCAGGTGAATCGCGACCTTTTGCTGACAGGAGTTTTTCTTCACGATATCGGCAAGGTTCACGAACTAACCTACAACCGGGCGTTCTCCTACAGTACTCGTGGGCAATTGCTTGGGCACATGGTGATTGAGCTCGAGATGTTACAGGCGAAGCTTGCGCTGTTTCCCGATTTTCCCGGGGAACTTAAAACATTACTGGAACACTTAATCATCAGCCACCACGGGGAATATGAATTCGGTTCGCCTAAGTTGCCGATGTTTCCCGAAGCGCTGTTGCTTCACTACATGGACGATTTGGATTCAAAGATGGAAGCGATGCGGGCTAACTTTGAGCGCGAGGCCGACTTCGCCAGCCCTTGGACCAGCTATAACGCTTCGCTCGGGCGTCCGCTCCTGAATACAGCCAAGTTTCTCGCGCCCAAAAATGTTGTCGCGCCCCCTGCGGACCTGCCCGTCGCAGGGGATGTGGAAACCGAGCGCACTGTCGTCTCTGTAGAAATTGCTCCTACCCTTCCCGGATTTGAATCGTAGCCGCTTGGGAATCGGGTTATCTATGCTCAACTTCAGCCAGTTTGAGGTTCTGACTTTCGATTGTTATGGGACCCTGATTAATTGGGAGGAAGGAATCCTTAGCTGCTTGCGCGCGATTCTTAAGGCCCATGGCGCGACCGCGGATGACGCATCCATCCTGGGCCTTTATGGTGATTTCGAAGCGTCCGCCGAACAAGGAGAATTCCGCAGCTATCGGCAAGTTCTCCAGTCCGTCGTACTGCTCTTTGGAGAGCACTTTGGCTTTACTCCGTCTGAGCAGGAGGCTCGCTCACTGGCCGATTCCCTGAGCACCTGGAAGCCTTGGCCTGACACAGTGGAAGCCTTGCTGAATCTTGGCAAGCGTTTTCAACTGGCGATCATTTCCAACGTCGATGATGATCTTTTCTTCGACACTCGACCTCAGTTGGAAGTCGAATTCAGCCAGATCATCACAGCCCAACAGGCGCGCGCTTATAAACCATCGCTGAAGATTTTCGAGCTGGCGTTGAATCGTATTGGAGCTTCAGCCGACCGAATTCTGCATGTTGGTCAGAGTATTTATCACGATGTGCTTCCGGCGCAGTCACTTGGGATAGCTACTGTGTGGGTCAACCGGCCTTCTGTTAGAACTGGAGTGGGCGCGGTGAAGGCGTCTGGTGGAAGGCCGGATTTGGAAGTTCACAGCCTGGTTGAACTCGCCACAATTTGTGCAGCGAGCTAATTGCTCAGATCTCGGCTTACCTCCACGACTTTCTCGCGAATTGCCCACATGACAAGCTCCGCTTTCTTGTGGATTCCCAGTTTTCGCATCAAGTTGAACTTGTGCGCGTCGACTGTCTTGCTGCTCAGGCCGAGATCTGCCGCCGCTGCCCGAACTGTTTTCCCCTCCGCCAGCAACTTCACGATCTCTCGTTCGCGCGGAGTTAGATTCCGTTCGCGTGTGAGTTGCATTCCTGCGCTCATCGACAAAATAAGTCCTTTTCGTAGAACAATTCGCAATAATTTTGCGTCAGCTATGCAAGGCCACTGAAAAAGCCTGTCAGAGAAGCAAGGAGCTTTCATTATTGTAGCAATCATCCACGCTCGTCCAGTGCGGCGTCTGATGAATTTTCTGAGGCGATGCTCTGAAATGATTGCGGTTCTCCGTAGAACCCCTGCATCAGGTAGAATCTAGCACTTATGCTGCGCTATTTCACCGCGGGCGAATCCCACGGCGAAGCTTTGGTCGCTTTCCTTTCGGGCGTTCCTGCCGGTCTCAAAGTGGAGCAGGCTGCGCTGGATCGCGAACTATGGCGCCGCCAGCAAGGGTATGGCCGCGGGGGGCGCATGAAGATTGAGCGTGATGCCGCTCATATCCTCTCCGGCGTGCGCCAGGGCTTGACAATAGGTTCCCCAATTTCCGTCCGGTTGGAGAATCGAGATTGGAAAAATTGGCAGGATGCATTGCCCGTTGCGGAGGGTAATCCTGCTCTTCATAAACGAGTGGCTTCTCCTCGGCCCGGTCATGCCGATCTCGCGGGAGCGCTGAAGTACAATTTTCCCGAAGCCCGTTACGTCCTGGAGCGCGCATCTGCTCGAGAATCCGCTGCCCGAGTGGCCGTGGGAGCAATTGCAAAAGTCTTCTTGCGCGAGATGGGCATCGATGTGTTCAGTCACGTGATAGCGGTTGGAATGATTTCTGTGGAAAAGGAAGTTCCTTGGCAAGAGATTGCGGCTTTGTACGATCGGCCGGAGATCCTGCTGAATTGCGCGGATCCGGAGCGCGAGCAACAAATGAAGGCGGAGATCGATAAGATTCTGAGAACTGGAGACTCATTGGGAGGAATTTTCGAGGTGGTCGCGCATGGGGTGCCCCCCGGTTTAGGCACCTATGCCCAATGGGACGAGCGACTGGATGCCTTGCTGGCTGCGGCTGTCATGTCATTGCAGGCGGTGAAGGCTGTGGAGATTGGATCCGGCATTGCCTCGGCAACTTCCCTTGGTTCGAGTGTGCATGATGAAATCGGTTATGGCGAACCGGCGGATTTTACCTCCTTCACCCGAACGCACAACAATGCCGGAGGAATTGAAGGCGGAGTTTCCAATGGAGAAGAAATCCGCGTCCGCGGTTATCTAAAACCGATTTCCACGCTTCGCAGGCCCTTGCAATCCGTTGATTTCTCTACTCGCGAGCCCGTGCGGGCCGCATATGAGCGCTCCGATGTATGCGTGGTTCCGGCCGCGGGAGTCGCCGCCGAAGCGATGGTCGCACTCACCCTCGCTCGTTGCGCCATCGATAAATTTGGCGGAGATTCGATGGGAGAAACTTTGCGCAATTTTCGCGGCTACTGCCAGCAATTGAAAGACTACTGATGATTTATCCCATAGTGAAGTTCGGAAATCCTGTGCTCGATAAGCCTTCCGAAAAAGTCACGGTTTTCGACGAAGAGCTCAAGAAGCTGACCGACGATATGTTCGAGTCGATGTACGCGGCGCGCGGGGTAGGATTGGCTGCGCCCCAGATTGGAATAGCTCGCCGCATCGCCGTGATCGATGTGACCTTCAAGGAAGATCCGGAGGCACAACTGATACTCATCAATCCGGAAATTATCCATAAAGAAGGGCGTCACTCGCAAAGTGAAGGCTGTCTTAGCATTCCCGATTTCCGGGAGAATGTAAGCCGGGCCAAAGTTGTGACAGTACGCGCCCAGGATTTAAGTGGCAAATTGTTCGAAAAAACTGGCGAAGACTTGCTGGCGCGCGCCCTTCTACACGAAACCGATCATCTGAACGGCAAACTTTATATCAGCCATATCAGCGCCCTCAAACGGGACCTGATTAAGCGCAAAATTCGCAAGCTCGTGAAAGCTGGAGAATGGTAGAAGATTGGCCCGTGATCTACGATCGGCTGTACGAAAATAGTGTGTCGGCGCTTCGTGCTCTCGATTGCACAATCTCCAGATTACGAATCATCCGATGACCCGCCCTCTCAATCTTGTCTTCTGCGGTACTCCGGCGTTCGCCGTGCCAACGCTCGAAAGGCTCGTCGGAGCGGGATTGAACGCTCAGCTCGTAGTAACCCAGCCCGATCGCGCCAAGGGACGTGGCCTGGAACTCTTCGCGTCGCCTGTGAAACACGCAGCTCTCCGATTGGCGTTACCTATCACTCAACCGGAGAGCATCAAGAAGAACGACGAATTTCGCAAGCAACTTAGCGATCTAAAGCCGGACGCGATCATCGTAGTTGGATATGGCCGGATCATTCCGCAGTGGATGCTCGATCTCCCACCGCTCGGCAATATCAACCTGCATGCGTCTCTTTTGCCGAAGTATCGGGGTGCTGCCCCCATTCAGTGGGCCATCGCTCGCGGTGAAATTGTGACCGGCGTTACCATAATGAAGATCGATGCCGGCCTTGATACTGGAGATATTCTTTTGCAACAGGAAATTGCCATCTCCGCTCACGACACGTCGGAATCTCTTGGCCCAAGGTTGGCCGAGGCAGGGGCGGAACTGATGGTCGAAACGCTGCAAGCTCTTCAGGGCGGGAACATTCATCCGCAAAAGCAGGATGATTCCCAGGCCACCCTCGCGCCCATTCTCAAGAAAGAGGATGGACGTGTAGATTTTTCCCGAAGTGCACACGAGATCCTAAATCGCTTTCGAGGCTTTCAACCATGGCCGGGGGCATATTCTAAATTTCGCGGTAAGAACCTGCAACTGTTGCAGGTTGCCGCTCTGGATCGTGCATTGTTGCAGTCTGAAATGAAAATAGAAGGCGATCATCTTTTCGTTGGATGTGGCGAGGGGACGGCAGTCGAACTATTGGAACTACAATTGGAGGGCAAGAAACGTACATCCGCTGCTGACTTCCTACGTGGATATCGTCCCGAACCGATGGAGCGATTGGGTGAGTAAACGTGATAGTCCTCCACCGACTGATTCGGTCACGCCAAAATCGTTGAACGCTAAATTCTCACCCTCTCGATCATCAGCTTCTCCGGCCAGGGCGGCGGCGTTCGATATTCTTCTTCGTGTTGAGCGCGAGTCATCCTACGCGGCGGAGCTCTTGCACTCGCACAAGTACGAGTCACTCACGCGGCTAGACCATTCGTTGACTACCGAGATAGTCATGGGAGTTCTGCGCTGGCGAGCTCTCCTCGACGCGGAAATTTCTGGCAGTTCGTCACAGCCTCTATCCAAACTTGATCCCGAGATTCTGACTGCCCTGCGTCTCGGAACTTATCAACTGCGCTGGCTTACTCGAATTCCGGCACGCGCAGCGATCAATGAAAGCGTGGAACTGGTTAAGCGTGCTCGCAAGCGTTCTGCCGCTCCTTTTGTCAACGCCGTTCTGCGAAAACTTACTTCCGCTGTTTCGGAGGAACTGAGATCGCAGCCCTTTGAAGTTGTTGGTGATTCTCCCCAAACCATCGCCGATCGCAGCGCTCATCCGCTATGGCTCGTGCAACGATGGGTTCAGGCTTATGGCCTCGAATCCACTCGGCGGATTGCCGGACACAATCAATCCATAAAGATTACTGCCGTTCGCCTTCGTCACCCGCAAGCGGAAGCGCAGCTCCGTACCGAAGGAATTGATCTCATTCCCGGAGGCTTACTTGCCGCAGCGCGGCGAGTTCAGGGTGGAGACATCACCAATACCGCAACCTTTCGCTCGGAACTTTGCGTGATTCAAGATGAAGCTTCCCAACTTGTCGCGGCAATGCTGGGCACCGGTGCGCAAATTCTTGATTGCTGCGCGGCTCCGGGCGGGAAGACTCTGGCACTTGCCGATCACAATCCAAAATCTCGTATTATCGCCGCGGAACTTCACTCGCATCGTGCTCGGCTTTTGCGGAGCCTGGTGCAGGCGCACCATCCAGCGGGTGAACGTGAAACCGGAAACATATATGTGGTGGCCGCCGATGCGTGCCATCTTCCATTCGTCAATAATTTCGACCGCATTCTGGTTGACGCACCCTGCTCGGGCACGGGTACTCTTTCGCGTAATCCAGAAATAAAGTGGCGGCTCACGGAAAAAGATCTTTCGGACCTGCATCGCCGGCAATTGGAGATAGTTCGTTCCGCAATGGCGCAGCTTACTGCGGGAGGACGCCTGTTCTATTCCACTTGCTCGCTGGAGCGGGAAGAAAATGAAGATGTTGTGGAGCAAGTCCTCGCAGAAAATAAAGCTTATCGCGTCGTTCCATGCGAGGTCGAACTGAAGCGCCTTCAGCTTGAGGGGGAGTTGACCTGCCAGGATTTATCTTCGCTGACCTCCGGCCCCTATCTTCGGACATTGCCCGGCGTGCATCCGTGTGACGGATTCTTCTGCGCGATTTTGGAAAGGATGGAATTGCTCGCAGAATGATTCGCTGCCATAGCGCAATCAGCGAACTTCGAAGCTCACCGTTGCGCCGTCCGTAACTTTCTGTCCAGCCGATGGCGTCTGAACCACGATTAAACTTGCTGGGGACGGTTGCGGAGGCGCAGAGAGGCTGGACGGTGCATTACCCGATGCCGCCACCACAGGAGCCATACTCACCGTTCCTAACTTAAAGCCGCCATCTAATATCGTGCGACTCGCGCTGCCCAACGCCTGTCCCACAAAGCTCGGCATCACGTAGCTTGGCGAACCCGGCGCGGTTGATACCAGTAAGCTGGTTCTGGGAGCTGATACTTGGCTCGCGTTAGCGGGTGGACTCTGTGCCACCACTTGATCGGCGGGAGTTCCTTGTAACTGAATTTCAGCCACCGAGCCCAGATCCAATCCGCGACGGCGGATATTCCACTCCGCTGCGCGCTCGCTCTCGCCGGTGACGTCAGGAATCGCCACGCGTTGCGGACCCATGCTACGCGCCACACGCACCTGCCAGCCGCGCCTCACCTTTGTTCCGGGCAGCGGCAACTGCGACATGATGCGACCTTCCGGAATCTGTGGACTGTAATATTGCCGTTCCACTTCGATTTGCAATCCCAGCGCCGCAATTCTGCTCTCCGCCTCGGAAGGGAGCATTCCCACCATGGAGGGCACCTGCACTTCTTGCCCATGAATTGCGAATCGCATTGCCGTCAGCGCAGAAATTAACGCCACTGCTACCAATACGAGCGATAGCACGACAAATCGAAAAAAAGACTTCATAGCCACGTCCGAGTATCGACCGTCGACACTCGCAATTGATCTGCTTTGCACTGCGTCCAGTTCGCAAGTGTTTGGCGAAGTCTGACGGTCGAACCGCTATTGAGTTTCATCTGCGCCTGTCAGGTTATCGGGCGTATCCACTTTTGTTTTCTGTGCAACCGTTCCGGTACTCTCGGGCGGTAGTTGGAATTGTCCAGCATCTTTATTCGCCATGCCCGCACTCATGAAGCTCATCCAGATCGGCAGCGCGGCATGTGCTCCAGTCTCCTTTGCCCCTAGACTTTTCTTCTCGTCGAAACCCACCCAGACTCCGCAAGTCATGCTCGGAGAAAATCCTACAAACCAAGCGTCCGTAAAATCGTTCGTTGTGCCGGTCTTTCCGGCCACGGGAAAGGGAAGTTTTGCGGCCGCGATTCCAGTTCCATGTAGCACCACTTCCCGAAGCATCGAAGTCATGATTCGAGCCGTACGTGTGCTGATTACATCTTTAACGTCGGGATAATTTTCCTCCAATACACGCCCTTCGTAATCGGTCACCTTCGTGATGTAGCGCGGGGTTACGCGCACGCCATCGTTCGGAAACACGCTGTACGCCGAGGTTTGCTCCATCAAAGTGATCTCCGCAGAACCGAGCGCCACCGGAAGATAAGGCGGCAACTTTGCGGTGATTCCAAATCGCTCCGCGTAATCGATCACATTCCTGATCCCGACTTTGCTCGCCAGTTTCAGCGCGGGGATATTCCGCGACTGCGCGAGCGCTCGCCGCAGTGTGATGAGGCCCTCGAATTTACCATCGTAATTGTGGGGCGAGTAAGGTCCGGAAGCCGTTTCGAACGTGACGGGCTCATCCAGGACCGTGTCGTCCGGATTCCCTCCTGTATCGATTACAGCGGTGTAAACGTACGGCTTGAATGACGAGCCAACCTGCCGGAGTGCCTGTGTGGCGCGATCAAATTTTGATTCGTTGAAGTCTCGTCCGCCGACCATGGCATTAATCCCACCCGTGGTGTTATCAATCGCAACTAACGCTCCTTGCGCTCCGGAATCTTGTTCCAGGCTCACTCGGGCTGCCCCGTTCGAACTGAGAGACACAATTCTCAAATAACAAATGTCACCGGTGTGCAGCAAATCCTGGATCTTATCTTTCGTCCATGCCACGTCTGCCTGCCCCACAGCCGCCGAATAACGCCCAAATTTCAAAGTGGCAAGACCGACCCCCGACGAAGTCACAATCGCATGAACGTATCCGTTCGCCTCGGGTTCGTCATCCCAATCAGGATGTTGGTACTTTCCTAAGTCGTTTCCCTCAGCGACCACGTTTTCGAGATTGCCTTTCCATCCGTGGCGCCGTTCGTATGCGGCAAGACCATCCAGCACTGCCTGATTCGCAGCCTTTTGAAGGTCAACGTCCAGTGACGTATAAACCTTCAATCCGCCTTCGTGGACTTGGTCTGCGCCATATTTACTTTCCAAATAGCGTCTCGTTTCTTCGACGAAATAAGGCGCCAGCGAGTTGGGGTCGTGCGCCAGATGCAATGTTAGCGGCTCCGAACGGGCATCCGCCGCTCGCGCCGCAGTAATCTTCCCATCTTCCAGCATCGCGTTGATAACAAGATTGCGCCTCTTCATCGCCCTGTCCGGATGATTAAGCGGCGAATAAACTCCAGGCCCTTTGGGCAGACCAGCCAGCAGCGCCGCTTCCGCTACCGTCAAATTGCGGGCCGGTTTGCTGAAGTAGAACTCCGATGCTGCTTCGAAGCCGTAAACTCCGTGTCCCAGGAAAATCTGGTTGGCGTACAGCGTAAAGATCTGCGGCTTGGTGAATCGCCGCTCAATCTGAATCGCGAGCATGGTCTCTTGTACCTTGCGATGGAACGAACGATCGGGGGAAAGAAACAAATTGCGCGCCAACTGCATGGTGAGGGTGGAAGCGCCTTGCACCTTTCCTCCGGACTCAACGTCGCGATACGCGGCCCCTACAATACGCCAGAAATTGATTCCCGAATGCTTGTAGAAATCCTTGTCTTCAATCGACACCAGAGCATCTCGCAGCACAGGAGCAAAATCATCGTAGCTCGCAACCACGCGCCGCTGCAGCGCAAATGATCCGATCACCCGGCCATGGACGTCATATAACTCTGTGATGGAACTTGGCCGATAGGCTTCCAGGGCCTCCACCTGCGGCAAATCAGTCGTGTAAACCAGCAGTAGTCCAGTCGCCGCGCCGATAATTGCCGAAGCCACCACCATCAGCGAGAACAGGACTCGGCCAACGAACTTCCGCCCGGCAATCTCCACTGGAGGAAGGTCTTGATAAAGCGACTTCATGGTGAGATGCGATCAGAATAGCAGGGCTTCGATGCCTTCGGGAATTGCCGATCGATGCACGGTTTGCCTGGGCCACTCTGCAAGATAGCCGCAAAAAACAATCGCGCACCTTTCAGTGCGCGATGCATTTCGAACGAAATTCAGATCTAGCTAGATCGGCTCTTAAGCACGTCGACCGCCTTGTGCAGTTGATCATCCTGGGTGCTCTTCGGTTTGGCCTCAGGTTCGGTAGTGGAGGGTTCCTGCTCCTCATCGTCCGAAATAACGTTATCGCTCTCATCCGCCACTAGAACGTTTGGAGTGACGGCTGTATCCTCGATGGCCTTGCCGCTGGGAGAGTAATATTTCGCCACCGAGAGAATCAGCGCACCACCGTCAGGGAGGTCGATCGTCTTCTGAACGGATCCATCCCCGAAAGTTTTATCGCCTACAACGTCGCCCCGCGCATTTTCCAGGATCGCGGCTGCCACGATTTCAGCTGCTCCGGCTGTTCCTTTATTCACAAGAACGGCGACGGGCAGGGAAGTAATCGCCTTGGCCGGATCCGCGTTGAAAGCCTCGCGTGGGAATTTCTGTCCCTGCAAATAGGTGATGGTGCCGTGGTTCAAGAAAAGATTTGCAGTGGCAACGCCTTCGCTTTCCTCGCCCTCGGACGTATTTCGTAAATCTAGAATCAGCTTCTTTGCCCCTGACTTTTCGAGGAACTTAATTTTTGCCGCAATCTCTTGCGCATTGCCTTTGGTCAGAGCGTCCACTTTTATGTAGCCAATGCCATCTTCAAGCATCTTTCCCGTAACCGGCGGAATGGTAACCATGTCGCGGATAATAGACATTTTCTGCGGTTCCGCTTTGCGCGCCCGTACTACGGAAAGATTCACCGTTGATCCTGGCGCACCAGCCAGCGCATCTCGAATCTCAGGCAGCGACATATCCCGGGTGCTCTGCCCCTCGATAGACTCGAAAATATCCGTGTCCTCAATCCCCGCCTTATCTGCCGGAGAACCCGGAACCACGGAAACCACGTCCGCATATCCGAAACGTTTCGATACGGTTGCGCCGATCTCCCCTTTGGCTATCGACTTATGCGCCTTCAAGGCTTTGTAAGCGGCAGGGGTCAGATAACTCGAGTTGGCGTCCAGGGACTCCACCAGCCCATGCAGCGCTCCGTCCGTCACTTTAGCGATGTTCGGATCTTCCACATACTCGGTTTGTACGCGAGAGAGCACTTCACTATAAACCTGCATTTGCCGGTAGGAGCCGTCATTTGACGAGGCATGAACCCCGCCCAACGAACCAACGACCACAAACAGCAAAACGGCAAAAGAAGACACCAGAATCGCAGCTTTAGTTTTCATGGACATCGAATATTCGTTTCTGGAAAAATCACTTTCCGGATAGCTTTACAGCCATTATATCTGGTAGATGCCGGTTTCGGTCCGCCGGCTGCATAAGTTCAGGCACCCATAGGTAATCCGAAGAAATCCACTGGCGATCCGATGCTAAATTCTTGCTTGCCTTATGCCGGAGGATTGAAGTTCAGAGTAATCGCGCTTAGCACCGAAACAGGCCGGCCATTCAGGATGTAGGGTTTGAAATGCCACTGCCGAACTGCATCGATAGCCGCCCTAGCAAATATCAGCGATCCCTGCATAAACTTCGCCTCTTGCACCGTTCCATCGCGTGCAATCAAAACTTGTAATACCACAGTGCCGCGTTGACCGCCAGCCTTTGCGGCGGCGGGATATTGCGGATCAATGGGCTGACTTAATAAGGTTAAAGCGACTGCCTCTGGCAGTGCTACAGGCTCGATCGATGACATCGCCGCCTCCACGGGCTTCGCTCCGCTGGCCTCAGGCGTCATGGAACCGATCTGTGATCGCAGGCTTGAAGGAATAGCTCCCGCGCTTGCCACAGTACTACCTAGGAACGGGGTATTTTGCAGAGTGGCGGATCCTGCATGTTTCGGAACCTCATAGTCCTGACGCGGTTCAGGGGCAATGGAGGGTGTTCGTGCCACCGAGGATTCTCCGGTCGCTGCTACAGCCGCAACGTTAGCCGGGGTTTGCTCAACAACTTGGTTAGCCGGCGGTTGATTCTGATCGGTAACAGCGGTACCGCTTGCCGGTTGCCCCTGAGACGCGTCCGGTTCGGAGGGTTTTCCGGATTTAACTGTAGGGTCAGTTACAGGTAACACGCGTATCTGAGAGGGATCAGTGGTTGCATCTGGAATGTTTTCCGCGACCGGAAGCTTGTATTCATCCCCCTCCTGCCCAAAACTGTCATGCTGTGGCGCGGTCTTAGGTAGTGCGGCAGGTTTAGGGTTAAGCCAGTTTGCTGTAGCCCCTATCCCATGCTGGTAAGTCTTTTGCACGGGACGACGCAGGCGTGGTGTGGTTGTTATGGCCACAATTGCTACAGCGATCGCACCGAGAAGTATAAGCTTGTTTCTTCCGCTGCCTGCCGCGACCGGTTGATGTACTTCAACCTCTTCTGCCACTCTCCCAGAGTGAAGAACTCGGTCTTTCTGGATAGCTTCGTGACTCTGCGGAGATGCCGCGGCCGGAATGTCATAACCAGATGTTTGCGGCTGCGCCGACATGTCACTTGCGTCTGAAGCCTCCGCTACAATGTTCGGTCTCGTCAACCTCTCTTGCAAAGATGCCCACCCGGTGAGCGCCTCCCGATCACCCCTTCGCTCCGCTGGTTTTGCCGAGACCTCACTCACCGATGCCGCTACGGGAGCCAAATCTGTAAGCGCATCGACTTCCGACGCTGTTACCTGATCCAGCGATTTTTGAAGGTCACTTTCCGTGTCGAATTGCGCTCCTGGCATTGAGCCCGACGGCTGTAGAAACTCTCCGGCACGGAAGTTCCTCTCAGCCGCGACTGAAGGAAAGGATGAAGTGGATAACCCGCCTGTAGCCGCCGCCGCTCTCGCGAGTCCTTGTCGGGCGAGTTCTTGTTGGGTAGGAGCGTGTGCCACCTGTGGAGCGGTCGATGACTGCTTCGCCCGGAGCAGTTCACTGGCGGTTTTAATAATGTCGCGAATCTGGTCGGCGTGCAGAGGCTTTAGCAAAATGGAATTTGCGCCGGCTCGCAGTACCTCAGGCAACCGAGTCTCATCCGCGACAATCGCGAGTGTCAGAGGACGCTGAGCCGCCTTCTGATCGCGTGCAGTCTTCAGCAGAAACGAAGCCTCCGGCTGATCGTCCCAGTCCGTAACCACGATTTGAAAAAGTTGTGTGCTGATTTTTTCGACCGCATCGATAGCGCTTCCGCAAAACTCTCCCTCGATGCCCAGATCGGCCAGCACCGGTAGAATCGGCTGAACCATCTCCTCATTGGTCGAAAACAATAGACAGCGCAGAGGCATACTATTTCAGACTAGGCACCTTCGGTAATCCCGACAAGTTACCGTGGTTGGATGCCGTTGATTGATTTCATCATTGCCATCCAATGTCCTCTGGAACAAAGGTATGTTTAATGAAATGAACGATTTGCGGGTTCGGTGATCGCACCGATCCGCTGCGGTAAAATGCTGGGTCATCATGCCAAATCGCGAAATCCACATGCCAACTGCAGATGTAGTCGTTATCGGAGGAGGAATCGTCGGGTCCAGCATCGCCTATCACCTTACTGCGGCGGGATGCCGAAATGTTCTCGTCATCGAGCGCGAATCCGCGCAAGGGAAAGGATCCACCGGAAAGAGTATGGGCGGAGTGCGGGCTCAATTCTCGACTACCGTGAGCATTCAAATGTCGCTGTACTCCATTCCCTTCTACGCAGGCTTCGAGGAACGGGTGGGCCATCCCTGCGACTACCGCGCGCAAGGCTATTTATTTTGCGCGACCACCGAAGCGCATATGGAATATCTGCGCCAGAACTTCGCCCGCCAGGTCGAGGCAGGGTTGACCAAAGTTCGCCTGGTCTCCGGCGATGAAATTCGGGGATTGTTTCCCCAACTGCGAGCAGATGACATCGTTGGTGGAAGTTTTTGTTCCACGGATGGCTTCGTCGATCCCTATAGCGCAATGACCGGATTCATGGCATCTGCGTCCGGCCGCGGAGCAACTTTGTGGAAGAATACTGCGGTCACCGGGATTACGTTCGACAAGATCGGAATTGCCGCAGTGGAGACGACTCGAGGCTCGGTCGTGACGCGGAAGGTAGTAAATTGCGCGGGAGCATGGGCCTCTGCCGTAGCCAAATTCGCTGGAATTGATCTGCCGGTCGAACCGCTGCGACGAATGCTGGTTCCGACCGAGCCCTTTGACGAGTTCCCGCATACAGCTCCGATGATCGTCGATATGTCCAACGGATTTCACTTTCGTCCCGAAGCGAGGGGCTTCCTCTTGGCTTGGAACGATCCCACGGAGACCGTTGGCTTCAATACCAATTTCGATCAGGAGTTCGTCGAGAAGATTTTGACCCGTGCCGCAAATCGCGTGCCATGTTTCGCCAATGTTGCGGTAAACCCTAAGCGGGCTTGGGCCGGGCTCTATGAGATGACGCCGGACCACCATCCCATCCTGGGGGAAGCGCCCGGGGTGCCAGGTTTTTTCCTCGCCAACGGCTTCAGCGGGCATGGAGTCATGCACGCTCCTGCTACCGGTAAAATTCTCAGCGATCTCATTCTCACCGGCAAGACGGATTTGATCGACGCTTCGTTGCTGGGCCTGAGCCGTTTTGCCGAAGGCCGCCTGATCCATGAGACAGCCGTTCTCTGAGGTTTGCCATGCCATTGCAAGAACAAAATTACTGGCTCACGACCGCGACCTTTCCACCATCGCACCCTGCTCGTCCGCCGCTTCCTCCTCGCGTGGACGTGGCCGTCATTGGCGCTGGGTTTACCGGTCTTTCCGCAGCCCGAGCGTTGGCCAAGAGGGGCGCGGCCGTTGCCGTCCTTGAATCGAATACCGTTGGGTGGGGTGCCAGTTCCCGCAACGGCGGCATGGTGCTCACCGGCATGAAACTCGGCGTGAACCAACTCATCTCCATGTATGGCCGTGATCTCACCCGCCGCATGTATGCCGCGTCGCTTGCTTCAATCGATTGCGTCGAACAAATTATTCGCGAGGAAAATATTGATTGCGATTTCTCCCGCTGCGGGCATCTTGAAGTCGCCTGCAAGCAAAAGCACTTCGATGATTATGCCCGACAAGCCGAGGTAATCGCCCGCGAATTCGATCACGCTCTACGCGTGATCCAAAAGAAAGATCTGCCCGTAGAAATCGGTTCGCAAATCTATTACGGCGGCATGGTCGATGAAGTTAGTGCGGGATTGAATCCCGCGCGCTACGTCGCCGGACTCGGCGCAGCCGCCATGAAAGCGGGCGCAGAAATTATCGAGCACACGAAAGTTGAAAGCTTGCAGCGCGAATCGAACCAAGGCGAGTCAGGATGGAAAGTTACGACCGCACGCGGCTCATTTTGGGCGCGGGAAGTCTTCGTCGGTACCAGCGGCTATACGGGCCGCGCTACTCCTGCGCTGCAAAAAAAACTCATCCCCATCGGGTCGTTTATTATTACAACCCAACCCCTTGCTGACGCGCTGGCGCGCGAACTTAGCCCGCGCAACCGGATGATTTACGACTCGAAAAATTATCTCTACTACTACCGGCTTACGCCCGACCGGCGCATGTTGTTTGGCGGCCGCGCCGCCTTCTTCCCCGAGACCGATCGTACCATCCGCCGCAGCGCCGAAATCCTGCGCCGCGGCATGATCGANNGCCTTCGACATCATGCCCCACGCTGGCCAGCTCGATGGCATGTACTACGCCGTCGGCTACGCCGGACACGGCGTCGCCATGGCCACGTATCAAGGCCAAAAGATCGCCGAGTTAATGACAGGCGGCAAGCCCGACAATCCTTTCATCGGAATTCCGTTTCCCGGCGCGCCGCTCGGTTTGTACAATGGCAGGCCGTGGTTCCTGCCGTTCGCGGGGGTGTGGTACAAGTTTCTGGATTGGGTGAGCTAGCTCATTTTGAGCTGAATTCTAACGCAGGGGGGAATTATGCCCGTAAGCGAACTGAAACTCATCAAGCGTTGCAGGGAGTTCTGCGATATGGAGCAAGAAGTTCAATAAGACCTCGAAGAAGTGGAAAGATAAGTTCGACCTGGTGTAGATCAGCATGTCGAAATCCGGCGTGCACGGGCGACTGAACTCGCACCGAAAGACGAAGCAGGGAGAATGGACACACTTCTCAATTTTCGAAGTATGGGACAACGTTACGGAAGCTGAAGTGACTGAGCTCGAAGGGCTCTTCCGACATATCTACCGAAAGGATACCAAGGCGAACCGACTGAACGAACAGAAAGGCTTCAAGAAGATCAAAACCGTCGGATCGGAAAGGTGAAGCTGGAACAATGGTGAACGAAAAAAACTTAACGTATATCCATCACCGAAACGCGTTTCGAATCGTTAGCCGGCCCTCGATGACCTGCCCCTCCTGCATATCCTCCGAGTACAAGATGTTGCATCTCGCTTCCAGGGCGGAGGCGACGATGAGAGCGTCATAAATTCTATAGCCGTATTTTTCTGCGATTGTTAACGCCTCTCCGTGAGTGTCAAGCGTGAGGGGGAGCGGGTCGGGACAGAGGGTCTTGATGCCGTCTAAGGCCCGACGAATCTCGACCCAGGGCATCTTGAACTTCCTGCGTGCCACGGCGGCGAACTCGCTCAAGACCTGCACGCTGACCATCCCGCCCTGGGCAATCAATTCTTCAGCGCGGTCGGAGCGTGGATCGTCTTCGATGATGGCGTACACAAAGACGTTCGTGTCGAAGAACGCCTTATCGCTCATCGTTTTTCACTCATAGCGCTTCACTCATCGTTCTTGCCTCCTCGTTCATGTGCTTCTTCGCGGTCGAAAACAAATCCGGGAGGGAAGGGACGCCGGAGCTTGCGTAGAGCCTCCAGGGCACGCTGGCGGCTCTGATCGCGGCTCACCTCGAACTTGCGTGCCTCAGCAACCCGAATCTCGATGTCATCGCCTTCCTTTAGTTCAAGGGCTTGCACGATTGCGGCAGGTAAACGTACGGCTAGACTGTTTCCCCACTTTGAAACCTGCATAGGCCTCCTTGGATATACATAATTTATTGTATATCTATGATCGTTTCCAGGCAATAACTCCGTAGGTCAATGGTCCCAACGCCATCGCAATCGCCCCGCCGACTAGAGCAAACCGGTCGCTTCCCAGCAGCGCCACACATGCCATGACCACGGGCGCACCTACGACATAGAGCAATCCGACTCGACCGCCGGGAATCACGAACGCCCTCGGCATTCCGGGTCTCGTACGGCGAAGCTTCCGCGCCGAGAGCACTGTCAGCACCGTGGTGGCGGACCGCAACCAGATGTATACCGAGATCAGCTGACCAAGACTCTGCCAAGCCAGCAAAGCATAAATAGTCGCCGAAACAACAATCGCCAGCCACGGAGTTCCATAGCGTGAATGTTTGCGAGTGAGTGCAGCCGGAAGGTATCCGTCTTCGGCCATGGCGAACGGCATGCGAGTTGCTGTAAGCACGGTGCTATTGAGGAGCGCGACGTTGCATATCATTGCCGCCAGCGTCATCCCCATGCCCAGCCAGGCCCCTCCGATGATCTTGGCTGCATCTGAGAAATAACCGGTATGCCAATTCTGCCACTCGCCCGCCGACGCGAGTCCCGCCAGTGTAGGTAGAAAATATGCCGCAATCGAAAGCGGTACAACCAGACCCAATGCTCGCGGATAAGCTCGTTGAGGATTTTCCACTTCCTCGGCCACACTCGAAAGCTGCTCGTATCCTGAATAGAGCCATAAGCCCAGCGCCAGTCCGACGCCGAATATCTTGAATGTTGGTTGATGCGGCGGAGTCAGAGGCAGAAAAGGATTATGGCGCCAGTGCACAAGCCCCATGGCAACCATCACTATCACCGGCAAGAAAATGCAAACTTCCAACGCTGTCGCAACTTTGCCGACCATCCGAATGCCGCGCACATTCACCCACGTAATCAGCGCAATCAGTCCTACCGAGACCACATAGTGCTTCCATCCTCCGATGCTCGGAAAGAAAGCAGCCAGATAGTCGGTGAAGAGCACGGCGTAAGCTCCGCCCAGTAGAAACGATGCCGACCAGTTCCACCATCCCGCGAGGAATCCCCAGAAATCTCCGAAGGCCGCGCGCGTCCAGCGATAGAAGCCGCCCTCAACCGGCATGGCCGTGGTAAGCTCCGCCGCGACCAACGACACGGGTACGCACCAGAAAAATGGCAGCACCAGCAGGAAGATCAATGTCATCCCTGGTCCCGAGGTCGTCACCATGTCCTCGAGTCCGAAGGGCCCACCGGTTGTGTAGGAGAACATCACGAAAACGAGCGAAAGCAGGCCAGCTTTGCGAAGCGCGGACGCGTTGCCGTTAGACAAGGTCACTGGATCTCTATGTGTGCCTACGCAACCAATACTCCCGCCAGAGCCCCTTCCAGTTCCAACAGCTTTCCTTTCACATCCAACCCTCCGCCGTAGCCGCAGAGTTTTCCATCGGACGCGATCACGCGATGACAGGGAACCACAATTGCTATGGGATTGCGATTGTTGGCCATGCCTACGGCGCGGAATGCGTTAGGCTGGCCTATTGCACGAGCGATGTGCGCATAGCTTCGAGTTTCTCC
The DNA here is from genome assembly GCA_003165455.1 of Acidobacteriaceae bacterium. Taxonomy (GTDB): domain Bacteria; phylum Acidobacteriota; class Terriglobia; order Terriglobales; family Acidobacteriaceae; genus Sulfotelmatobacter. The sequence continues at coordinate 2,000 of PLUJ01000240.1, read as the reverse complement.
AAACGGAATCGCCCGCAAAGCCTGCCAACAGGCGATTTGGAAGTCCGTACCGCGAAGATCGAGCGGGAAGGTGAACTCGCGGCACTTGCCGCAAAAATATTCCTCAAGTTCGCCCACGTAACCTCTCATCGCAGGAGCTGATTCCTCGAATGAGAAGGCTCTTTGCTCCTGCCGCAGATTTCTTGGATTCGCGCGAATGGATTGCTGACCTGGCAGTCTGGCGTCAAACTCCAGGGCCACCAGACCACTGGCGGAAGCAGCTAAGAAAAGAGGTCCGACAGCCGATTCCATGTTCGTAAAGTATAGTTTTTCCATAGCAAAAAGCCGTCCGCCGCAAACCACGATATCAGAGGATATCTGAGCCTGCCGGAGATTCGTAGGAGAATGTCTGGCCATGCCCCGCCGCGTGATCTGCTTGAAGTTGACATAAATCCATTTTTCGCCCAAAGTGTGTGCGGCACGCTTGTACCCTGGATTCATTCCCCTATGAAAAAGGCGCTCTTTGTTGTCGCTGCCCTCGTTCTCGCCCCCGTCATTTTGGTGGGCGTAGTTGCGTTTGCGGCAGGCGATTGGCGACAAATTGGCTCTACGCCCGCGGGAGATCAGGTGTCCGTCAGTTCAGTCTCTGCCAGAAAGGGCGCACTGCGCAGCGCGTGGATTCGAATTCAATATAAGGAGCCCATGAAACTGCCCCAGGGTGGACCTTTCGTCGAATTTCGTGCCCGAGTTCACTTTAATTGCGTGACCGGCAGCACTTTGACAAATCCCGAATGGTTCTATGCCAGAGATCACAGCGGCAAACTGGTGGTCACCAAGAAAACGCGGCGGGACGATCAATTCGGACAAGCGTCTGAAGGAAACTTCGCCGGCATGGCGAAGGATTTCGTTTGCGGCCAAAAGTAGGGAACCTGACGATTAGTTCAAAGCTACCGCTCCCGAGAGTTCGCCGGCAATTCTGAATTGATAATCGATTCGATCCAAGTTTTCCACAGCGACTGGCACCTCGGTAACCTTTCCCCTACTTCCATCCAGCCCGCTTCCGTCATATGCTGTTACCGAAACGTTACTGCGGATTCTCCCTTTCAGTATGGATTCACTTCGCTTCTATTCGCTGATAACCGTCGGAAGTGCCGTTGCTCTCGGGGCATATGCCACGCTCCGCCGCAAGCCCAAAAATCCGGCAGATCTTGAACGCGAGCGGCGTTCCTGGCTTGAGGGCATTGGCCGCATTACGGACGGCACCGTGATCGACGTGAATGAATTGCAGCCGAACAACGGGCACCACGCCGCCATTATGCTCATCTACAAATATGATGTCGCCGGTGTTTCTTATCAATGTTCCCAGGATGTGACCTACCTTCGCCAGTGGATCAATCTGCATTCCTGCCGTCTCGGCTTGCCAACGTCCGTGAAATACGATCCTCACAACCCGGGAAACTCTCTTGTAGTTTCTGAAAGCTGGATGGGATTGCGGCAGTGAACAGGGCGCAGGCGCACTAAAGAAACTTACCCTGGACGGATTTCTTAGATCTGGTAGTCATCCTGAAAAAGTTCCGACGGCGAAATATTCTCCGCATGGTTCCCGTCGTCAATCGTCAGGTCGGGTTCCGCACCCAATGCCTCGTGGGAATGTTGCTGAAATCTCTGGCGTAACTCATGCACCTCAGCGGCAAGCTTGATGATTACGTCTGACAAGGGATCGCGAATATCCTTCGGGTCCGTGATGACCACCCGCTTGCCGTCCCGGAGAACGATGTGTCCGGGCACGCCCACAATGGTGGAATTGGCGGGGACATTGCGCAGAACAACCGACCCAGCGCCCACTCGGCAATTATCCCCAACCGTAATGTTCCCCAGGAGCTTCGCGCCGGATCCGATCGAGATGTTATTTCCAATTGTGGGATGCCGTTTGCCCTTCTCCTTGCCGGTTCCGCCCAGCGTCACCCCCTGGTAGAGAGTAACGTCGTTGCCAATAACCGCAGTCTCGCCGATCACTGTGC
>PLUJ01000142.1 GCA_003165455.1 Acidobacteriaceae bacterium | reverse complement strand
GCAGCTTCTCAACGAGAGAGTGTTTTAATCCCGTGAGGAATGCCCGGTCAATAATTTGTGGAGCGTTGCAATGAAGGCAACGCAGACTTCGCTCCCCGGTGTCCTGCTAATCGAGCCGAAGGTGTTCAACGATGCTCGAGGCTTCTTCGCGGAAACCTACAACGAAAAGAAAATGGCGGAACTGGGGATTCGCGACCGGTTCGTGCAAGACAACCATTCCAGCTCGTCCAAGCATGTGTTGCGCGGCTTGCATTACCAGATCAGGCAGCCACAAGGAAAATTGGTGCGCGTGGTCGAGGGAGAGATTATGGACGTGGCGGTCGATCTGCGCCGCACCTCCCCGAACTTTGGATGCTGGGAAGCGGTAAGGCTTTCCGCCGCCAACAAGCGTATGTTGTGGATTCCCGCGGGCTTTGCCCACGGATTTCTTGTTCTCTCAAGTACGGCTGACGTACTTTACAAAGCGACCGATTATTATGCGCCCGAACACGAGCGGACACTTGCCTGGAATGACCTTCAGCTCAAAATCGATTGGCAACTGGAGAATACGCCAATCGTATCCGCGAAAGACCAACGCGGCCTATCCCTTCAAAACGCGGAGACCTTCGAATAACACAGATGAAAGTCACAATTTTTGGCTCTTCCGGACTCCTTGGCAAAGCTCTGATCGATGAGTGGGGTGCAGATACCGTTGCCGCGCTCACGTCGCGTGACGCCGATATTCGTGACGCCGGGGCCGTTCGGCAGGTGGTACAGCAAACGCGTCCTGAATGGATTGTTTTGTCGGCGGCTTACACGGATGTAGACGGCTGCGAGAGCAACCGGGAATTAGCTTTTGCGGTCAATCGCGATGCGCCAGTGAATGTAGCTAAGGCGGCAAAGGAGATCGGAGCGCGTCTACTATTTCTTAGTTCCGATTATGTATTCGACGGTACGAAAACAAATCCCTATGAAACGGATGATCGTAGAAATCCACAAAGCGTCTACGGAGCGAGCAAGTCCGAAGCGGAGATTCGGCTGCTTGAATCGATGCCGGATTGCTGCATCGTCAGAACGTCGTGGCTTTTTGGAGTCGGCGGCAAATGTTTTCCCGATACAATCTTGAAATTGGCGGAGAGTCGCCCAGCGCTGGATGTGGTGAATGACCAGCGGGGCAGTCCCACTTATGTGGTTGATCTGGCCCGCGCGATCGTACAGCTCTGCCGAAAGGACGCTCGGGGAATTGTCCACGTCACCAATGCTGGCGATTGCACTTGGTTTGAGTTCGCGCAGCAGATTGTGCGGCAGGCAGGCCTTACAACCGCAATCCAACCTGTTAGCAGCGTGAAGATGGCGCGGCCTGCGCCGCGGCCAACGTATTCCGTCTTGTCACCAGCTAGTCTGGATGGTCTGGGAATTAAAATGCCTTCATGGCAGGACGCGTTGGTCCGCTACTTAAGACAGCGGGACGATTCAGTTTAAACCCCGGTCAGTTTAACTCCCGGTCATTGCCTCGTTTCCGCCCGCCCTGCTACGATTGCGAGTTCCGCTCGAGGATTTCGTGAAAGTAATCCAGAACTACATCGATGGCCGTTTCGTGCCTGGAAAGCGGGAGTTCGCCGATATAAATCCGGCGAACGGAACGGTGATCGCTCACGTCTCCGAAGTGACCGAAGTGCAAGTCGATGAAGCGGTAAATGCGGCGCGCGGGGCGTTGCAGGGTGAGTGGGGGCGGATCGGCATTCGCGAACGCGCCGCCCGTTTGCATCGAGTGGCGGATGCGATTGAAAAGCGTTTCGATTGCTTCTTGCAAGCTGAGATAGCGGACACCGGCAAGCCAGTGTCACTTGCCGCAAAACTCGACATTCCGCGCGCCGCGGCAAACTTCCGAGTCTTTGCCGATCTAATCAAAATGAATGGACTTGAGGCGTTCCATACCGAAACTCCCCATGGAGGCAATGCGCTGAACTATGCGATGCTTAAGCCATTGGGCGTCATCGGCATCATCACTCCATGGAATCTGCCTCTTCTGCTACTGACCTGGAAGGTTGCGCCGGCCCTGGCGTGTGGAAATTCGGTGGTGGTAAAACCGTCGGAGGAAACTCCGGCAACGGCAGCACTGCTGGCGGAGGCGATGCAAGACGCAGGGATTCCGAAGGGCGTTTACAACGTGATTCATGGGTTTGGACCCGACTCGGCGGGCGAGTTTCTCACCCGGCATTCCGGTGTGAACGCGATCACTTTCACTGGCGAGTCGCGGACTGGCGCAGCCATCATGAAATCCGTGGCGCCAACCGTAAAACCGGTCTCATTTGAACTGGGCGGGAAGAATGCGGCGATCGTGTTCGCCGATTGTGAATTTGATGCGGCGGTAAATGGATTGTCAGACGCTGTCTTTCTTAACACGGGACAAGTCTGCCTGTGCGCGGAGCGGATTTATGTGGAACGATCCATTTTTGATCAGTTCGTCGAGGCACTGAAGAAAAAAGCGGAGAATCTAAACTCTGGTTGGCCGCTTGATCAGGAAACGAATTTAGGACCGCTGATTTCCGCGCAACATCGTGAGAAAGTAATTTCTTACTATAAGCTTGCTACGGAAGAACGAGCGACGTTGATAACGGGCGGAGGTGTTCCGGACTTTGGAGACGATCGCGATAACGGCTTCTACATTCAGCCGACTATCTATACTGGGCTTCCAGAATCGGCGAGGTGTGTGAAGGAAGAAATCTTTGGACCTGTTTGCCACATAGCGCCGTTTGATTCAGACGAAGAAGCGGTTGCAATGGCCAACGATTCGAAATATGGCCTGGCAGCTTCGATTTGGACGAGCAATCTGAAACGCGGCCATCGAGTAGCGCGACAAATGAATGTCGGAATCACTTGGGTGAATTGCTGGTTCCTGCGCGATTTGCGAACCCCCTTCGGCGGGGCGGGACTCTCCGGGATTGGACGCGAAGGAGGGAGACATTCGCTAAACTTTTACTCGGAGCTGAACAACATCTGTATCCAACTGTGAGCAACAGAAACGCCATGGGCATAACCGAAAGCAAAGTAGTCGAAGGCAAGGCCGTACCGCGCGGCAAATATCCGCACGTCAAGCGGGCCGGCGACTTCCTGTTTGTATCCGGAACCAGTTCGCGCCGCGCCGATAATACGATTGCCGGTGCGCAGGTCGACTCCCTGGGTACGACGAAGCTGGATATCTGCCAGCAGACTCGTGCGGTAATTCAGAATATCGAAGAAATATTGAGAAGCGTAGGAGCGCAACTGGAAGATGTGGTTGAGATCTCAGCCTATCTCGTGAACATGAACGATTTCGCAGGGTATAACGAGGTGTATGGCGAATTCTTTGGATATGATGGCCCGGCGAGAACGACCGTAGCGGTGCATCAGTTGCCGCATCCGCACCTTCTGATCGAGATCAAAGCCACGGCGTATAAACCACTGGGACAGGAGAAATAATGGCTTCCATAAAGGCTTTGAAGGCTTTCAATTTTCAATCATGGATCGAGGAAAATAAAGACAAGCTGAAGCCTCCGGTGGGAAACGCCCAAGTCTGGGAAGATGGCGAGATGATGGTGACGGTGGTGGGAGGGCCGAACCAGCGCCGCGACTATCATGACGATCCCACCGAGGAATTCTTTTATCAGTTGAAGGGGAATATCGTTCTACGCATCATGGAAACTTCGGGCAAACCTCCATTGGAGATTCCAATTAAAGAAGGCGAGATCTTTTTGCTCCCGAAGCACATGCGCCACTCGCCGCAGCGGCCCGCCGATACGGTAGGTATTGTGATTGAAGTACCGCGCCCGGAGGGCAGTTTGGACGCCTTCGAATGGTTTTGTCCAAACTGCCATCAACTCATTCATCGTGCGGAAGTACGGCTGAAAAGCATCGTCAAAGATCTTCCGCCGATTTTTGAACGCTTCTATAGTAGTGAAGAGCGGCGCAAGTGCAGGCAGTGCGGCACGATTCACCCGGGCAAGTAACGCATGCCAGTCATTGATATTCACAATCATTTTTTCCCGAAATCATGGCCCGATCTCGCCGCACGCCATGGCACCGCCAACTGGCCGTGGATCAAGCACACCGACGCGGGCAAAGCGGACATTATGGTGGGAGATCGTTTCTTCCGCCATATTTATTCGGCGTGCTGGGACCCGGAAGTCCGCCTGCAGGAAATGGATCGGGATGGCGTGGACTTGCAGGTCATTTCCGCCACCCCTGTGCTTTTTGCTTACGACCGCCCGATAGAACATGCGTTGGATTGCGCGCAGATGTTCAACGATGCGGCTCTTGAATTGTGCGGCCGAGGCAACGGTAGATTGAAATCCTTGTGCCAAGTGCCTTTGCAGGATATTGACGCCGCCTGCAAGGAAGTCAGCCGGTGCATGGCGGCGGGGCATCTGGGCGTGCAGATTGGCAACCACGTCGGTGATAAGAACCTAGACGATGCAGGCATTGTCACTTTCCTGCACCACTGTGCGAATGAAAATGCGGCTGTGCTGGTACATCCCTGGGAAATGTTCGGGCGAGATCGGATGCCGAAGTACATGATGCCTTGGACGGTTGGCATGCCTGCGGAAACGCAGCTCTCGGTCGTAGCGATGGTATTGAGCGGAGCCTTCGATCGATTGCCTGATTCTCTCCGCATCTGTTTCGCGCACGGTGGGGGAAGCTTCGCATTTCTACTCGGGCGATTGGAGAATGCTTGGCATCATCATCCGGTTGCGCGGGGCGACAGTGAACATCCGCCGAGTCATTATCTCAATCGTTTTTACACTGACTCCGCTGTATTCGATCAACGTGCGCTCCAGTTCCTGGTGGGAACAATGGGAGCGGATCGCGTGATGCTCGGTTCCGATTATCCCTTTCCCCTGGGTGAAGAACGAGTCGGCTCTCTTATCCGGCAGAGCAATTTGCCGCAGCATATCAAAGCTAAACTTCTAGGCGGGAACGCGACAGGCTTCTTGAACTTGGAAACCGATGTCCGGGAGACTCGTCAGACATCGGAAGAGCCTGCGCAATCTGTCCCGATCATTCCGAAGCCGAGCCAACTCACGTACAGCTCGTACTTAAAAGTTCCGGAACTGTTGGAATTGCAGAAGCGGCAATCTTCACCGGCTCACCATGATGAAATGTTGTTTATCGTGGTTCATCAAACTTATGAGTTGTGGTTTAAGGAATTGCTGCATGATCTTGATGCTGTGGTGGCAAATTTGCGGAACGCCGGCGAGGTCCCGAAATCTCATGACAAAGTTTATGAGGCCGCGAGGTTGTTGCGACGCTGCACCGAGATCACGCGGGTGTTGGTGGAACAGTTCACGATTTTGGAAACGATGCTGCCGACGCATTTTCTCGCATTTCGAGGGCTGTTGGAGCCTGCGAGCGGATTTCAGTCCGAACAATTTCGAGAGATCGAATTCCTGTGCGGCCTGAAGGATGAGAAAATGCTGCGCTATCACAAGCCTACGCCGGAAGGGTACGCAAGCCTGAAGCGTAGATTGGACGAGCCGTCCTTGCGCGACGTGTTCTTTGGCGCCTTGCGTGCCCTGGGCAAACTGCCGGAATTCAGCGACACCGCCACCGAGCGTGAGCGCTTTGAAGCCCGTGCCCGCGCCGTTCACGCACTTTATTTGGATGAACATCATCACCGCGATTGGATTGACGTCTGCGAACGGCTGACCGAGTTTGACGAATTGGTGGTGAGTTGGCGGTTGCGCCACATTCAATTGGTGGAACGAATCATCGGCGTGCGCATGGGCACTGGAGGAAGCGCGGGGGCATCCTATTTGAAGCTCACTCTCGACAAGAAATTCTTTCCCGAATTGTGGGAAGCGAGAACGTTGCTGACAGAGTGAAGCTTTTTATTTTCCATCCGATTCCCGCACTACACTCGTTATGAATTCCGACAACCGCAAAGTTACCTTGATCGGCGCGGGTCTGAATGGCCCTCTGCTGGCCATACTTCTTAGACAACGTGGCTTCGGAGTTGAGATATACGAGCGTCGGGCCGACATGCGGCAAGTTCGCATGAGCGCGGGACGTTCTATTAACCTGGCGCTCTCCTCTCGCGGCATTCACGCGTTGCAGCAGGCTGGACTGTGGGAGCGAATGAGGGCGATCATCATCCCCATGAAGGGCCGGATGATGCACTCGATCTCGGAGGAGATCACTTTTCAGCCTTATGGGCAAAACGAATCGGAGGTCATCAATTCGATATCGAGAGCGGAATTAAATATTGCGCTGATGAACGCTGCCGAAGAAGAGGGCGCTAAGCTTCACTTTCAACGACGCTGTACCGGTTACAACTCGAGGACTGGGACCCTCCGGCTCCTCCACGAAGAGACTGGCGAGGAACACAGTCTCGAATCTGACGTCGTGATCGCGTGCGACGGTTCCGCATCGGCGATTCGCCTGGATATGCTAAGGCTGAACCGGTTCAATTTCTCTCAATCCTATCTCGATTATGGATACAAGGAGTTGACGATCCCCTCTGGGCCGAACAACCGGCACCTGCTTGAAACGAACGCATTGCATATTTGGCCTCGCGGCAATCACATGCTGATTGCGTTGCCAAATATCGATGGCACATTTGCCTGCATTTTATTTCTGCCGTTCGAGGGCACGGATAGTTTTGCCAACCTTACAACCAGCTCGGATGTACTTCGCCTTTTTGAAGCGAGATTCCCTGATGCGCTGCGGCTTATGCCGGAGTTAGCCGACAACTACTTCGCAAACCCAACGGGCGCGATGGTAACTGTGAAGTGCTCCCCCTGGCGGGTTGAGGGGAAATCATTGCTCCTCGGAGATGCGGCTCATGCAATCGTTCCCTTCTTTGGACAGGGCATCAACTGCGGTTTTGAAGATTGCACGTCGCTGGTGGCGTTGCTCGATCGTTATGGGGTGGATTGGCCTCGCGTATTTTCGGAATTCGAAAGCGAACGCAAGGTGAATACAGATGCAATTGCCGACATGGCGATTGAGAACTTCACCGAGATGCGAGATCGGGTTGCAGATCCTAGGTTCTTGCTCCGAAAGAAAATTGAACTGGCTCTCGAATCGAAGTATCCCCGTATTTTCGTTCCANNAGAGATCGTGTTGCGGACTCGCGGTTCCTGTTTCGAAAGAAAGTGGAGTTGGCGCTGGAAGCGCGGTATCCCCAACTCTTCGTGCCGAAGTATGCCATGGTGACGTTTCACCGCATTCCCTACTCCGTAGCGCTGGCACGAGGTGCTGTTCAGGATTCGATGCTCGCTGAACTCTGCCAGTCAATTCATCGGATCGAAGATCTCGATTGGGATAAAGCTAATCGGTTGATCCACCGCGACCTCACTCCTTTGGAGCTTGCTCAGTGACCGATTTCCAATTCGAAACGGGCAAGGAATTTGCGGTCGCGATGGATGCGCGCGATCCATTGTCAGACTATCGCAATCGCTTCTTCATTCCACAACACGCGGGGCAGGATTGCGTTTATCTGAGCGGTCACTCGCTGGGATTACAGCCAAAATCGGCTGCCGCTTACGTTCAACAGGAGCTCGACGACTGGGCGGCGCTCGGTGTGGAAGGTCATTTCCGCGCAAGGCACCCCTGGATGCCCTATCACGACCTGCTGGCAGAGCAGACCGCCGCAGTGGTCGGGGCAAAGGCGTGTGAAGTTGTCGTCATGAATTCGCTTACAGTGAACCTTCATTTAATGATGGTGTCGTTCTACCGGCCGACCCCGAGCAAGCATAAGATTGTCATTGAGCGAGGTGCGTTTCCTTCCGATCAGTACGCCGTAAAATCTCAACTCCACTATCACGGTTATGATCCAGCAACTTCGCTCATCGAACTTACGCCTCGTCCGGGCGAGGCCTGCCTGCGCGACGATGACATCGTTTCCTTGATTGCGCATTCTGGAAACGACATAGCTTTGATATTGCTGGGAGGTGTGAATTATGCGACCGGGCAGGCTTTCGACATCGAAGCAATCACGCAAATTGGCCATGCGAAGGGTTGCATCGTGGCTTTTGACATGGCGCATGCGGTGGGCAATTTACAACTGAGCTTGCACGAATGTGGACCGGACTTTGCGGTCTGGTGCAGTTACAAATACTTGAACGGCGGACCGGGCTGTGTGGGAGGATGCTTTGTTCATGAGCGGCATGCGCACTCTACACATTTGCCGCGTTTTACGGGATGGTGGGGACATGACCAGGAGTCGCGGTTCGAGATGCCGTCGACTTTTGAACCGATGTTCGGAGCTGAGGGTTGGCAACTGAGCAATCCTTCCATCATGAGCATGAGTGTACTTCGCGCATCGATGGATATTTTTCATGAAGCCGGAATGGGGCAACTCCGAGAAAAAAGTGTCTCGCTGACGAGCTACCTTGAATTTTTGCTTCATGCGAATGCCTCCGCGAAGTTCTCCATTCTCACTCCGAAGGAAAGCACACGGCGCGGAGCGCAACTCTCACTGCGGATCCGCCAGCATGGGCACAAATTATGCGACAAACTTGCCGAGGAAGGCATTGTGGGGGATTGGCGGGAACCCGATATTCTTAGAGTGGCTCCGGTGCCTCTATATAACTCCTACCGTGACGTATTTCGTTTTGTTCAACGATTCTCGGAGTTGATGGTTTAGCGCCTGATGGTTAGTACCTGCGGCGGCTTCACTTGCGGCAATAGCCTGTTGAAGCTACATTGAAATCTGATTTTGAAGTTAGACTTCCTAATCCAAGGCTTGAAATATGAGGATTGTTCGATGACAAATTCGAAAACTTCTCCCCGCAGAACTACCCTGCGTCAGAAATCTCAGTTAATGTCTGCGTCAGAAATTGAACGAACGCTGGTTCGCCTGGCATACGAGATCGTCGAAAAGAATGGCGGAGTCGAGGGATTAGGTTTAATCGGAATCCGCCGGCGCGGTGTACCAATTGCGGAGCGCCTCGGCAAGATTATCGCTCGCATTGAGAATTCTGAGGTTCCGGTGGGAACATTGGACATCACGTTTTACCGCGATGACCTTTCCACACTGGGGCCGAAGCCGGTGGTGCAGGAAGGGGAGGTTGGTTTTCCCATCGAGGACAAGAACATCGTTCTGGTCGATGACGTTCTTTTTACCGGACGTACGGTTCGAGCAGCGATGGATGCTTTGTTCTCCCATGGCCGGCCGCGCCGGGTGCAACTTTGCGTGCTGATCGACCGCGGACACCGCGAGTTGCCGGTGGAAGCCAGCTTTGTGGGCCGCAACATTCAAACCACCATGAATGAAGTGATCGAGGTTAAGTTAGCCGAGATCGACGATGCGGAAAAGGTCCTTCTGATGGAGAAGTAATCTCATTGATTTTTGAGAAACAAAAAGGACGGCGATTTTCGACCGTCCTTTTTTATTGGAATTGTGTGACTAGCCGATCTTGGTGCAAACCGCTTTGGTCTGCGTATAAAGGTTGAGGGCCTCGTGGCCCATTTCCCGTCCCCATCCGGATTGCTTATAGCCGCCGAATGGCATCGCGGCGTCGAAAATGTTGTAGCAGTTGATCCACACCGTACCCGCGCGCAAGTATTCCGCGGTGCGATGAGCTTTACCGATATCCTGCGTCCAAACGGCGGCGGCAAGGCCGTATTCGCCGCTGTTGGCCCGCGGAAGAATTTCTTCCGGATCGTCAAATGGCATGGCGGTCACAACGGGCCCGAAGATTTCTTCCCGCACCACCTTCATGTCTTCGCGAGCGTTCACAAGAACCGTGGGCTCGACGAAATAGCCTTTGTCGCCCTTTCTGTGCCCCCCAGAAAGGGCGGTTGCGCCCTCCGAGAAGCCGGCCTCCGTCTAACCGCAGACCCGGCTTAGCTGTTCCTGAGAGACGAGCGGTCCCATATTCGTCTCCGGATCGAGACCCGAGCCTACATTGATTTTCTTCGCATGGTCAGCAACTCCCTCCACGACCCGGTCGAAGATCGGTTTCTCGACGTAGAGGCGCGATCCGGCGCAGCAACACTGGCCGTGATTGAAGAAGATCGCGCTCGCGGCCCCGGGGATCGCAGAGTCGAGGTCAGCGTCCTTGAACACGACGTTCGGAGATTTACCGCCAAGTTCCAGCGACACTTTCTTCAAGTTGCCGGTCGCGGCATGCACGATCAGCTTTCCGACTTCTGTGGAACCGGTGAAAGCTATTTTGTCAACGTCCGGATGAGCGGCCAAAGCGGCGCCTGCCGTCTCGCCATAGCCCGGAACGATATTCACCACGCCCCCGGGGAACCCGGCTTCCATGACCAGTTCGCCAAGGCGCAGCGCCGAAAGCGGCGTTTGTTCCGCCGGCTTCAACAC
>PLUJ01000282.1:3644-3874 GCA_003165455.1 Acidobacteriaceae bacterium | reverse complement strand
TCTCGCAACGGTCGGCAATTTGATTGCTGCGGGCACACAGGTCACGCAATATGTTGCCGTTTATCAGAAACCGGCGGAAGGTTGGTCGAATATGACTCCTACGGCACAGTTAAATTCCCCGCTCAATGCTTGGAGCTTCGGCAACTCAGTTGCAATAATCTCCGATGTAATCGCCGTCGGAGCGCCGTTTGCACCAATCCTAGAAAATTACGGGCAAATCTATCTTTTCA
>PLUJ01000282.1:0-3603 GCA_003165455.1 Acidobacteriaceae bacterium | reverse complement strand
TCAACAACGACACCGGGGCCGCGTATGTTTTCTCATTGCAGTAGTGAATGAGATAGAGATCAACGTCCTTCGAGATTCTTAAGGCGGTCTGACGTGGATTCAACTTCGGCGTCCAGCGCTCGCAAAGCTGCGGCATGGCTTCGCTGACGTAATTCAATGGGGGAAGCCTCTATGTGAAATTCGGTGAGCAGGGCCGTTTCCACCTTCTCCAATCGCTGGCTAATCCACTGCTTGTCTTCGTCCGTCAGCACCGTTTTAGGTTTTTTCGTCGCCTCTGTATTCATCGCGTCAGGCATCCCATCGCAATCTTCACCTTATCGGCGATGTCGCAGATTTTGGTATTGGAAAGTGTCCGTAGACGCCCATCCTGTTCACCCAAACTGTCCCTGAGAACTACGGTGACATTCTCGGATTGAGCAACGCAAGCTTCCCGCAGACCCGTTTCTCCTGGTTGCAAAAGTGTGTGAGTAGGGGATTCTTTGTGGATACTGGTTGATAACGGAACCACAAGCACGGTGTTTGCACGGGGATGTCTGTTCCGACCATCGCTCGAAACAACCACAACTGTTCTACGATTCTTATCTGGCGGTTCCGTGGGCAATTTCACCCACCAAATCTCTCCACGTAAAGGCAGTCGCTTTTCTGATGTCGTTATCATTTATCCATCGGAAATTGGCTTTCTGAAAATGCCCCCCACTGGCTTTCTTGTTCAACCTCGGCGTCATTCAGAGAGCCGTAGTACCGAGAGATCTTGTCCTCTTGACGCCGCCGTTCATCTCTGTGTTTATCCGCCCGTATGATCTCCTCAAGCGCCGACGATGCAGACGCAGTTCGGAATTTTTTACGAACCGACTCCACGTATCTCACTAACTCAGGATCTAACGAATAGGTTCTCCGCTCTTTTCTCGCCGTCGCACCCATACGCTTGTGTCTCTCCGTAAGACTGATCGTAATACTTTATGACACATTAGTGTCATACTGATAGTAATTTTATGAATGGCTTCTTGCAATAGGGCGAGCGAGTAGAACGCGGACAGCAGTTGCAGCTGATAATGCGTCCTATCACAACTGTTTCTAAGTGAAGAGCAGCCCAAAGCCGTTCGCCTTTCCACAGCCCTCTCGTGACATCTAACCTTTCCCACCTACGAAATATGCGAGAAGATGGTCGGAGCTCCCACAATCGGACTTTTTCCCACCATTCGGCTCTAAGTCCTTTGTAAAAAGTATTTTAGGCCTTAAGTCCTCTGGAAAATAGATTTTACAAGCGTTTTCCTGCTAAGGCCATGATTCTAAGGATTCGCCAAAAAAAAATGTAACGAGTTCGGGTGACGAACTCGCTGAATAGCCGAATTCGAGCCGTTTTCCAAGTTTTATGTCGTCCGGAAGCAAGCCAGAATTGGCGAAACAGAATTCTTCGCCGTCGGTGGGAAACTGTGGCAGAATGGCGTCAGTGGAATTGGTCGCTTTGGGGGTTTGTATGTCCTACCGGAAGGCCTGCCTGTGGATTCTTTCGACTAGTGTTTCCCTAAGTTTTCTTTTGATTTCTCCCACCGCCGCGCTGGCACAAGTCTCTCATTCCGAACAAGTGCAGATCGCGCCGCCTCTCATGCGTGCCGTCGATCCTCCAGCTGCCGAGGCAACCGCCGCTGAACTTGAGCAGCAGGCCGATCAGCTTCGCGCCGAAAAGTTATATCTGGATGCGCTCGATTATTACCACGCCGCGCTGAACCACAAAGGCAATGAAGCGCATTTGCTCAACAAAATCGGCATTACGGAACTGTTGATGCAACGCTACAGAGATGCGCGGAAGTCATTCGAGCGCTCCATTCGCGCCGACAAAGAATATGCCGACGCCTACAACAACCTTGGCGTAATTTATTACGAAACGAAAAAATATTCGTCCGCCATCAAAGAATACGAGAAGGCCATCAAGCGGGATAGCAATTCCGCGTCCTTCTTCAACAATCTTGGCGCGGCCTTATTTTCCAAGCGTTCGTTCGAGCCCGCCGTGGCCGCATACCAGCATGCGCTTGAACTCGATCCGGACGTTTTCGAGCGAACCTCGCGGGGTGGAGTGCAGGCGCAATTACCCAGCCCCGACGATCGCGCGCGCTATGACTATACCGTTGCCAAGCTGTACGCTAAGATGGGTTTCTCCGATCAATCTCTCGAGTATCTGCGAAAGGCGATGGAAGCGGGCTACAAAGACCTCAAAAGCGTCTACAAAGACGAAGAGTTTGCCCAGTTGCGAAAGAATCCCCGCTTCACAGAACTGATGGCGTCAAGCACGCCGGTAATCACGAACTAGGGTTTGCAAGATTCTACAAAGCTTTACGAAATTAGACGCACAATCCGCTGAATCTGCGTTTTAATAATGGCAATTGCTCCTGAAAACTGCAGGGTTAGTAGGGAGAAGATAGCCCATCGGACACCGACCCGAGAAACGCCCAAGCAAGCGTCCGATGGGCTTTTTTATTCCAGCCGACAAATCCTGCAACTCGACAAATCTAGATAAGCTGTAGGCCTCAGGCGAAGCTTTTACGAAACCCCAACTTCCCGCTACAATGTCGAAATGCCATCCCCTCCTTCCCCGCTCGCCTGGGCACACCCTTTAGTTGCAGAGTGGTTTGTGCAGCGCTTCGGCACGCCTACCGAACCCCAGGAGCAGGGATGGCCCCACATCCTGGCTGGTTGTAACACCCTGATTTCCGCGCCAACAGGCTCCGGAAAAACATTGGCTGCATTCCTTGCCTGCATCGATCGGCTGGTGCGGAAGGCATTGGCCGGAGATCTCGCGGACCGTACCGAAGTTCTTTATGTCTCTCCCTTGAAGGCGCTGGGCAACGATATTCAGAAAAATCTGGAAGTGCCGTTGGGAGAAATCCTCGCCATGGCGGGCGAGCGCGGCCTGCTGATGCCGGAGATTCGGACGGCGGTGCGCACCGGCGACACCCTGATGCGCGAGCGCCGCGCAATGTTGAAACGGCCTCCGCACATTCTGGTGACTACGCCGGAGTCGCTTTACATTTTGCTGACCGCGGATAAGAGCCGCGCGATTCTGCGCGATGTTGAGACGGTGATCGTCGATGAAATCCATGCCGTGGCGGACGATAAGCGCGGCGCTCACCTGGCGCTTTCTCTGGAGCGGTTGGAAGCTTTGACTTATAAGCGGCCGTGTCGAATCGGACTCTCGGCCACGCAAAAGCCGATTGAGGAAGTTGCGCGTTTTCTTACCGGAAATTCCGATTCCCGTTCCCATTGCGAAGATCGACCGCGGGACGCGATCATCGTCAACGTGGGACATAAGCGAAAACTGGATATAGCGGTGGAAGTTCCGCCCATTGTGCTCGGCCCGGTCGCCTCAAATGAGATGTGGGACGAAGTCTACAACCGGCTGGTTACGCTCGTGGAACAGCATCGCTCGACGTTGATTTTTGTGAACACGCGGCGCATGGCCGAACGGCTGGCACATCAGTTGGGTGAGCGTATCGGAGAAGAGAATGTCGCGGCGCACCATGGAAGCCTGTCGCGCAAGCTGCGACTGACAGCGGAAAAGAAATTGAAGGAAGGGCAGGTGCGAGTGCTGGTGGCGACCGCTTCGCT
>PLUJ01000232.1 GCA_003165455.1 Acidobacteriaceae bacterium | reverse complement strand
ATTTTCTTCCGTGTTGTAGGAAAGACCCTCCTGTCACGGACTCACCTTTCGTACCCTCTGAGCGCACTTCCGACTCGTTCATCAGAATCTTGCACCGCACCCTAACGTTCCTGGACGATGCACGCACAAATACCTCATTTGGGGGATTACACCTTTTCTCCAATCGACGATGATGCCCAAGAACTGAGGAGCATTATGCAGACTTGGGTCCTTCAAGAGAACGATTTTGGTGGAAGAGTCAAATTGAGTTCGCAATCGCACCATAGCTTCTATCGCTACTCCCTGTGGCGCGCAAACTCAGGCGAACACCTTTTTGATGGCGCGGCAGGCGACCTGGCTGAGGCTATGGACGCGATGCGCGCGCACATTCACTACTTGTCTGCAGAAAGAGGCTCGGCCGCGAGGGAGTAGTAACCGTCCTATGAATCCAATTCGAACAGTGCAGACAGCTCAAGAAACAAAAGGAGCTGTAAACCCGGAGAGGTTCGACGTCATTGACCTCGGGCCTTTCGACAACAACCGCAACGATGTACTTGCGCTCAATGACATGGCGCAATGCGTAGGCGTGTCTCTGAATCCGGAGACCGGACGAATCGAAGCCTTNNCCGGAGACCGGACGAATCGAGGCCTTCCGGCAAGAGGAGGGCACGCGCAACATGCTCGGGACGCTGGGCGGATCTTTCAGCATTGCCCGCGACCTGAACAATCACGGTGAAATCGTGGGCGGATCGTTGACCGAAGGCGACGAAAACTTTCATGGTTTCGTTTACCGCAACAATCAGCTGCGCGATTTGAATGAGTTTCTCGATCCCGGAGCCGGCTGGGAAGTTCTTCAGGGGCTCGGAATTAACAATCACGGGGAGATTATCGCCATTGGCAGCAACACCGGGCAGGACCGTATTGTTCTGCTCCGGCCCAGAGTATGAGTGGTGATGAGTGCGGCCGCAGATGCAGCCTCATTAACTAAAAGAGGGGGGAACAATGTTCTTAACTGGACTGTTATCTGTCGGCGTTGGTAAACATTTGCGCGGGGTTCCAGCCAAAGATGCGGCAAGACTTTCTTTGGCACTTCTTCTATTCACAGGCGTTCTATATGCGACCCCCATCGCCAGCCTTGGGGACGGACAGCTTCAAAATGCAAAACAGGTAGCCAGCCGAGGGGTTACGATACCCGCAAGCAAGGTGCCCGGACTGATGGCGATGGAAAGCACGCCGGCCCCGCGTCTTAACACCTGGACTTTGGGTAGGACCACCGCCGCCGGTTGCATTTTCTCGAGCCATTGCGCTTCGGCGGTGGAGGTGCCGGAACCACAATCGCTGTTGCTGGTGGGAACAGGTCTGCTATCGATGGCGGGGGTTATTCGGCGCAAGTTGATGCGATAGATAAGCTTGAGTGAAGGTACGAGCTTGGGACGCAATTTCCAGTGCCGATTTACTGGACCACGGGTTCGTGTCCCAATTGTTCAGATCAATGCGGCAGCAAAACGATTTGTGTTGTCGACGGTAACGCAGTCGCGGATAACGCGAGCGAGCTCTCTTTCGCATCTCCGCAAAGCAAAACGCCTCAGTCCGCTTGCCGTGCTAATTGCAGCACAGGCTATCTCTGCGGCCGGCGGGAAACTGTCAGTCGCCCAAAAATCTTCAGCAGCACTCGCCCATCGTGCACCCCGGCACCCGAGCATCGATGATGTGATCGTTTAGATCGCGGCGAGCGCTTGCGGCTGTTTCGAGTATTGGTTGCCAACTACTATCGTTCTCCCTTAACTCTTCGCGGCTCGTGCTAGGATTTTATGTTGTTTGTCCCCTGGGTGGACATCGCTGGTCGTTCACTCATGAGAAGTACTCAAATTTCTAAAATTAAAGGCAAGAATTGCCTGAATATCTGACGCTGGCAAAGCCCCGGATGGCGACCAAGGAAAACACTTCAAATGGGAAGGATTAGCGTTTTCGGTTTGGGTTATGTGGGCACCGTCACTGCGGCATGCTTTGCGCATCACGGCAATGAGGTCATCGGGGTCGATCTGAGCCCCGGCAAAGTGGAAGCGATGGAGGCTGGGCGAAGCCCCATCGTTGAACCCAAATTGAGTGACCTGATTGGCGAGTGCCACCGAGCGTGCCGTTTGCACGCTACCAGCGATTCGGCCACCGCCGTTTTGAACTCCGATATCTCGTTCCTGTGCGTGGGCACTCCAAGCCTGCGCAATGGCAAGCTTGATTTAGGACACATTGAGCCTGTCTGCCGCGAAATTGGCGAGACACTTAAGAAGAAAGAGTCTTTTCATTTGGTAGTGTTGCGCAGTACGGTATTACCCGGCACTGCGGAATCGATTGTGGTTCCCGCGCTGGAGAAGGCGAGCGGAAAGCGCATGGGGAAGGATTTCGGAGTTTGCGTGAACCCCGAGTTCATGCGCGAGGGCACGGCCATTGCCGATTTCCTTGAGCCACCTATGACCGTGATAGGCGCCAGCGATGCGGCCCATAGCCAGATGCTGCGTGAATTCTACGCCTGGGTGCCCGGCCGCATTTTTGAAACCTCTTTTCGCTCCGCGGAGATGGTGAAATACGTTTGCAACGCGTGGCACGCGACGAAGGTGTCATTTGCGAATGAGGTGGGAACTTTGGCGAAAGAGCTAGGCGTCGACGCGGAATCAGTGGTGGAAATTTTTCTGGCGGACACCAAGCTCAACATATCCTGTAGCTACCTTAAACCGGGCTTTGCGTTCGGCGGCTCTTGCCTGCCCAAAGATGTCCGCGCGCTGAACTACCGCGCTAAGGAACTTGATCTAGATCTGCCTCTGTTTGAATCTCTCTTGCCCAGCAATGAGTCGCACCTCGAACGTGCGGTGAGCATGGTACTTTCGACCGGAAAGAAGAGAATCGCCGTGCTCGGTCTAAGCTTTAAAGCATCGACCGACGATCTGCGTGAAAGTCCCCAGGTGCAACTGGTGAAACGCTTGATCGGCGAAGGATGCGAGATACATATCTGGGATGACAACGTCTCTCTAGGACGTCTGATTGGTTCGAATCGAAAGTACATTGAAGAAGTGATTCCCCATATCGGATCACTGCTTAGCACAAATCTTGAGCAGGTTCTCAAGCACGCGGAGGTAGTTATCATCGGCACCCGTGGGATCGATAAAAAACTTCTCGATTCTCACCTTCGGCCGAGCCATTTCGTTGTGGACCTGGTGAACCTGGAGAAATCCGAACGGCCCACGGCGAGCACATCTTATGAGGGCATTTGTTGGTAGCGGAACTGTTCGACGCAGGTGCGATCTATGAAAATGCCACCGCAGATGTGCAGACGAATATCTTTCAGTTAACCTATCTTGCCTGTAGCCGATCTGCCAAGACCGCGGCAAAACGCTCGGTGTTCCGGGCCATATCGTAATCGCGCAGGACGCGAGCCCTCGCTTGTTTGCCGATCTGCGTGCATAGCTCCGGCGAGTTCAGAAGAATGCTTATGTTCTTCGTAAGATCCTCGACGTCCGCCACCGCGAAGAGCATGCCGTCGACACCATGCTCGATCAACTCCGGTATGCCCGTGATGCAAGGGGCCACGCAAGGTATCTGCATGGCCATGGCTTCCATCAAAACCATGGGAATCCCTTCGGCCAAACTGGGCAGCACGAAGAGATCAGCCTCCCGATACAGATCCATAAGCTGGTCTTGATCGACCCAACCTGTGAATTCCACGGTGGAAGCAATCCCTAATTCGACTGCACGGCGTTCAAGCCAGTTTCGGTCGGGGCCATCACCCACCAGCCGCACATGTAAGGGCATACCATCGGCCGTCAAAATCGCGAAAGCTTCGAGCAACAATGCCTGTCCTTTCTCCGACGCAAGCCGCCCAACGCAGAGAATGTGCGCGGGCTTCGAGGCAGGCCGTGACGATTTCGGAGCAAACTTCGAAGGGTCGATGCCCAGCGGAACGTAAATCAGTTTCGTCCATTGACTGCGATCACAGGAAAGCATGAGTTGCCCGCGCCCGTGACGGCTGATCGAGCGCACGAACAGGGCCCCCTTCACGCGCTCGGTTAGCCGTGTGTTCGATGGATCATGCAACTCGCCAAAACCGTACACTCCAAACGACTTTGTGACCGGAAAGGCTCGAGTAGCGATGAGAGCAATGGTCGGGGAAAAACTCGCGTGTACGTGAGAGACGCCACATCGCCGCATATACCTGCCAACTAAAATCGCTTCGGCAAAATAGGCGAGATGATAAGCTGCGCGCCTCGGGCTGCCGCGCCCCAAGCCCAGGGCGAACGTCAATCCATTTAAGTAATGCAGCGGATGCAGTAGAAGTTCACCGAGGTTTAGAAATGCAACCTTCAGCGCGGGCACAGATTTGACGTAGTAAGTGTGGGCAGCCTCTTCACGCTCTTCGGGATTGAGGCTTTGCGAAGGGCGATCCGGCGCGCTAATGGACGCCACAGAAATCTCGAAACCAAGACTTCGAAGATGCTTTACTTCAGCCAGCAGATAGCTATGATTGATGGCCGGGAATTGGCCAATCAGGTAAAGCAACCGTGTCCGATCAGCCATGGGCGGCACGCTCCGCCGCAACCACGGCAGCGATTCCGTCCGCCAATGACGTGCGCGGGTGCCAGTCAAGCTCGGCGGCGGCGCGCGAAGTATCAGCGACCACATCCATGATTTCTCCGGGACGGGGCTCCCCGGCGCTAACAAGCGGTTTATAGGTCCCCGTAGCGTCATTAATCAGTCCGGCGATTTCTCCGACGCTAACCGAGTATCCGCTTCCAGCGTTAAACACGCCACGTACTCCAGGCCGAAGCAAATTCATAAAGAGATCGATCGCATCGGCCACGTAAAGATAGTCCCGCTTCGGTCGAAGATCCTGGACACTTACGGCTTTGACGGATGGGTCCAGCACTTGCCGCACAATCGAGGGGATGAGAAACGAATCGCGCTGCCCGGGGCCATAAATGTTGAAAGGGCGCACAATCACGAGAGGAACTCCGAAACGCTGTTCATAGAATCGCGCCGCCTCCTCGGCGAGAATCTTGGTGTGAGCATAGGGGTTGGCCGCTGCGACGGGGTGATCTTCCCCGATCGGCAGCCGTTGCGGTTCACCATAAACGTATGAGCTTATCAGGATAAGCGCGGCATGATTTCGTCGGCAGTGCTCCAAGACATTTACTGTGCCCATCACGTTGGTTTCGTAGAAGTCATGCGGATTCCGCCAACTTTCCGGCACGTAACTCTTTCCCGCGAGATGAAATACGTGGCTAACCCCGTCGATGGGGAGCGAGGAGGTGGCAATATCGCCGTCTGCGCTCGAGTGCTGCCGGATCCCAAGCCCACGCGATTGCAGCCCGACAACCAGATGGCGGCCGAGGAAGCCCGTCGCTCCGGTTACGAGGATTTCGTTTTTCATCTTTCGTTCGGCAAGAGTTGCTTTTGGCGGTCTTCAAACTCATCTACGGCCCGCATGTAATCGTCAACGCGGCCAATATCCAGCCAATAGCCGGAATGGCGTTCCACATGTACGAATTCGTTGTGGGCAAGCATGTCGAGCATCAGATCATCGAAGCCGTATTTCTGACCTGCGGGTACGCGATCGAGTACCGACCGATTGAGGATGTAGACTCCCATGCTCACCAGGTAATTGAACTTCGGTTTCTCCTCGAATCCTGTAAGTCGGTTTTCGCGCGCATGAAGCACTCCATAGTCGACGATGTTAGTGCGTTCTGACGCGGCAATGGTGAATTGCCTCCTTTGGCTTACGTGCTCCTGGTAGAGGTTTAGCATCGACAAGTCGGTAAGAACGTCTCCGTTCATCAGCAGGAAATTTTCCGGTAAGTCGCGGATGAGACAGAGAGGAGCGATGGTGCTGAGCGGCATAGTTTCAAGCGAATAATCGATGCTGATGCCCCACCGCGATCCGTCGCCGCAGAAAGCGCGAACGATCTCCGCCTGATAGTTGACGGCCAGGGTAACGCGATCGAAACCTTGGCCCGCTAACTGTCGAAGTATTACTTCAAGAATAGGATAGTCGCCGATCGGCATCAGCGGCTTGGGCAGCACCACCGTGTATGGACGAAGGCGGCTTCCCTTCCCGCCTGCCAAAACCACGGCTCGCTTAGACATTGTAAAGGTCGCCCTTATACCGGCGCAGATTTTCTGGCTGGCTGAACCAGCGGGCAGTACGCTCCAAACCTTCGCGCAGCGGAATCTGCGGAACAAATGCGGCTGCTTTCCGCAGCTTCGAATTATCGCACTTCAATCGCTGGACTTCGCTTTTTTCCGGACGCAGTCGCTCCTGCTCGCAAACGACTCGAATGCTGGCGCCCATCAGTTCAGCAATCAGTTCGACTAAATCGCCGATTGCAATCTCATGGTTCGATCCCACGTGAAAAACCTCGCCTTCGCCCCCTTCCAATTCGCCAATAGCGAGAAATCCTCGACAGGTATCTTCGACAAATGTGAAATCCCGCGTAGCAGTGAGATTGCCAAGGGAAACAGTGGATTTTCCTCCAGCCGCTTGAATTATGACGCTCGGAATCACTGCACGTGCGGATTGCCGTGGCCCATACGTATTAAACGGACGTGCGATAACCACCGGAAACCCAAAGGAATAATAGAAACTGAGAGCTATACAATCCGACGCGATTTTCGTCGCGCTGTACGGGGACTGAGGTTGCAAGGGATGCTCCTCGTCGATAGGCACATACTTTGCCGTACCGTAAACCTCGCTCGTGGAAGTCTGAATAAATCGTTTCACGCCGCTGCGGCGGGCCGACTGACAAAGGTTCAAAGTGCCGGAGACGTTTGTATCAACGAAGCTGCCGGGAGCGCGATACGAATACGGAATAGGGATCAGTGCCGCCAAGTGAAACACAACCTCAATCTCTCGAGTGAGTTCATCGCAGAGCTGCGGATCGCGAACGTCCCCGGTGACGACTTCGATTTCTTTCAGACAGCCTATTTGTTCGAGCCAGCCCCAGTCATTGAAGGAGTTGTATTGGCTTAACGCCCGGACTCGCGCGCCCGCGGCGACTAGTTGCTCCACGAGATGGGAGCCGATAAAACCATCCGCGCCGGTCACGAGCACGCGCGAATTTCTCAGGTTGGCCATAAGGCCATTCAGAATATCATGCGTTTAACCTCTCTCCTCAAATCAGTCGCTGCATTGTGCATGCATCGCAACATTACGATGCAAATTGTTGCGAGATGTGCGCCATTTGTGGTCAATCAGCTGACAAATTTTGCCTTTCTTTCAAAAGGCACGACAAAAAGGAGATGGTACAATTCGATTCTTCGGAGATTCCGCCGTTCAAGGATTATCAAAGAGTCGCTCTCAAGGACTGCGGGAGATAGACCGCATTTTTCAAAGCTTTTGCCCCGTCGATTTTAAGAAGTAATAGTCCCGGAACCAATACCTATGCCAAGCAAGAAAATTGTGATTATCGGCGGGGGTCCAACGGGATTGGGAGCGGCTTACCGGCTCCACGAGTTGGGTTACGACAATTGGACGCTTTACGAGAAATCCGACCACGTGGGCGGCCACGCAACCTCCCATGTGGATGACCAGGGGTTCGTATGGGATGAGGGAGGACACGTTATTTTCTCGCACTATCCCTATTTCGATCGCCTTATCGACAAGGTTCTCGGCACGGAAGTTCACGAGCGCATTCGCGAAAGCTGGATCGTAAAAGGTGAATCGTGGATTCCCTATCCATTCCAAAGCAATCTGCGGTACTTGCCGAAAGAGCTTCAAGTGAATTGCCTGTTGGGCGCATCCAGGGCTGCGGCCAACGGCGGAGGCCGCGATGCGCAGAATTTTCGGGAGTGGATCCTCGCCACATTTGGCGAGGGCATTGCGCAAGCTTTTATGTTCCCATACAACTCCAAGGTGTGGACGACACCGCTTGAACAGATGTCAAAATCCTGGATTGCTGACAGAGTCGCAGTGGTGGACTTCAAGAGGCTTCTTGAAAATGTTCTGTATGAGCGGGACGACGTGGGGTGGGGACCAAACAACAAATTCAAGTTTCCGTTGCACGGTGGGACTGGCGAGATCTACCGGCGTATTGCCGCCTGCTTTCCGAACAAAATACAGATTAAAAAACAACTCGCAGAAATCGATGTGGCGCACCGACGTGTTTCATTTGCCGACGGCAGCGGCGACAACTACGATTTACTGATCTCGACCGCACCCCTGGATTTAGTCACGCAAATGCTCAGGCCGGTGGACAACCGGCTTTTAGAAGCGGCAGAGGGACTCGAGCACAACAATTTGCTAGTCGTCGGTCTCGGCTTGAGGAAGAAGATCGAAACCGGACGGTGCTGGATCTACTTTACCGATCCGGAGATGCCCTGCTATCGGGCTACCTATTTTTCCCATTACTCCCCATTCAACGTTCCGAATGGCGATACCGACCATTACAGTTCGCTGATGTGTGAGATATCGTTTCGGGTGGGACAAGCGCCGGATCCCCAAAAAGTACTTGATGAGGTTATTGCGGGGCTGATCCGGGGCAAATTGCTTGAAGAGTCAGATCGAGATCGCGTCGTCTCCCGCTATCACCGCATCGTGGGGTATTCCTACCCAATCCCTACACTCGGTCGCGACCGGGCACTGGATGTGCTGCAGCCGGCGTTGCTGGAGAACGGAATCTATTCTCGCGGGCGTTTTGGCGCTTGGCGGTATGAAATAGGCAATATGGATCACTCCGTCCTGATGGGTGTGGAGGCGGTCAATCACATTCTTGCTGGCGAGCAGGAACTGGTCTTTCACAGTTCTTAGCGATTGGAACAAAGCGCCAAGAGGCAGCAGGCAATGGTCCAATAATCTCGGATGTGGAGAAACTCCGCAGCAGCCGGGGGATGGGTTTTGGGAAGTGGATCGAATCTGAACACGTTCCCCCAGCACGGGAACGGGCTGGCTTTAACCGAACTGACGCACGGCGCTGATAGATCGAGTGGCCGACTACATCTACACAGCTGGAAACCTTCTTCGACCTACTAGCAATGCTTCAGAACCAGTGTCCACAGGAACTCCGGTGAATGCGCAAAAGCGAGAAACAGCAAATCGTTAAGAACGTGGGTTCCAGTTGGTTCTCTCTTGGGATCAATGTACTGACCGGTCTGCTTCTATCCCCTTTTATACTGCACCGAATCGGAGACACGGCATTTGGCATTTGGGTCCTAATCTTTTCCATCACGGGATATTACGGTCTATTCGACCTCGGTATTCGGTCGTCGATTGTGCGTTACGTGTCGAAGTTCACCGCCACCGGGGACCGTGAAGAGTTAGCCAGACTGATCAACACCAGCCTCTTCACTTATTCCTGCATAGGAATCGTTAGCTTGCTGGTGACGCTGGTTGGATATTTTGAAATCGGCCGGATGTTTCGAATTCCAGTCCAATTCCTATCGACGGCTCGCTGGCTGTTGCTGATGGTTGGAGCTTCCATATCGATCGGCTTTCCCGCCGGTGTGTTCGGCGGCGTTCTTGAAGGCTTGCAGGAGTATTACGTTCTTAATTGGACGAACGTCGTTTCGATGCTGCTCAGAGCGGCGCTAATCGTAATCGCCTTCCACCACGGGTATGGGTTGCTAACCCTTGGCCTGATCACGGTCCTGGTACCGCTCCTGGCCTCCATCTTGCGCAGCTTCCTGGCCCTTCGGTTGTGCCCTATACCTTTCGGCAGGAAGTACGTTGAACGCGCCACACTTCGCCGAATGGCAAATTACAGTAGCAGCACATTCATGATCCTGATCGCCGGGCGACTCAAGTTCAAGACGGATGAGATCGTAATCGGCACGTTTATGACAGCCGCCGCGATCACTTACTTCAACATTGGCGCCCGCATCGTGGATTATGCAGGCGAAGTGGTCACGAGCCTTTCCCAGATTTTCGTCCCCATGTCCAGCCAATCGGATGCGCGGGGTGACCTATACCGACTGCGCAAAATCTTTCTGCTGGGAAACCGAGTTTGCGGCTTCACGATTTTCCCAATCTGCCTTATTTTGCTTATTCTCGGCAGGTCGATCATTGAGGTTTGGGTGGGGAGAAAATATGTCGCCGCCAGCTACCCGGTCCTGGTGATTATGATTCTTTGCACCACATTATGGTGGGCTCAGGGAGCATCGGGGCGAATCCTGATGGGCATGTCCAAACACGGAACTTGGGCGGTGGTAACCCTCGTTGAAGGCCTCTGCAATCTGGTTCTGAGCATTATCCTGGTGCGTCCCTATGGGANNTAGGAGATGCGTTGGGAACCGCGATTCCGCTGACTTGCAGCATGTTGTTTTTCATGCCTCATCACATGTGCAAGAGGCTTGGTATCCCTCTCCTTACGTACCTTCGCGAATCCTACAGTCTCCCGTTGCTGCTTTGTATGCCCCTCACCGCCGCACTCTGGCTGATGCAACGTTGGTTTATTCCTCATAATTACCGGCAACTGGGGCTTCAACTCTTTTTCGGAGGGGCGGTATACGGATCAGGCCTGCTCTGGGCAGTCTTGAGCAATAAAGCACTTCGCCTCGGAGAATTTTCGCTGAAAGGTACCTCCGGTGAGTCTGAGCAGTTTGCTGTCCCCACAATTGCAGCAATTTCCGGGCAGGACGCGGAGCCTTCCTAAGAGGACTCCCGAACTCGATGGTCCATCTTGACATTTGACCCGAGCAGGGTATCCTTATTAAACAGTAAGTTCCTCCACCCCCACGTGCTAACGGGCAACTCCGATCGATTCAGTTTCGATCCGCAAAAGCATGTGCAGTTCGGCATTGCAGTTTTAACGAAATCAACGCCGTATGCCTATCCGAAGGGATGATGGAGGATAAATGCGCCCGAAGGTCTCTAAAATCGTCTTTGCCGTTTTATTGGTTACCGCTTCCAGCATGAGTGCTGCTATGACCAAGACCACGGGAACGCTTTCTTCGTCAGTGAATCCATCTTTTTATGGGGAAGAGGTAATCCTTACCGACGCGGTCTCTTCCTCGCTGGGCGCGCCGCCGAATGGCGAAAATGTTTCGTTCATGCAAGGAAAGATCTTGCTTGGAATAGCTACGCTGGAAGCTGGCAAAGCCACTTTTGCGATATCGACGCTGACGACCGGCAGCAAAGACGACATCGATGCCGTATACAGCGGTGACTCGAATTTCGCCGGTTGTACATCGAACGTAGTCGGCCAGTTGGTGAACAAGGCGTCAACGACCACCAGCTTAGTTTCCTCCTCGAATCCTTCGAACCTCGGACAGTCTGTGACTTTTACCGCGACGGTGACGCCGCAGTTCGGTAGCGAGGTCACGGGCAACGTGGAGTTTTACAATGGGTCTCAGCATCTTGCCTCGGTTGCGGTTTCCGGCGAACTTGCCAGTTTCGCGACCGCAAGTTTACCTGCAGGTGAGGACTCGATCACCGCGGATTACAATGGTAATAATAGCTGGAACTCCAGCACCTCGAACGCATTAAGCCAGTCCGTGGTGAATACAGCGCCCACCAAAACCACGACTACGCTGTCGTCTTCCCCAAACCCTTCTATCTATGGGCAGGCGGTGACCTTTTCGGCAAAAGTCACTTCTTCCGTGGGGGCGCCCCCCAATGGCGAAACTGTTTCGTTTATGCAAGGAAAGACCTTACTAGGAACTGGCGCTTTAAATGGTGGTTTGGCCACTTTCACAATCTCGACGCTAACCACTGGCAGTAAGGACGAGGTCGACGCGGTGTATGGCGGGGACTCAACTTTCGCTGGCAGCACCTCCAACGACGTAGGACAGCTGGTGAATAAAGCCTCAACCACGACCAGTTTGGTTTCCTCGCTGAATCCTGCGAATGTGGGCCAATCCGTTAGCTTTACGGCGACAGTGACGCCGCAGTTCGGCAGCACGCTCACCGGCAACGTGGAATTTTACAATGGTACCCAGCACCTAGCCACCGTAGCGCTCTCGGGAGAAGTAGCCAGCTTCACGACGGCAAGCTTACCGGCAGGCTCCGACTCCGTCACTGCGGACTACAATGGCAACGATACTTGGAACTCCAGTGCATCAGGCATCGTGAGCCAGTCAGTAGGCACAGGAACGACCATCAATACAACGATGAGTTTTGATAACGTCACACGTTACTATCAACTTTTCGTTCCAACGGTTCTGCCGGCGAATCCGCCTATGCTCCTGATGCTTCATGGAACAAGCTACGGAGCTCCACCGTACACGCCCAGCACGACAAATTGGGGCTGGCAAAGCTTCGCCGACCAATACGGTTTCATCCTGGTTCAGCCCGCTTCCACCTATAATCCGAATACGAACCAGTGGAACTGGAATGCCTATTTCATGGATGCAGCTTTTGCCCCAGGCGAGGCTGGGACTTGCACCGAACCACCCGCAACCGGTTGTCCAGACGATGCCGGCTTCTTACGCCAGCTCATCTCGAATCTGACAGCTCAGTACCATGTGAACCCCAAGAGCGTTTTCGTTACCGGCTTCTCTTCCGGTGCGCAAATGACGGAGCGAGTCGGCGTGGAAATCTCCGATTTAGTGGCTGCGATTGCTCCAACTTCCGGACAACTTGTGGGTCAGCAGGTGCCCCCGCCGGGTTTGCCGGGCAATGAAGCCGCACCCGTGGCGGTTCAGGAATGGCATGGGACCGCCGATCATGGGCTGCCGCCATGCAATGAGGGCACTACCGTCTACTCGGGAGTAACCTTCACGCTTGATACTGTCGATGACACCTTCAATTACTGGGTGGAGCAGAATGCTTGTACGGCGCTTGAAACGTCGACGCCTCTGTGTACGGATGGGGCAGCCACTCCGGGCTCGACGGGTAACGATGCTACCAGCTGCATAGCAAGCAATGTGGAAGTCCAATTCATTTGGGAACAGGACATCGGGCACTCCTGGAGGTCGCAGAATAATGCCACGCGCTGGCTTTTCTTATCCGCTCATTCGAAGCCATGACGCGGCCCGTATACGCAGGGTTTAATTTTCGAAAATGACGGTTGTGAAAGTGACGAGATCGACTCTGGAGGCAGTCAATCATGGGAGTTGAGCCGCTGGCGGACAGCAGCGAAATGATGAAGGAGCTGACCGGTTTTATCGCCGAAAGGGTAATTAAGGGCAAAAGTGAGATTACGGAGGACACGCCTCTGGTTTCTTCGGGCTTGGTCGATTCTTTCGCGCTAATCGAAATCTTTTTGGAACTTCAAAGAATCGCGGGCCGAAAGGTTCCTGCCAGCAAGGTGCAACCGAAAGACATGGACACGGTGCGCCTTATGTTCGCCACTGCGGAAAGGTTCGGCAAGCCACTCAAGGGTTGAAGGCGTAAGTTTAAAGTTCGCTTAACGGTCAAGGTGGCGGGACTCAAGGTGCGGTATCCGCAGTTCCTTATGCCAGACGGGCCAGCATCTCGGCAATTCTCCCGCGATCGATCTTGCCGTTCACATTTAATGGAATCTGTGGGAAGTGGTAAATGCGACTGGGAACCATGTAGCGGGGAAGCCTTTTTTTGCATGCGGCGATGACTTCCGCGTCGGTCGCGGGATCGGACCCCGAGAGCACGCCGACAACGCCTGATGCTGATCCCTCCGACAGCGGCCAAGCTATCGCCACGGCTAATTCGGTGCATGCCGCTTCCCGCAATACCAAGTCGATTTCCTGCAACTCCACTCGATATCCGTTCACCTTGACCTGAAAATCGCGGCGTCCAAGATAGAATAAACATCCTCGGTCATCTTGCCGAACCAAGTCCCCTGTGCGGTACCACACTTGTTCGCCGGTATGCTGCAAGCGAACGAAACTTCCGGCGGTCTTTTCAGGATCGTTTAAGTAGCCACGGGTCACCTGCGATCCAGCCAGGCATAGCTCACCGGTTTCGCCCGGGGGCACCGGCACGAAGTCTTCATCTACGGTGCACACCTGCTGGCCCTCGAACGGCCAGCCAATTGGTACCAATCCCCGCACGCATTCTGCAGGGGAGGCAGCCGAATCCCAACGGTAGCGTGTGATGGCGATCGTCGCCTCAGTGGGGCCATACAAGTTTTCCACAATCGAGTTGTTCGCCGCCCGCTGCCACGCCGCCGCCAAACTCGCGGAAAGCGCCTCGCCACAGAAAAGGCTCCAGCGTAGGGTTGGAAATGCTTCTGGCTGCAACAGCCCCAGCCTGGATGCGAACATCGCGACAGAAGGCACCGAAAACCAAATGGTCAAACCCATCTCATCCAAAACGCTGGCTGGCGTGAGCGTCTCTTGGGAATAGGGACAAAGCGAGGCTCCCGCGTCCCAGCATGTGAACAGATCGTGCACGCTAAGATCAAAAGTGAGATCGAAATTCTGCGAACAACGATCGCGGTCATGAATGCCAAAGCGCTTGGCCGCATACTCCATGTAAGCGGCCACATTCGACTGGCTGACCGCAACCCCTTTTGGCTGCCCGGTGCTCCCGGAAGTAAATAGCAGATAAGCCGTGTCATCTCCCTCGACGGTGGGTTCGCGCGGGTCAGCTATTTTTGACAATTGTCGGGACGTGATAACTCGGTGGGACGACAGAAGTCCGTTCTCCGGCTCCCAGCCGCCATCGGGAACGATTAGCGTCACAGGTTTGTCCAGCCGCGGAAGCAAAGCTTCCAGCATAGCCGCACATTCTTCTCCCACTACCAAGGTGTTGCACCCAGAGGCCCGCAGCATGACCAGCGTCCTCTCCAGAGGAAACTTTGGATTTAGGGGCACATATCCGCGCCCGCTGCCCAGCACTCCCAGGATTCCGCCGTATGCCGCAACACTTCGATGTGCCAGCACAGCTACGACTTTTTCAGCGGGAGACAGGGTATCGGCGAGGCAGGCAGTGACCCTTCCGGCATAACTCCACAGCTGCTCGTAACTGAGCGAGAGCTCGCCAAGTTCGAGAGCAAGGTTGCCCGGCTTTGCCAGCAGAGAGCGGAAGAACCCACTGACCAAGCTTTTCGGTTTTTGCGACAGATCCATCGTTTCACCAGAAATTGCCTGGAATGGCTTGTTTTCAGCCGCTCTTTTGCCCCCAGAATTGAGGAGGACTTCCAGCGACCTACTTACCAGAGACCTTCAAGGCATCCCGAGCGTCTGCCGGACCACCGCCTTTGCCCTCCAGAATTTCAAACAGACGGTCGGCGACTATCTTGTCGCCCTCGGGTTTCATGTGAGAGATGCCTACATAGATGGAATCTTTCTGGGCGTCGATGATGTTTTCCAGATTATAGAAATCTGCCCGCCTTATTTCTTCGCTACGGTTGTAAACCGCCTGATACATCGGTCCTAAGTTCGGGAATTTCTTATATTCAATGTCGAGTACGTGCTGCTCATACGGCGTCAGTTCCTTATGACCGACCGCCAGGTTCGGATACCACGCGAAAATTGCGCGGAAACCATACTGTTTAGCCAGCAAGTTTACGATATCTATGTTCTGAATATAATTTTCGACCACCGCCACGGAAAGCGCTTCGGTGTTCAGCGGTTTAGGGGATTCGTCCCCTTCCCGGTGGAACGGCTTCCTGACAGCAATCTTATCCAATAGACGATATGTATTGGTCTGGCGCAGGTAGGAGAAACTTGCCTTCTGCGTGTCGCCCCAATTGTCCAAAAAATTCCTGAATAAATTGAAGTTGCTGTGCACATCCGCCTGGCCGCTTTGGTAAGCGGCAAATGCCTCGGTGCCGCCATCGTAAAAAAGCACGATATCGGGCTTCCGCGTGGCATGTTTGAGCTGCTCAATCAATCCGACCATCTCCTGCGTATTGGACCAACCTTTTTCTCCGTAATTCACCACACAAACCGGCTTGCCTGCCTTTTCGTAATCGAGCGCGATCAAGGACGGAATGGTTTCGGCGTCCGGCGCAGCCCCTCCCCACATTACCGAATCACCGAACGTCCATATGGTGAAGGTGGGACCGTCACATTGCGTGTGCAAAGTTCGGCGGACGCCGTCCTGATTGATCGAGATCAATTCGCCCTGATAAGGCGCCCGGCGCCAGAGCACGTACTGGTGGTAAAGCACCCGATTGGACTGCTGGAATTCCTTCCAGTACTCGTTTTGCGAAGCGCTCCCGTTCTCGGCCAAGTCCAATTGGGCTGCGGGTTCCAAAGTGTCTAGTCCATAATGCCGGTAGCGCCGGTACGAATAAAGTTCGACCGCTCCCAGCAAAATTACGGCCAACGTCACGGCTACGCAGAAGCGAACGGCGAAGTACTTCAGCAGGGACTTGTACTGCGTCGCGGGCGTCGCTTTGCTGTCTACCATTGGATCATCTTGGGGTAAAGGCACAAAGACTGAACCTCATCTCTCAAAAAGCCTCCGATGCCTGACAACTAAGTTCGGAGGACTTATCGTCGCCTCTACAGTTATCGCTGAGCGCCGCGGCTAAAAATTCCGAGTGAGTCCGAATCTCGCACTGCCGTTGAGTCGTCGCTCAATCGATATCCTAAACGCTGCATCAGCGGACCCCAGGCGGCCTCA
This sequence comes from Acidobacteriaceae bacterium, assembly GCA_003165455.1. Taxonomy (GTDB): domain Bacteria; phylum Acidobacteriota; class Terriglobia; order Terriglobales; family Acidobacteriaceae; genus Sulfotelmatobacter. Next base: position 29,484 of record PLUJ01000232.1, on the reverse strand, counting down.
AGTCTCGCGACCATCGGGGCGGGCAATTCAGCGCGCCACCCGCCTGGGACGGCAGCACGGACAAACGAAAGATCTTTTCGCGACCCTTTCGTCAGCCCATTCTTATCCGTTTGCGCTTTTTCAAGCTTGCGCATGTGATCGGCCGAGCTTCGTTCCACGGCTTGAGTAATCTGATCCGGAGAGCTACGGAGATGCAGAAAGGCTACGACCTTCGCCAGTTCCCGAGTCGTCTCCGCGACCAAACCCTCATAGCGTAGCAAAAGGAAACGGGGACTTCCCTCGCTCGCAGCCAGCCAGGTACTCACGTTTTGCCCCCATGACCCATGCGGGCAGGTCTCGCCGGCAAGGAAGCGCGTCACAAATGTCTCAATCGTGGAATCATCCTCAATTTTCCTGAGCTTGCGGTGATAGTGATATTGGGAAACTACGACGTCTCGCGGATCGCGAACAATGTAGACGACGCGAGGATAGCGCGGATCGAAGCACTCATGGCTCTTGATAATGCGCGGCCTGGGCATCTGGTCGAACTCTTTTTTGCTGGCGCTCGTGGGATCAGGAACCAACTTGTCGATGTTCGCAAAGGTGATGGGCTGGTCTGGGAATCGTAAATTGGCCAGGAGAAACCGGGTCCAGGTATTGCCGGATTTTGGAAAAGAAACCAGAAAAATGTCATCGGGAAGGATAAGCAAGCCACGTCTTGGCGGATGTAGTCCGAACGCGCGCTTTACTCCGGCTTTTAGCTGCTTGATCATATTTTCCAGTCGGGCGACCGTGCTTCAGTCTACCTGCTCAGCCCGACTTGCTCAATCTGGCCTTTTGCCGTTGGTCTACGCGCGGCCCAACCGTTGGCCTTAAGGAAATAACTTGGCTCTGGGTTCCATAGCCGCGTCGGAAGCACTCGTCCCTTTCGCTAATCAGCTGAGCTTTATGTCAGGTTTGATTGCGCTAAAACGAGAATTTTGAGGCAGGTATTTCGGCTGCCTTTGGGTCAAGCCTCTCGCGAAGTTGTCTTCACGCAATAAAAAGGAGATGATGGGAAATCGTGTAGCACATACACGTGATTGTGCCTAGAACAGCGCATACATAACCGGGCCGGTTTCAGCGTGTCCCGGCTTGAAGATCACGCTCAAGTATAGCGTTATGACAATTACGACAGGCGTAATCCACACCCAGCGTTCGTCAGCGAGAGCGCCGAGCGCCGCGAGCATGCGGCCTCGCAGGGTTCGCTGCAACGCTGGTGAATGGTCCGCCTGCCGATGGACAAACTCCCCCAGAGAATTGAGCATGGCGGCGCTCCCAATAACGGCGAAGTATCCGGCCGCCGCCAGGAACGTCATTGCATAAAGGCTGTGGTCCAAACTCAAATGGCGGTACGTAGATATCGATGCCATTGCCTGCAACATGGCGACTGCCTGCTGAATGCTTTCCGAACGAAAGAAAATATAGCCAACGCACACCGCGGCGAATGTCAGTCCCCAAGAGATTCCTGACGCGAGGAAGCCGGACCATTCGAATCCCATGCGCTTGCGAAATTCCTGCCACTGCCGGTGCAGGACCAGCAGAATCCCGTGATACGCGCCCCACATCATGAGCAAAAGGCTTCCCTTGTGCCACACGCCGAAAACAAACATGGCGATCACGAGCGACAAGTTTCGCCACCAAACCTCGCGGCGCATGGTCGCAAGGGGCAAGAAAAGAAAGTCGCGAATCCAGAAAGATAGCGACATGTGCCAGCGTGTCCAGAAGATGGAAATGGTTGTCGACAGGTAAGGACGATTGAAATTCTCCTGCACCCGGATGCCAAATAAGCGCGCCGCCCCGATTACGATGTGACAATATCCGCCAAAGCTGAAGTACAACTGGAACGCGTAACCGACAATAAGACACCAGGCATCGATTCCACTCAGTTGCCCCGCTGGACGGTTGAAAGCCGCGTCAATGCCCGCGCCCGGATACAAGCCGCCGCTCATAATTGCGGCGAGCAGGGCCATGAGGAGGCCAATCGAAACGCGGCGCACCCCAGTCTTGAGGTCGTCTTCGGTCACAGACCAATCCTGGCGAAATTGCGGCAGCATACTCGACATTCGGCAGATCGGGCCCTGCAGGACGGTCGGCCAAAATGCCATGTAGAGGCAAAACTCGCGCACCGTCGGGTCTAACTCTTCTTCACGATAAAGTTCAAACAAATAACTTAGTGCTTGAAAGGTCCAGAAAGAAATGCCGAGCGGGAAAACCATGCGTTTTAGCGATGAGAGCGGAGAGTCGGAGGGCGCAATGACCCCGACCAGGGGCAAGTATTTAAAAACGCTCAACAACGCCAGATTGAGAGTGATTCCGGTCCACAACCGCGCCGAAGTGATTTTCTTTTTTAACCACTCGCCAAGCGCGTAGTTCATGAACGAGCTGAAAAGAAGAACAACAATCAGCCACGATCCCCAGCTGAAATAAAAAATCCAACTGGCAATCAGGTAAAGCCATTGGCGGGCGGCGACGGAACGCAGTCGCATTGCCGCGAGCCACACCACGATTACGCCAATTGCATACCAGAGAAGCTCTATTGTCATCAGGTGGCGTTGAAAAGCTTGAAATTCAACGAGTGTTCAGGTGCGGAAATTGCCGATGTTGCTCATGTTCTCGTGGGAAACGCCGCCTGTCAAGCGCCGTCAGCAAAGCTGCCGTACAGCGACGGGGAAGTCAATGGAAACTCGAAAGTTCACCCCGTTAAAACTTCGGTATATGCCCTTTTTGTAGGAGGTCAACGGCCAATAGTTATCTTCACTGGCTGGAGCGGCTTGCCTACAGTGCCAGAAGGAAGGCCCGACGAATTGGGCCTCCAAATCCGGCCGAGGTCAGTCGATGGTTTTAAGAGCAGCACCCCCCAGCTTCTCGCGCTTATGGAATAATTTTGTTTCGACCTCGCATTTCATCGCGCCCCTCGCACTCAGCTGTGCATTGATCGTGACGGTCGGCTGCGGCTCTCAAAGTGGTACAAGCGCGGGTGCGAGCAGCGGGGCGGTCCTTCCAGCGTCAAGGTTAGCCATTGAAACTTCTTCAATAACCGGGGCAGTAGTCAATCTTCCATATAACGAGGGCCTGGCCGCCAGTGGTGGAACTCCTCCGTATAACTGGACGATCACCGCAGGTTCCCTGCCACCGGGTATTCAGTTGCAAGCCGAGACGGGCGGACTGGCCGGCATGAGCGCGCGGCTGGGAAACTATTCTTTTACTGTAAGGCTCAGTGACGCCGCATCGAACTCAGTTACGCAGGCTTACACGGTTCCTGTCTCGCCCGCAGCCTCTGGCAATTTCGACGGGCCCGCCGAGTTGCCGCGCGTGTATCTCAAGACTACGATGGCGGATACGCCTGCGCCCGGTCCTACGATGACTGTGCCGGCTGGGGGCGATCTACAAACCGCACTGGACAATGCGAACTGCGGAGAAACGATCGCTCTTCAAGCNNGCCACCTTCATGGCGCATCAATACACTTTTCCCGCGAAGTCGTGCGACGACCAGCACTGGATCATCGTCCGCACCAGCACCCCGGATGCCAGCCTGCCTCCGGAGGGTACGCGCATGACTCCCTGCTACGAGGGAGTTGCCTCACTCCCGGGACGACCTGCGTTCGCTTGTAGCTCGCCGCAAAAACTGCTGGCCACCATCAATTATCCAGGCACAGGCGATGGCCCGATTATCTTCGCCAACGGCGCAAATCACTATCGCCTGCTGGGGCTCGAGATTACACGCATGGCAAACGACGGCATGCCTGTGGTCACACTCATCTCTGGAAACGGCGCGACGAGCCAGATCGTATTGGATCGGCTTTACATTCACGGAACTCCGACCGATGAAACTCGACGCGGAGTCGACCTGACCGGCGGCACGAGTATGGCAGTCCAGGATTCCTATATTTCTGAGCTTCACTGCAAGGTGGGCGGCACGTGCGTCGATTCGCAGGCAGTCTCCGGCGGAGCGGGTTCGCTGCCCATGGGGCCATACAAGATCGACGACAACTTCCTCGAGGCAGCGGGCGAAAACATCATCTTTGGCGGCGGAGCTGCGACCCAGACTCCGGCCGATATCGAAATTCGGTTTAATCATCTGTTCAAACCCATGTTTTGGTTACAGGGTCAACCAGGTTTTACGGCGCCTGCCTTTATCGTGAAGAATCATTTTGAAGTGAAAAATGCACAGCGCGTCCTATTCGACTCCAACGTGCTGGAAGACAGCTGGGGCGGATTCTCGCAAGATGGATTCTCCATCCTGCTGACGCCAAAGAATCAGGACAACGGCGGCGCCAACGTGTGCCCCATTTGTCAGGTGACGGATATAACCATACGCTATGCGACCATCAGCCACGTCGGCGGAGGATTCCAGATTGGGGATGGCCAATCGGATGCCGGCGGCCTCGCGCTGGCAGGCGAGCGATACAGTATTCATGACGTCATCGTCGACGACATCAACCGGCAAGAATATTTGGGCTTTGGCACCTTCGCATTGGTGGGCACGGTTCCCGAACCTCTGCTGCAACAAGTGGAAATCAATCACGTCACGGCATTCCCGCAATATACGATGTTTGATATCGGCGCACCGGACACTGTACAGATACCCGGCTTCATCTTTTCGAATAGCATTGTCACCGCCGGTCAGGGTCCGATTACTTCTACTGGTATGGATGGATCATCGGACTGCGCCCACTATGACGTACCGGTGAAAACAATTGAGCTTTGTTTCTCGAACTACACTTTCTCACCCAATGCGATTTTGGCGTCTCCAATGCCGGCGTCGTCGTGGCCCAGCGGTAACTTTTTTTACTCAACGGCTTCGATTGGCTTCGTGAATTACAACAACGGCAGCAGTGGCGACTATCACCTACTATCCTCCAGCCCCGCGATCGGTGCGGCTAGCGACGGCACAAACCTTGGAGCGAATGTGGATGCCGTGCTCAGCGCAATCAATGGCATCCAGTAAGTTCAGCACGATCCTATAGAAGCAAAATGGGTCTTTCCGCTCTGGGGAATGCCGCACATTTTGTCATGCTAGTATGAAAAGAAAAAGGCAATCCAGACGCTGTTTTCCCTTCTAACGCAGCTAAGAATCCTGATTTTCAGGACGCAGCGATTCGGACAAACCGTCAGCCATGGACAAAGTGTGGATCAAGAAATCGCTAATCGGAATGGGAGCGATGCGCCTTGCCTCACGATTTGCCGGCGACGGTGTCGCCATCATCATGTATCACTCGGTGATGAAGGATCCTACAGCGGAACAAACAACGCTGGGTGGCATCATTCACTCGTCAGAAGTTTTTCGTGCACAGATGGAGGTCATCGTCAGGCATTTCCATGTTGTGCATTTGGACGATGTCGTCTTATTCCTTAACGGGAAAAAGACTCTGCCGCCGAGAGCCGTGGTCGTAACCTTTGATGATGGGTACGCCGACAATTACCAGGTCGCGAATGATATCCTCAGCCCGCTTGGCATCCCTGCTGTCTTTTACGTTACCGTCGATTGCATCGATAAACAGCATCTGCCCTGGCCCAGTCTGCTGCGCTACGCGTTTCTAACGTCGAAGCAGAAGTGCTGGACCGAAGGCGACGGACAGGTGTGGCCTTTCGCGTCGACGGAAGATCGTATCCGGGCTTTTGATCGCGCTTCGGAACACTGCAGCAGACTCGCAGGAATTCCTCAGGATCAGTTCGTGAGGTCACTTACTGAGCAGTTGGGGGCCGAACCTCCTCGGCTTTTGCGCCGCCCGATGATGACATGGGATGAAGTGCGCGGCTTGGCTCGGAACGGCCACACGGTCGGGTCGCACACCATGACGCACCCCAATATGGCCCACGTGAACGAGAATGACGCTCGGGCAGAGTTGGCTGAATCAAAGTGCAGGATCGAAAAGGAACTAGGCACCTCCGTCGTACACTTCTCCTACCCCTGTCCTGCATTGCAACCCCATTGGATAAGTCGCACCGTGAGCGCCAGTCGTGAGATCGGATATCAGACCGCGGTCACGACCAACGGGGGCATGGTTAGGAGGCGGGACAACCCGCTCAGCCTGCGCCGTATTCGTCCCACAAAGACTGTTGATGGTCTGCGATGGAACCTGGAGTGTGCTTTCCTCGGCCGCACAGTTTGAATCACAGTTTGATCTAAGGATGCGTAGGAAGATCGCCGCGCGATGCCGCAAATCACGAAAGATAGGGCGTGGAAGGTTCGATCAAGATACAGAAGTCATTGTCGGTGAGATGTAAATTCAAGCGAGTGCTGGGAGTCAACAGATTGCGTGGATCTAAGCACAAGATAGGGTCAATTCGGCGGCGCGCGAACCCCATTTGCAACCATGCTTCGGAACTCACGGGAATGGAGGATGCCGCTACAATTTCGCAAGTCTCCTGATCTTCTGCTGCAGCGCGAGCGGCAAGAGCACAAATCGACTTCCAAGACTCTCGATCTTCCCCGTCGATTTGAACGTCGACAATCCTCGCTTGCCGGCCAACTTGGGTAAGCAGAAAGTAGCCGCGCACTCTTCCTTCCTGACTAACCTGAAAACCGGAAAATTGCGCCGCAGGACAACTCAGCAGATAATCCAGTTCCGCAGCACTCCTTCGCGAGGACGTGCAACTTGTTGTGGGGTTTGCCACATTCCGCCAATTCCCAAACGCTCCAACGAAGCTGGAAAGCTTCGATGCGGACCATCCTTTGGGGGCGGGCGGAATCCCAAGCAAGGCCAAAGCTGAATTTCTTAGAAATTTTATAGGCGTCTTCCAATCCTTATGGGGCGTAGTCCGCAACTGCAACCAGGGCCGGATAACCCGAGAAAACCGGCGCAGTTCGCCGAAACGTTTATAGCCCAGCTTCGGCAGAAGGTTTCTGGTGTCCTGCGAGCCTCCTATGGCTAGAAGAACATCGGCTTCCCCCGCTACTTTTTTCAGCAGATGAGCGCCAGCGCCAATCGCTGCTCGATTAGCGGCCCAATCTATCAGGTGTATCGCTCTAAGCTCAGAATTGTGGGTTACCAATTTTAGCGGCCATATCCCCGCATGGGCGACGATCCTGCCCTCTTCTTTTATCGCGAGGCTGCGCGGGTCAGTCCACTCGGGGTGTTCGGCAAAGTATTTCCAGTGCAAGACTTCTGGACGAAAAGATATGAGATTAGGAGCCGCCCGAAACGACTTGACTAGGAATTCTGTAAGATCTTGTTGTTCCGATGCCTGTATCGGCACAAACTCGAATGCCATCGTTTTGCGTCGCCTAAAAGAGAGGGAGTTGTAGGATAAAACGTCTCGTCGACGATTTCCTGGTAGAGTGTCGCCCCGATAGACTATAGCAGCTGTGTAGAACATCCTCCGAGTCCTCCTAGCGATTCCGAATTGGGCGCAGAGTCGGTTGGATATGAGAGCCAACTAAAATCATCTACGACGGAACCTTGCGAGGACGGCGACTTAGGCTATGGCAGACAATCTTCGGGAAGAAGTGGATGAACTGATCGCATCCGGATCGGCAGAGGCAGCAGCCCAGCGCCTATTGGAACTGGGTCGAAAGGAGAGTGGGCCGGCTGCGGCCGCTTTTATTGCGTCGCGGATCGAAAAGCTGCGTGGCAAGATTCGTCTGCTCGAATATCGTTTGTCCATACTACGATCCTTCACCGTAGAGCCTCTGGTGCCCACTTTGCGCGCAGCCGCTTTTACTTTTGGAATCGATTTGCAAGTTCAAATCGGCGAATTTAACGCCTACGCTCAGGAAATTCTTGACCCCGAAAGTTCGCTTTATAGTTTTGCACCCGACGCAGTGGTCCTAGCGGCTCGAACCGTCGACCTGGCTCCTGACCTGTGGCAGGACTTTACATCGCTTTCGCCTGCTTCAGTGAGTGAAGCCACCCAGCGAGTGTGCCGTAGTTTCAGGCAGTGGCTGCAAGCATTTCGCGAACGGAGTCAAGCTTCGCTTCTGGTGCATACTCTGGAACANNATGGACCAACAATCCCTTGCCGGCCAAGCGGAATCGATTCAAAGCATCAACCGGGAATTGCGCCTGATGGCGCGTGAAGTAGGGGGCGTCTACGTAATGGACTACGACGCTCTGATTGCCCGGCATGGACGTCTGCGCTGGCAGGATGACCGTAAGTGGCTCACCGCCAGGATGCCGATCGCAGCCGACCACTTAATTTACCTTTCTCGTGAATGGCTGCGTTTTCTGGTTCCATTGGCCGGGAAAATCGCCAAAGCGCTAGTGGTGGACCTCGACAACACACTTTGGGGCGGTGTGATCGGGGAGGACGGTATAAACGGAATAAGGCTTGGCTCGGAATATCCTGGGGCCGCTTACCAGGAACTGCAGCGGGCCATGTTGGACTTGTCGCGCAGGGGAATTCTGCTGGCTATTTGCAGCAAGAATAATCTCGATGACGCGATGGAAGCTCTGGAAAAGCACCCCGGAATGCTGCTTCGCCCCAAGCATTTCTCCGCCATGCGCGTCAATTGGAGCGATAAATCTCAGGGAATTCGCGAAATCGCCGAAGAATTGAATATTGGCATCGAGAGCATCGCGTTCTTGGACGACAGCCCGTTTGAACGCGAGCTGGTCCGCTCCGCCCTTTCTGAAGTCACGGTGATCGATTTGCCGGAAGATCCGCTGCAATATGCTGCCGCGTTGAGGGAGTGCCCAGTGTTCGAGCGGCTCAAGTTGTCAGCAGAAGATGGACAACGTGCAGACTTCTACAGTAAGGAACGCGAACGCGTCCAGGCCGAACAGACATTTCGATCCAAGGAGGACTTCTACCGATTTCTGCGGCAAGAAGCGGAAATCGCCCCAGTTGATGCTTCCAGTCTGGCGCGCATCGCCCAGCTCACGCAGAAAACGAACCAGTTCAACTTAACCACACGTCGCTATACAGAGCTGCAGATCTCGGAGATGGCCGAGCGTCCGGGTTGGCAAGTCCTCTCCATCCGTGTGCGGGATCGTTTTGGCGACCACGGGTTGGTGGGCGTAGCCATTACACACGATGAACAGGGATCTTGCGAGATCGATACTTTCCTCCTGAGTTGCCGCGTGATCGGCAGGACTATCGAGACGACGCTTTTATCGAATATTAGCGAGCGAGCTCTTGAGCGGGGACAAGAAAAGTTGTGCGGATGGTTCACTCGGACCAAAAAGAACGCCCCAGCCGGCGAATTTTATTCGCGTCACGGTTTTGAGCTGATGAAGCAAAATGCCGAAGGTTCGTATTGGACGCTCGACTTGAAAAGAGGACCGATCGCTTGCCCCGAATGGACTAAGCTTACGGTGATCACAAACGGAGGAAAAGTTGAGAGCGATAGTATTCGAACAAATTCGTAGGATCGCCTCGGATCTTTTTTCAGTACGCGCTGAGCGCATTACCATAGAATCCTCTCCCGAAAGCATAGAACAGTGGGATTCGGCGAAGCACCTTGATTTGGTGCTTGCCATTGAAGACACGTTCAAACTTCAGCTGTCGCCGGAAGAGATCGAGCAGATGAAGAACATAGAACAAATTACGAAAATTGTGGAAAGCAAACTGCCGGCAACGCCTGCATGAATGTAATGGTTGTACTAGAAAGTCTGCACTATCCCAAACGCTCCAAGTGTCAGGACTTCGTTCCATCGCGGATGCTCTCAGCGAAAGAAACCAACTTTCTAGTTGCCGCGGGGGCGATCTTGAGGCCTAACAGGACTAGAGTTAATTTGGCGTTAGGCAATTGCGTGTTTGATTCGGAAAGCGATTCCACGGCCTCAGTCAACCTTCCTTCGTGAAAGTGGTTCTTGCCCACTTCGAGCAGATGATGGGCTCGAGCTTCTGCCGTTCTCTGTCGGACCAGCCCCCTTTGGCTTTCATTCAGAGGAAGGGTTTGCAGCGCCTTTTGCATAATCTCCCAATAGGCCTCGCTCATCTTGATTCTTGACGCGCCTAGAGAGCCCGGACGATTCGCACTCAGCCGTGCCCCCATGTTTTTGCTGTATCCGATCTTGGCACCCCAGAATGCTGTTCGAAGCCACATATCGTAATCGTCGCATCGCGCTAGGCTTTCGTCGAATAAGCCGGCTCTAACAAGGGCACGCTTTCGAGCCACAACCGTTGAAACCGGAATTTGGCAACGTTCCACAACCAGCGCCTCAAAACTTGGATGACCGTGCGAAGGGCACACATCCATAAAGTTCCGGGACCACTCTGGAGCGACCAATAAGCCATCTGAGTAAACCAGTTCAAGTGCCGGGTCTTGCTCGAAAAGCGTCATCTGCGAGGCCAGGTGATCCGGGAGCCAAGTGTCGTCGCTATCCAGGAAGGCGAGAAACTCCGCTTTCGCTTTACGGATTGCTGTATTCCTTGCTCCCGCGGCGCGTTTATTTTCCTGCTTGATGTAAACGACCCTTTCGCTGTACGGAGCTAGAACTTTTTCGAGTTCAGTCGTATCAGGAGATCCGTCATTTACGACGAGGATCTCGAAATCCCGAAACGTTTGCTCCATGACGGAATCCAGCGCGCCCACAATTAAGTGAGACGTCATGTAGGCTGGCACGATTACACTAACGCGGGGTGAGGAATTGATGTCGGCGGCTTCCATGAACTGTTAGATTATCTCGAATGTCGCGAACCCTTGATCTCAAAAGCGCTCCACCGTCTGGGTACTTCCCTGCAGTTCGCTGCTCAATGGATACCTCAGAAGCTGCATGACCGGCCCCCATGCAGATTCGATTTCCCTGACTGAGGCTGAAGGCAGAACTTGTTGCCACTGACCTGACTTCGCGGCGCGGACGAAGGGGATGTCTTTGCGGCTCTCTTTCGTGGTAACCCACTGATCGCTTTGCGCAACCTCGAGCTTTCTCATATTCTCCGCTGAACTGAGCTCGATCGCTTTGGAGACTTGTTCTGCAGATACCCGCAAATCCAGGAATTCGGAGATTCTGGTCATCTCCCGCTGCGTATTTTCCAGCAAATCTTCGTAGCGTACCAGCAGGAATTCACGATCATGGCCCCGAGCCCCAAGCCAACTCGTAACGTTCTCGCCCCAGGATCCCATGGTTCCAAGATAGTCGCGCTTCAATCGGCTGATCTTTAAGATGTTCCTCGGATTCACGAGCCAACTGCCTGCGTGTTCTCCCCAAGTGCCAAAATATTCATCCGTCTTCATGAACTTGGTGGTTATATAAGTTTCAAGTGGAAATTCATCCTTAATGTTCTTGCCCTTTCGGTCATAGTAATAGGCAGAAACAGCCACATCTCTGGGATCGCGCACTACATAGATCACGCGGCGATAGCGCGGGTCAAAACACTCATGACTCTTGAGTAGACGCGGTCGGGGGGTCTTCTTTAACGTGCTTTTCGACGCCCCATATATGTCGGGAACTTGCCGCTCCACGTTGGAAAACGTGATGCGGCAATCAGTGTGCATCAGATTGCCAAGAAGAAAACGAGTCCAGGTATTGCCCGATTTTGGATAGGAAACCAGAAGAATGTCATCGGGATATACCTCAAAGGCCCGGCCAGCTATATCCTTCTCCAAAAGATAATTTGCGGTGTAAAGAATTTTCCTTAACGTCTGACCCATGAATGTAGACCTGGCCGAAGCAATCCGTGCAAACTTTGCGGCGAACTTACCGTCTCGAGCGGGTCAGCTTACCAGCGCTCCAAACCCAGATGTCTGCCCCAACGCACCTTTGGAAGCAATGGTACGTAATAGAACGGCTTCAAAGTGTGGCATCCCACGTAGAAAGTGGCAAGCACTTTATGTTGAGTTTATGTTAATTGGCTGGAGTGACCTCTTCGCCCCAACCGCAAAGGCCCTGCTTCGGGCGTTTCCCGATTATGGCTTCCGCGCGCGCTCGGTAGCAGAATACTTTAGCAGGCACCACAATGCTCTAAAAGCGTCCTTCATTCCAATTTTCTTGCCTTCCTCGTATGTTCGTCCGGTGTAGCTGATTCCCACCTCATAAACGCGCAGTTTTCTCTTGGCAACCTTGACTGTAATTTCCGGTTCAAAGCCAAATCGAGTCTCTTTCAAAGGTATGGATTGCAGTGCCTCACGGCGAAAGGCCTTATAACAGGTTTCCATATCTGTAAGATTCAGGTCGGTAAGACAATTGGAGAACAGCGTCAGCAGTTTGTTACCCACGGAGTGCCAGAAATAGAGTACACGGTGCGGCGCTCCGCCCATGAACCGCGATCCGAAAACCACATCGGCTTTGCCTTGAATCAGCGGTCCCAGTAAGTTTCCGTATTCCGCTGGGTCGTATTCCAGGTCGGCGTCTTGAATAATCACGTAATCACCTGTGGCTTCGCGAATGGCGCGGTGCAGGGCTGCCCCCTTCCCCATATTTCTTGGCTGGTGAAATACACGCATACCAGGATGACTAGCCTGCAAGGCGTCTAAAATCTCTTTCGAACCATCCGTCGAACCATCGTCCACACATAACAACTCGATCTCAAAAGAACTGCGGAAGACTGCCTCCACGATTGCAGGCAGAGTCATTCGCTCATTGTAGACAGGCATAGTCACGGATACTTTCATCGGGTGTATGCAACTTTCTGCTTAAACTGTCGGTCGGTGCTTCGAACGTTGTTCCGCAGCAGGGTTGGACGACGCAAACATTTTACACGCCCTCAGCTTTGCATCGTCCGATCGATCTCGACTTCTCTTGCGCAGACTAGCTTCTTTAAATCTGAAAGCAGGCATTGGAACTGTCAGAGTCTTCGGCATCACTCTAGACGCGATCAGAGCCGCCATCTGTGCGTTGAGCAGCCTTGCTCTATGACGTTAATAAATTACGGCTGCCCGGCGAGGGTTGCGCAGTTGGCGTTGCCATCAAGAAAGGTCGCCTGGTGGATTAGCCTGTCAACACGTTATTGGCACAGGCAGTCATTGAAATCGCTTTAGTCGTGGAATGGGAATTGGGAAGATTTCTTCACCCTATCGGGCAAAACCCGCTCGACCCTGCTTTGCAGAAATGCACCGAATTGTTGCCATGCTATTATCAACGAAAGTTGGGCGCTTGCGCCGGCTTCGTCACCTGTCTTCAATAAAAATCAAAGAATGATCGAAGGTTTCGGATCTTTCCTGGCGAAGGTTCGTATCTTTCCTGGCATGGAGATCGCCCGATGAACGCGGTGCGCCGCATTTGGCTGATGTTATGTTTGCTCGCTTGCGTAGTTCCTGGCCGGGACGCTGTGAGCCAGGCGCTTCCAGCGCAGCCTCTCAGTCAGCCCCAGTTCGATGGTCCCGCGGAACTGCCCCGAATCTCCGTTAAGAGCGCTCTCTCCGACACTCCTGCTCCCGGCAAAGTTCGGCTTGTGAACGCGGATGGCGACCTGCAGGGCACACTAAATGGTGCTGGCTGTGGTGATGTGATCAAACTCGAAGCCGGCGCCGTGTTCTCCGGCGAATTTGTACTCCCTCAGAAGGCCTGTGATGATACGCATTGGATCATCATTCGCACCAGTTCTCCCGACGACGCTCTACCGGCGGAAGGAGTTCGCCTTACCCCTTGTTACGCTGGAGTGGCATCCCTCCCTGGGCGGCCCGATTTCCACTGCACATCCACGAGGAATGTGCTGGCCAAGATTGTATTCGCGGGCAAGAATGGCTCCGGACCAATTTTTTTTGCGGACGGAGCTAATCATTACCGTTTTATCGGCATTGAAGTTACTCGCGATTCTCCGGGAGCCAGTATCGTCGCGCTCGCCGGCCCAAAAGGTCGAGTACCTGCAGACCATATCATCTTCGATCGCGTTTGGATCCATGGCACTCCCCATGACGAAACCCGGCGAGGGCTTTTCCTGAGCGGTACCACTTATATGGCGGTTGTGGATTCGTTCTTCAGCGATTTTCATTGTACGGCGAAAGAATCTTGCATTGATTCGCAGACCATTTCCGGGGCGGCGGGAGACTTACCCATGGGTCCCTATAAGATCGTCAACAACTTCCTTGAAGCCGCCGGAGAAAATCTCTTATTTGGGGGCGGAGAAGCCACTCGAACCCCGACCGATCTTGAGATACGTCACAATTACCTTTTTAAACCGATTATCTGGATGACCGGTCAGCCGGGATTTGTGGGCGGTAATAGTGGACAGCCCTTCATAGTCAAAAACCACTTTGAGCTAAAAAACGCGCAGCGCGTTTTGTTTGAAGGAAATGTGCTGGAAAATGTCTGGGGCGGATTCACCCAAACCGGCTTCTCTATTCTACTTACTCCCAAGAACCAGGGTAATGCTTGCCCGCTATGTCGCGTTACCGATATCACTATTCGGGACTGCAGGATCGCCCACGTGGGCAGCGGATTTCTGATCGGAAACGGTGCAAGCGATGCCGGAGGTAGTTCCGCTGCCGGGGAGCGCTACAGTATTCACGATGTCGTTATCGACGACATCGATGGCAAGAAGTACGGCTTNNCGGCTTCGGCTTTTTTATGCTATTGGCATCGAAAGAACCTACCTTGAAGTACGTCAGGATGGACCACATTACGGCCATCTCTCCGCGAGTTTTTCTTAGCCTGGGAATCAAAGGCCCCAAGATTCAAAACTTTACGTTCACCAACAACTTGGTCGGGGCTAACGAGAGGCAAATAAACTCAGCCGGAGGAGGGCCGGAAAACTGCGCCTTCCAGCCTGACAAGCAGGGTCCAGCGGGAATCCTGAGACACTGCTTTGACTCGGTCACGTTCACTCACAATGTCATCATCGACGGATTCGATTCGTGGCCTCCCGGTAACTTCTTCCCCAAGAACATTGGACAGGTTGGGTTTGCAAAGGGGACAGGCCTCAACGAATTTCGGCTTTGCAAGCAGAAAGACGCTGGGTGCAAGGGTTCCTCAAAATACGCCGGCGCCGCAACTGACGACAAGGACATCGGCGCGGACATCGATCTTGTCGAAGCCGCCACCAAAGGTGTGATCTAGTTTATGCCACACCGGTGAGGGCATGGGCCGCGCCACTAGTNNCTGCTCTGCTATGATTCGGGGGCAGATGCTTTTCTTTTCTGCACGGCCTCCAGTTTCTCACCAAAGAAGACATGGATCCTCTTCAATGGCGAAACTCAACCGAGTAAATCTCCAATGACGTAACTCTGATTGAGGAAACAAGGATACTCTGTCGCATGGCCGTCAAAGCATTCGACCTTCTAAAAAACGCCAGCCGCGCCCCGGAAATTTTCCGTTGCGTTGCGGAGACCTCCCAGTGGCTTCAGATCACAAGCGCTTACTTGGGATTTTCCAAGCTGGCGTATCCTGGTGTTCTGCATCTGCGAAGCGGACAATGTATTCATCTCGAGGAAATAACGGACGTTAAGACTTTTTGGCAGATTTTTTTGCGGCGAGTTTATCGCGTCGAAGCTTCCGACCACGTCATTCTTGATATTGGCGCCAACGTGGGATTATTCGCCCTCTATGCAGCACGGCAGGCACCGGAAGCGAGAATCTTTGCGGTTGAGCCCTTTCCTGCAACCTTCGAGCGCCTTCTTCAGACGGTCAGCGAGCATCAGCTAGCTCGAAGAATCATGTGTCTGAATTACGCCGTCGCTGGTGGAGGCGGAATCCGTGTCATGGTCAACGATGCCTCCCCGAGTCAACGGCGTGCGATGGTCCCGCCCCAAAAATCAGCGTCCGGAATTCAAGTGCAGGCTAAAACTCTAGTTCAGCTGCTTCAAGAATACGATTTGAACCGGGTGGACCTGCTCAAGATGGATATTGAGGGCAGTGAGTATGAAGTGCTTATGTCGGCCTCTCCAGATGTGTTTCGAAACATTCGGCGAATTGCTCTTGAGTACCACGGCGATTGTGCACCCTGCCACAAAACACAGATTTTTGAGCGCCTCCGGGAAGCCGGATTCCAAGTAACGTGGGACGTTCAGGACAACTTGGGATATGGGGTCGCGGAAGCGGTGATGGCACGCGCTCTCGCGCCGGCAGGCGAGTATTGATATGTGCGGCATCTGTGGCATCTTTCACTACGGGACCGGGCGGCGCGCCGAAGATGTCGCGTTGCTCGAAACAAATCTGCTTGAAATGAATCAGCAGATCGTGCATCGCGGTCCTGATGACGCGGGAACTCTAGTTTCCGATGCCGCTCTCGCTATGCGGCGCCTCAGCATCATCGACATCAAGACTGGTCATCAGCCAATTTGCAACGAAGACGGCTCCATCTGGATCGTATTCAACGGCGAAATTTACAACCACGTCGAACTTCGAAAAAAACTGCTCACCCAGGGTCACACCTATCGCACTCACAGCGACACGGAAAGCATTGTCCACCTTTATGAGGAGTACGGCCCGGACTGCGTCCAGCACCTGCGCGGCATGTTCGCGTTCGTCATCTGGGACAAACGCCAGCATAAGCTCTTCGCCGCCCGAGACAGTCTTGGGATCAAGCCCTTCTACTACCACCTCCAAGACGGCACCTTTTTGTTTGGATCTGAGATCAAGGCCCTGCTGGCTTACCCGGGAGTTCGCGCAGAATTTAATTCGAACATACTGGCTGAATACCTGGCGTTCGGCTACGTTACGGGAGAGGAAACATTCTTCTCTGATATTCGCAAACTCCCGGCCGGTCACACTCTTGAAATCACGGCTGATAGTAGGTTGGCAATCCACCGCTATTGGGATTTGTCAGTTGCCGAAGATTCTCAACCTCGTGATCGCACCTACTACGTACGCCGTTACCGTGAGTTGCTGGAAGATGCTGTCTCCTCCCACTTGATGAGCGATGTGCCCTTGGGAGTCTTTCTAAGTGGAGGATTAGACTCGAGCGCTGTCGCCGCGCTAACTGCGAAGAGTCGGCGCGAACCCATTCAGACATTTTCGGTGGGATATGCCGAGCAGGCCTATAGCGAGCTCCCTTATGCCAAGATTGTCTCAGAACACATCGGCTCGCAGCACCATGAGGTTAAGGTCACGCGGCAGCAGTTTTTCGAGAGTTTGCCGAAAGTCATATGGCACGAGGATGAGCCTGTCTGTTGGCCATCGAGTGTGGCTCTGTACCACCTCGCAAAACTCGCCCGCGTNNCCGTCGTGCTAACTGGAGAGGGGAGCGACGAAACACTGGCAGGCTACACCCGATATGCTTGGACGGTCTGGAACTCGCGCATGGACTCCGCTTATCGCAGTCTAACTCCAGGTAGTTTTCGAGCTTTTGTGCGCGAGCAAATTCACTCCGCCAAGCTTGGCGCCAGTCTACGCAGAAAACTCGAACACACGTGCCTGGGCCGCGACGGAGACTCGTGGCCTTCCTTCTACTTTGATAATTTTTACTCCGCTTTCTCGGCAGCCGACCAGCGGCAGTTATTAACCTCCGATCTCCAGACCGACGGAAAATCCGCTTACGCCGGCTCCATGGCTGTGTGGGAGCGTTCCTCCGGAAGTCTGCTGAAGCGCTTACTCTACACTGACATTAATACCTACCTGGTGGAGTTGCTGATGAAACAGGATCAGATGAGCATGGCGGCCTCAATTGAGAGCCGGGTGCCCTTCCTCGACCATTTTTTGGTGGAATTCGCCGCAGGAATTCCTTCGTCCTATGCCTGTAAAGGACTAGACGGGAAACAAATTTTGAAGTCCGCTGTGGAAGATCTGCTGCCGCATTCGATTATCTATCGAAAGAAAATGGGTTTCCCCACGCCGTGGTCCGGATGGCTGGCCGGAGAGCAACTTAAAGACCTGGAAACTCTGCTCACTGAACCAAGGAGCATGCAGCGCAATCTTTTTCGGAAAAACACAATACACCAGCTCTTTGCGGAACATCGCGCCCGAACCCGTGATAACTCCAATCGAATATGGAGACTGCTCAATCTGGAATTATGGTTTCGCGTGTTCGTGGATCGCGACTCTTCCTTGCTCGGAAAATCGAGCGATTCGTTGGCAACCTCCGCAATGTGTACGCGTTCTTCCTAGGATGGTTTCCCGACGAGAAATCCGCGACTAGATTAGGCTCCAAACTGACAATGCGCAAGAGAGTCCGTGACAATTTACTGGGTGCACTGAAAAAGGCTGGTGTTTTCGAACACGTGCGCGACAGTCGATGGCGGCAGCGCCGCCTTCTTATTCTCTGCTACCACAGCCTCGCGCTCGACGAGGAGAACTTGTGGCGTCCCGCTCAGTTTCTTGCTCCGAGCAGGCTTCGGGAACGATTCGAAATGCTGAAGCAGGGCGGATATCACGTTATCCCGTTAGCAGAAGGACTCGATCGCTTGCGAAGCAACGACCTTCCACCGCGTAGCGTAGCTTTGACGTTCGACGATGGCACTTATGACTTTTACAAGATCACCTATCAAATATTAAAAGAATACGAGTTCCCCGCAACTGTCTATCAAACGACACACTACTCCTCTCGTCCAATGCCGATTTTTTATCTAATTTGTTCTTACATGCTGTGGAAGAGGCGCGCAACGGTTCTGCACGGCTTTTCTTCCGTCGGAATGAAGGAAAACGTAGCCTTGGATACAACGGAAGATCGTGAGAACGCCGTCGGGCAAATGGTCGCGTTCGCTGATCAAGAACAACTCTCCACCGAACAAAAAAATGAAGTCGCCGCCGAATTGGCTCACCTGCTTGACCTCGATTACCAGGAGTTGTTGCATTCGCGTATCCTGCAACTGATGAACGCCCATGAGATTGCAGAACTCGCAACCGCTGGGATTCGTTTCGAACTTCACACTCACCGCCACCGCACTCCACGGGATCGTACTCTTTTCGAAAGGGAAATCCGCGAAAATCGGGATCTGCTCCAGGGCATGACAAACACGTGTCCCACTCACTTTTGCTATCCCAGTGGGGACTACGATTTGATGTTTCTGCCTTGGCTCGCCGAACTGGGCGTCGTTTCCGCCACAACCTGCGATCCTGGATTGGCCTCGGTGAGCAGCCAACCGCTGCTGCTTCCTCGTTTCATCGATACGACCGGAAGAACCCCATTGGAGTTCGACAGCTGGTTAGCCGGCGTGAGCGATTTGCTTTCTGCCGGCGTAAGCGCGGTTGGGCTGAGCAAGCGCTCGCGCTTGTAGGGAGTATTTCAGAATCGTGGTCGCATCTTGTAAACGACCTTCCGCAGTTTGACGGGGAACTTACTTCTTAGCTCGGTTGCATACACTCAGGTACAGTTCCTCGAAGCGATGACAGACTTCGACAATGTGAAAGCGAGATCGCGCTAACTTCTTGCTGCGGATGGCATATTCGGCCCGTGTCGAGGGATCCCGCACAAGACGAACGAGAGCTTCGACTAATTTCTTTTCATCGCCCGCGGGCACGAGCAGGCCAGTCTCCCCGTCCTTCACTAATTCCGGATTGCCTCCCACATTCGTCGCGACAACGGGAATCCCTGCCGCCATCGATTCCAAGATCACATTGGACATGCTCTCCGATGATGAAATAAGAACGCTCACGTCCACGCCGGCTAAAATAGCTGCAATGTCGTGCCGCTCTCCAACGAATAGAACTTTCTCCTTGATTCCCAATTCCCTCGCCATCGCCTCCAATCCCGGGCGCAATGGACCATCGCCAACTAGAACAAACTCAACCACAGGGCATTCCTTTAGAAGTTGCGCGGCCGCCTTTAAAAACGCGGTATGATTTTTCGCTTCGCTATTCATTCTCGCAATCATGCCAACGCGCACGATGCCAGGTTTGCGCGGAAGCGAGGGAACACATTCTGCGAATGCCTGCTCTGTCAGACCATTGGGAATGACTTCCACTTTACGTTCAGGTAATCCGGCTGCGAGTAGACTCGCGGCGGCTGCCTCGGAGTTGCACACCACGCGATGACATAACCGAAACGCCCAATACTGCGCCTGAAATTGGGCATTGGTGAGAAGATCTCCTAGCTGACGATGGCTCCCTATAACCGGCACTCTCGCCATTCTGGCTGCTGGAATCAGCNNTACGAAATCGAAAGCGTGCGCTACCGAGATTTGGTCGCGACGCATGCTACGCACCATCTCTAACTGCGCTCTCTGTGCCTGGAGCCCAAGCAGTCTACCTCCCGGAGGAAATTCAGGAATATCGCCCAATCTTGCGGTTAGCCCTCCAATCCTGCGCAAGCAAGCAGGATGAACATCAAACTTGTCGCGGTTTAGAGACTCAACCAACGTAGCGAACTGGCGCTCACTCCCTCCAACCTCAAGAGTATTGGTCATCAACAAGACGCCGGTGCGTCGACTTGTCTCTGGAACCACTTCCGAGAGATTGGTCCAACGGCTCGAAGCCGGCTGAAACAAAGCGATTCTCCAACAGCAGATGAAAGTAGCCTTAGGTTGTAGAATATTCCAAGGACGCTTGTTGGTATAGGCTTCGGCAGAGTCACCTTGCATTTCTCCTCCCAGCGTCACTTTCGCTTTGCGCAGAATGTTGCAGTTTGGCCGATGGATCGAGTGGAATAAGTATTTTGGAAGCGAAGTGATGAGAATTCTGGTTCTTGATGGAGATCAGAATCAGGCGGTTGCTTGTGTGCGTTCGCTTGCCCGGCGCGGCCACACCGTTTGGGTTGGGGAATCGCGAGCATGGTCGAAGTCTGGGTGGTCGCGTTACTGTTCTGGCACTTTTCAGTACGCCTCCCCGCAAAGCGATCCCGCTAAATTTCTGACAGATGTCGTGGCCGAAGCCGGCAAGCAGAGCGGCACGCTCGTGCTGCCAATGACGGAAGCGACTACTTTGTTGATTTCTGCTTCTCGGGAACGCCTGTCGGAAGTGCACGCACGCTTTGTTCTACCGTCGCATGTCGATCTGCTCCGCGCGGTTGATAAGAGTCAAACCACGGCACTCGCGCAATCGATAGGCATTCAGATCCCCAAAACATATTCAGCCAGCAGCATTGAAGAGGTCAGGAAAATTTCGGGAGAGTTTCAGTTTCCTGCCGTTCTCAAGCCCACGACTTCTCATGAGCAATCTCCTTCGGCCCAAGGAGCCATGCGGGCAACGGGGCGGCCTACTTACGCCCGCGATGCCGCTGAAATGATAGCGGCGTTCGAGGAAATTCGGCGAAACTCTTCGGTGGTGCTCCTCCAAGAATTCGTCGAGGGCACTGGAACGGGATATTTCGCTCTCATGAATCATGGCGAGCTTCGCGCCGAATTTGCTCATCGTCGCATCCGCGATGTACATCCCACGGGGTCAGGCAGCGCGTTGCGCGAGAGCATCCTGCCCGTTCCCCGGATTCGCGAAAGCAGCCTAGCCATGCTGCGGGCTCTCAATTGGCACGGCGTGGCCATGATCGAATTTCGCCTCCCTGAGAATAATGAGCCTGTCTTTCTGGAAATCAACGGAAGGTTTTGGCACTCCTTGCCGCTGGCTTGTTACGCGGGTGTAGATTTTCCCGCGCTTGTGGCTCATATTGCGGAATTCGGAGATGTCGACCCTCCACCCCCTTACAAAGTGGGCATTAAATGCCGCTGGCTGGTCGGCGATTTTCGCCATCTTGTCGAAGTTTGGAAAGGCCGCCCATCGCGATATCCTGGCAAGTTTCCTCGCCCCCTTCCCACGCTGCTCTCTGAACTTGGGCTGAACTTGGGCACGTTCCATGATAATTTCATGTGGCAAGACCCTCTACCTGAGTTGGGAGACTGGATTAGCTTGCTAAGGCAGACTTGGGAACAGCGCTCGAAATGAGAAAATAGCCCATGAAAGCCGCGCTTCATGTTNNACGTATTCAGATGGCGAGTTTACACTCGATGAACTGAAGAGCATTTTCGCCGATTTGGGCTGTTCGGTTGTGAGCATCACCGACCATGCGGACAGTTTCGATGAATGCAAAATCTCAGACTACATTAATGAGTGCGCCTCCTTGTCCGATGACCAGTTCCTGTTCCTCAGCGGCCTGGAGTATGGATGTGAACAACGGATGCACATTTTGGGCTATGGCAGTACAGCATTGGCGGATACCCAAGATCCTCAAAAGATAATTCGCCACATTGAAGACCACGATGGTATCGCGGTAATTGCGCATCCCAAAGACTCGATGTTTCCCTGGATCG
Organism: Acidobacteriaceae bacterium; assembly: GCA_003165455.1. Lineage (GTDB taxonomy): Bacteria > Acidobacteriota > Terriglobia > Terriglobales > Acidobacteriaceae > Sulfotelmatobacter. The sequence continues at coordinate 7,526 of PLUJ01000232.1, read as the reverse complement.
AAACCTTTTCTGTTCTTCCGGGCGGGATCGAAGCGTGGAATACAAAATACGATGGCCGCTATGCGCCTCGGCCGGCAACGTTTGAATTGCTTCAACGTTTACGTGCCCGGCGACCTGGGATGGGCGCCTTTTACGGACAAGACCTACATTGGAAGCGGCAGTTTCGCGGACTGTTCACCGAAATTCAGTGCGAGTTGGTAAATCGTACAGAAGTTCTGAATGCTTTGACCAAGGGCGAGTATTGGGGCCTCAAGAAGGATCTGCATTTACCCTCGAGCGGCGATCTCTCGCCAGAACTGGCCACTCAGTTCGGCGCTCGCCAGGCGCAATCCGACAAATTGCGGAATTTCCTGAAAGCTGGCAAGAAAGTTATCGACAAGCTCGGCATCACAACGCCTGCTGCCGTCAAGTCTCATCTTCGAAGGCTATTCTGAAGACACTCTCATGCGGGACGACGCCATCGTTTACTTGATGTATCACGAGCTTGAGGTGGAAGGGCGTCCGCTCTGCCAGAGCGAGCCGGGCTATATGCGTTACGCAGTCCGGGAGCTGCAGTTCCGAGACCAGATCAATTACCTACGAAGCGCCGGAATGCGAGGAATTTCCGTTTCGGACGCGCTCGGCAACACAACTTCCGGTGGTGTCGTTATTACCTTTGACGACGGCTGCGAAACTGATCTCACGGTCGCGGCGCCAATCCTGCGACAGGCCAACTTCGGCGCCACCTTTTACATCACCTTGGGTTTTCTCGGCCGTTCCGGCTACATGACACCGCACCAGGTTCGGGAGCTGAACGACGCCGGATTTGAGATCGGATGCCATTCCATGACCCATCCCTATTTGAGTGATCTCTCTACGGCGGAGCTAAATCGCGAAATGGCCGAAGCTAAAACCCAGTTAGAAGGAATAATCGGCGGCCCCGTGCATCACTTTTCATGCCCCGGGGGAAGATGGAGTGCGAACATCGCCGCAGTCGGACGCCGCGCAGGCTATCACAGTATCGCCTGCAGTCGTATCGCTGTAAACCGTCCCTCCAGCGATCCATTCCAACTTGCGAGANNCATCGCGGTTATGCGTGGAGTTCCGTTCCCTACTTTTCAGGATTTTTGCGCCGGGCGACGACTGTGGCGCCCTCAGCTTCGGAATATGCTCCAGTCCGCCTCCCATCAGATACTCGGCAATTCCCTATACGACCGCCTGCGCAGATTCATGTTGGAACGCGAAGACTAAACCACTTTGCATGTTTGCTAGCGTGTTCGCTAATACTCCAGAGCCTGCGCAGGCTCCGACGCTGGATCGGTTGCAATGGTTGTGGCGTCGATCTGCTGCCCAGATAACGGTCCCAGATAGAACCGCCCGAAAAGCGAATTCTTGAACAAGAATTTCGCATCCAGATAAAGTCGATAAAAACTCCTCAGTCGCAACGCGGCAAACGGGTTCACCGAATCTTCGCTTGCTAACCCATAGCCTAAATCTTCCAAAGTAGAGCCCACGAGTTCCTCAAACATTGCGAGCTTTTCCGGCGTCATCTTTTTTTTCCACCGCCCCACCGGACTTCCCGAATCACCTTTAAACGAGGTATTCGGATCCCGTACGGACCCGATTCCAACTTGCAATATGCGATCATAATCAAGGTCGTGTCGAATAAACTCCCCGATTCTCTTTAGGGTCGCACGAGGTTCGGCCTGCAAGTCCTCGAAGCGCACCTCCATGTAATCAGCACCCAGGCTGGCGCCATGCCGCCTGCCGCTTTGCACGACCCATTCCCAGAAGACGCCGGCCACCAGCAGACTGTTTTGGCGATCCCATGGAAAAGGCCGCACCCACCTGTGGGGACGGGCGTCTAGAGATAGTGAAACATCCCGCCCATCGCGAATCATGTGGATGAAGAGGGCGTCTGGCAGGTTTTTCTTGATGGTAGGCGCGTGGAGCAACTCCTCTGGAGAATTATCTGCCCAGCGTTGCGCTCCCTGGACGGTGGAAATCTCTTGCATCACGATGCGAAGAAAGTCGCCGCCATTCCGGCAGTCCTCCAGAATCTTGGCCCGGATCTCCTCAGCATTCAAATAGGAAGCCCGGAATAACTGGCTTTGCAGCCATGCATCCATCAGCCTCTCCCGGTTCGCTCGGACGCTTAAGTCCCCGAATCGCGGGACCAGCAAATTGAATACATTCGACTCGGCCAGGTAAACCGCAAAACCTCCAGCGGACAGAAGCATGTTGTAAAGCAAAGTTGTTCCCGAACGTGGACAACCCACCACGAAAACCGGCGCTTTCTCCCTGGGCATTGCTGCAGCTTTACTCCTCATATGCGGTCGACTTGGTTGCACGCAGTTGCACTAGACAAGCTACAGTTAGGACGCACCTATTTCGAAAGAAATCATGCCGAAGGCTTCGTCATTCACTAACATTTGCGGGTCGCCGGAGATCACTCGTACCTCGCCTTCAATACTCACTACTTCAGAACGCGACACCTTCCGCTGTGAAGAAATGATTTGCCGCCCGTTCGATTCAACATAGCTTCCATTGCAGCATATGAGCACGCGATGTGGCTTGTCCCGCCTCTGTCCCCAATAAAAAAATTCGGCGTCACTGCTCCATGGAAGAATCGTCCATGGATCCCCTCGCCCGAACACGATGTGGTGTTCCTCCTGCGGTGTGCTGAAACGATAGTAGACGGCGGACTCACTGGAAGAGGAACTGTCACGGTCAAACCTAGCCGTGCACAAGCCGCTATCGCTCACCGGAAGCAACAACGTGACAAACTCTGCCGGTAAATCAACGGTTTTGCTAAAACACACCACGTTATGCGACTCCTTCCGGCCGTAAGCGGGCGCGCAAGCGTCCGAGGTAATAGTTTGCGACCATCCATGACCCCTTTGCGCCAAAATGGATAAGCCGGTGCCGGCACCTCGGAACACAGGTTGGCTCTGATCTATCGGCATTAGTTTGGGATCCACGTGCCAATATAAGTCGAGTTGATGTTTCGCTTTTCCCAGAGCCTGATCACGCACGAGCCAAAACTTCGACTTGAGTGAGAACACAGAACGGCGATGCACAACCGGGTCCGGCAATCGGGTATATCCGTCATGACTGCCCACAAACAAATCGAACGTTTCTCCGTTTATCCACTTCTCTTGTTGAATGTTTGGCACATGAACCCAACTGAAAGGTCCCTTTGGTTCAGCTTGATCCAGTCCATCGACCACCAGCGTGTTGTGCGCCCTGGTGCCTCGGAAACGATTGCGCTCACAAGGAGTGATTCCTACATATTCGAACGTGCCAGGATCGATAAGTAGCGGATGGCCACCGATGCTTGCAGTGATGCTGAGGGCATCAGCGTGACCATGGCCCGCTGTATCCGCGCCTTGAGGACCGGCATCGACGATCAATCGCCCTCCCAATCCGTCAGACACTAGTATGTAGAGTCCGCCGGTTTCAAAAGCCGTCGAACCATTCGAACAAGGGACGCGCGGCAGTTGCTGGAACTCATTTAGACCGGACTCGCCCAAGAGCCAAAGCAGTTCCTCTCGTGGTCCCGCAGCAACACTCTTGAAATCACCTCGTCCAAACACGACGGCCCCCACAGCCAGGGGATCAAGCAGATGGGTCTGTTGATTGCGCTCAGCGTCGAATAGTCGTCCGCCATCATCATCGCCAAGCCTGGGCACTGGTCCGGAGCATCCCAGAATACAAAGCGCTTCACACATCCTTTCGATCGTTCTGTTAAATCGATCGGGGATAGGAATTTCGTTCTTTGACGCCAGCACGGCGGCATGAATAAAAAAGTCCAGGGCGTAGACGTGATAGTAAATCGACTGCTCGAAGTGCAGGCCATCGTGCCGAACCTGGCGATCAGCGGCTTGCTGAAGAATCTCCCATCCCCGCTGCTGCCAACGCTCGGCATGCTTCACCTGTGGGCAGAGAGTACCAAGAAAGAAGAGTGCAGCGCCCTCTCCCAGCAAATGCGTGTTCGGGGAAAAATACGTGGAGAGATGACATTCGATGTGCCGGCCCGAGAGTGCCAGCCCCCGAAATAATTCGTGTTGAAACTCTTCTGACATTGCTGCTGGGCCGCCCATCAAGTAATAGACCCAGAGCCAGGCGAGACTGCGAAATGCAACTTCCAGGCTGCTTGCCCAGTTGATGCCCATGGGATATGGATTTTGCGCATGCCAATCCTTCCATTGGCAGAATAACTCGTTGGCGAATCTCTGTTCCCCTGTTATTCGGAACGCCTTGGCCAGCGTCACCAGGTGCTGGTGCCGGTTCAGTTCCCATGTCACCTTACTATCTCCCACTTCGGCGAAATCAAGGTAGTGAACCTTGAACCAAGGCTTCTGCGGAGCTCTCTTGCCGTGAACGCGATCGGTGTGCCAGTCGATCTTCTGACCATAATCCAAGTCTCTGTAGCCAAGCAGATCGAAGCGGTGCCGACAGATCCGTTCGGCGCGATTGATAATTCGCCCGCATTCTGTGGGAAAAATCTCTTGCAATCGTGCGCATAAGGCCGGGACGGAATCGACCGCAAAAAAAAATTGCGGTTCCCGCAAGCCGGAGGATTTCCTCTTGAGGAGCGGCTCGAAGCCCATACCAACTTGGTAGCGAAGGAAGTCCAAGCGAGCGTTCGCTTGCTGCCGCAGTCGGTCGGCAAGCTCTTTTGTACTCATAGTACGCAAGCGCCGATAACGATCGTTCCATTCTGCCAATCCAAGTCTCCTTCGTGCTAGGATTCTATATTGTCTGCACGCCAGATGCGCCACGTTGCGCGGTGGTGCGCCACTAATCTCATACACCTTCAAACACACACGCGCTTTGGCATGCGAAGGCGGTGCTCTGCCCACTGAGACAGGAATGATTTTGAATGAGCCCTATCAGCGGTTTGGGTTTGAGTTATGTCGAAACAGTCATCGTCGAAAGCTCGAAGCCATGGATGCCGGCCGAACTCCTATCGTAGAACCCTATTTCGTAGTGGACTTCTAAATGCAGAAATCGCTTCAGCCAAACGGCCTGCACGGCTTACGCAGGGATATGCTGATAGCCTCAAATGAAAATACTATGGGTTAAAGCAGGAAAGCTCTTGCCAGTCGATACCGGCGGCAAGATCCGATCTTTTAACATCCTCCGGCATCTGGCAAAACAACACGAGGTGACTTTGCTTTCCTACTACGGGGGACGTCGTGATCCCGAGTATGAAGGGGCAATCACTCAGCAACTGCCAGGCGCTCAAACGATCCACGTGGCTGGCCCGGAGGGCACCTTGGCCCAGTCGTTAGATTACATTCTCCGCATCCCGTCTGCGGCGCCCTATGCGGTGAGAAAGTTCACCGACTTCAGAGTAGGCCGCGTTGTAGCCGAATGGCTCAATAACGGGAAGCTGGACGTCGCGGTTTGCGATTTTCTCTCCGCTTCATCGAACTTTCCGGATCAAGCGACGCACACGGCGGTCGTTCTTTTCCAACATAACGTCGAAACCATGCTTTGGCGGCGCATGGCCCAAACCGAAAGATCTTTCTGGGTCAAGCTCTCTTACTTGATCGAAGCAAGGAAGATGGCGGCTTACGAAGCTCGAGCGTTGCGAAGATTTAGCCACATGATTGCGGTTTCTGAAACTGATCGCGCCGCGATGTTAGAGCTGGCTCCTGGCTGTCCTATCACTGTTGTCCCCACTGGAGTCGATACGGAGCACTATCAAGCTTCACCTTCGGTTTCGCCTGATCCGCCGGTAGTTTTGTTCACTGGTTCGATGGATTGGGAACCCAATATCGATGCAATGGAATATTTCTGCGCTGATATCTGGCCGGCGGTGCTGGCCGAATTTCCTAACGCGCACTTTCAGATTGTGGGTCGTAATCCCCACGCGCGGGTTCGTCGCCTGGTTTCGGCCTCCATCGAAGTTACGGGAACTGTGCCCTCGATTGCCGATTATTTGCGATCAGCGACGGTGGTCATCGTGCCTCTGCGAATCGGGGGCGGGACGCGGCTCAAGATCTTCGAAGCAATGGCTATGGCGAAGGCTTTGGTTTCCACCTCAATTGGCGCGGAGGGATTAAATGTAACCGACGGCCGCGACGTTATTATCGCTGACGGTGCGAAGTGTTTCGCTAATGCCATTATCCGGCTCTTGCGAGAACCGGAGACACGCAGGACTTATGAGCAGGCCGCCGCAACTTCGGCGGCACGTTACGACTGGTCGCAAATCGCACTTCGTTTCGCCGATGTGCTCCGCGACGCCAGCAAGAACTTCGCCCCTAAAAAAACCTGATGGCACAACATAAAAGGCGATTTCACGGATTGAAGATTACTGGTAAAGTGATCAAGTCGCAATGCTCGGCATCAGCCGTCGGTCGGTCGTTTCGGACTGCAGCCCTGAGCCGACGCCGCTGGTCGGTTCAGCTGGTTGACTTTTCTCGGCTGAGCTCACGATGCTTCCGGTGACGCTATCGCGCGCTGGGTTTTGTCCCTATCTCGAAGGAGGTCTGCGGAAGTGAGTAAACAGCCGCGAGTTTCCCTCGCCATCCCGGTCTATAACGAGGAGGCGGTGCTGCCGGAACTGCTGCGCCGAACGCGGGCGGTGCTCGATAGCATTCCGGGAGGCCCCCACGAGATCGTTTTGGCGGACGATGGCAGTTCAGATCGAACGCTTGAGCTCCTCGAAGGCGCCGCGGAGGAGGACGCCCGGTTGGTGGTGATTGCGCTCTCACGGAATTTTGGGCACCAGACAGCCCTCACCGCGGCGCTGGACCATGTAACCGGTGACGTGGCCGTCCTTATGGATGGAGATTTGCAGGACCCTCCAGAAGCGGTGCCTACGCTGCTGGAGGCTTACCAGCAAGGCTATGACGTGGTGTATGTAAGACGAGTGAACCGCAAGGAGTCCTGGTGGCTGCGTGCCTGCTACTACCTTTTCTACCGACTGCTGACCGCCCTCTCCTCGATTCAGTTGCCGCTCGATGCGGGCGATTTCGGACTCATGTCACGTCGCGTGGTGCAAGAGATCAGGAGGATGCCGGAGCACCATCGCTACCTCCGTGGCATGAGGACGTGGGTGGGCTTTCGCCAGATTGGGATTCCCATTGAACGCGCGGCGCGGCGTGCGGGCCGTACGAAATACAGCCCGCTGCGGTTGCTCAAGCTGGCATCGGATGGGATTTTTGCTTTTTCCATTGTGCCACTGCGCGCTGCGGCAATCTTCGGGGCGACGGCTACTGGGGTGTCAATTCTTTATTCTATTTACTCGCTGTATGTGAAATTTTGGTTGCACGCGCCACAGGGTTTCACAGCGTTAATCCTGGTGATCACATTTCTTTCCGGGGTAAATCTGTTTTTTCTTGGAATCATCGGGGAGTACATAGGGCGGGTGTACGAAGAAGCGAAGGGGCGTCCGCACTACGTGGTTCGCCAGGTGGTTCGACAGCGGAGTCTCGGCAGCCTTGCCACAACCCCGCGCATCGACGTAGCTGAGGCGCTGGAGCGAACCGGGACCGACTATGACTGAGTTGGATCGCGAACATCAATGAAAGTTC
>PLUJ01000116.1 GCA_003165455.1 Acidobacteriaceae bacterium | reverse complement strand
CCAGGGAAACCAAGAATCGCGCGACGGACTACCGCGCGAAGATCACTACAAGCCGGATACCGCTCCGAATAGAGTGCGTTGGAAAAACCTGTTGCGCCGCCACTTGCCGACTTCTGCTGCCTGCCGGAGCTTCGTTAATTACGCGTCCGGATTCGTTTCTGATTTCGTTTTTAGATTCTCGTGTCGAGATTCTCGTTTCCAGATAATCAATGCCTGGAGCTGGCGAAGGGATTTGAACCCCCGACCCCCTGATTACAAATCAGGTGCTCTACCGACTGAGCTACGCCAGCATGGGGGAGCGCCCGCAGGCACAAGTATACCCCTAATCCCTTCCAGATGTCCGGGACAATTAGGTAAGTTATCACAACCACTAAATTTCCTGCAACCGTCACCTTGCAGCCGCTGCGTCGCATACGGACCGCGATTGCCGAACCGCGAAAACAGATTCGAAATAATACGGAGTCCAAATGATATGATGGTCAGCGTTCAGCGCATTCCATGCGAATTCGGCGTACCTTCCCCATCGTATTGACGGTAGTTCTGATCGCGATCGCGATTATCCTGGCCGTCCAACTGCGCAAGCGCGCTCCTCCTGAACCGGCCCGTCTATTACCTGGCGCGGACGCGTACTTCTATGTGAATGTCGAATGGGCTCGCCGCGCGGCAGGAGGCAAAGATCTGCCTGCCGTGAGCCACGATCCTCAATACGAGCGCTTTGTTCGCGAAACAGGCTTCGAGTTCGAGCGCGATCTGGATAAAGCTGCCTTCGCTGTCCATTACCCCGCCAACTGGCCCGGCGGAGGAACCGGCGGTTCGGCTCCCGAGCCGCGATTCTCTGAAGTGCTGGAAGGCAGATTTGAGAGCGAGCGCCTTTCCACCTATTTGCGGAAGATTGCCCAGGGGGTTGAAAGCTACCATGGGATTGATATCTTTACCGTGCCAGTGGAAGGTCGCACCCTCCGAGTTGCCTTGCTCAGCGCCGACTCGGTGGCTGTTTCGAACCACGACGACCCGGCGGTGATCCGCGGGATGATCGACCATTCCAAGCGGCTGGCTTCGCCGTTCGGTGGTCCTGCCCTTTTGCGGCAATACTACAAACACGTCCAACTCGCCAGCCTGGCGTGGCTGGTCGCGCGAATTGAACCTCCGGGAAACAGCCCAACTGCGTTGAGCTTTGGACTGGAAACGCCGGCGACCGTTGTAGTCTCCGGCAGTGTACTCAGCCCGCTTCACCTGCGGCCAGAGGCCATTGAACTGCGCGCCGAAGCGTTCACGCAAAATCCGGAAGATGCGCGCGCGATCATCGATAAAGTGAACGTCTTCGCAGCTCTCACCCATTCCGCCGAAAGCGCCGCAGGAGTGCATGGCGCGGACAAGGACATAAAAACCTTCTTCGAAAGTATTCAAGTCAAGCAAGAGGGTAGCCGCGCAGTGCTCAAGGCTTCCGTTCCCTACGGTTTCATGAGGAAATTGCTGGCTGAATCGGGCTCTGAAGCGAATGAAACCAATGAAGGGCACCATCAACAGACTCAGCATCCGGCGGAAACGCCCGTCAAGTAAGGCAACGGGGACGTTCGCGGGGGACTGCAACTAAATGCCGCGCCAAGCGTCTTATCATTTGTCGGTCTGATTTGTCGGTCTGACTTGTCGGTCGGGATTGTCGATTGATGGCATATGGCTGCCGATCTAATCATCGGGCCATAGCAACATTTCAATCATCGACCAACAATCACCGATCTGCAATCGATTCCCACAGGTACAATAAGGACGCATGTCGAGCCTCCCCCTGCCGATCGCCGCATTCTTCGCCGGGCTCATCTCTTTTCTATCTCCCTGCGTTTTGCCCTTGGTGCCCGGATATGTGTCGCTGATTTCCGGCGCGGGAGTGGACGAACTGAAGTCATCGCAGGGGCGCCTGATGCGGCGGGTGATGACAAACTCGGTGGGGTTTATTCTCGGCTTCAGCGTGGTGTTCATCACGCTGGGCGCGATTTCCAGCGAGATCGGGCAGATCGCGGCCCAGTACAAACACACGCTCGCGATTGTGGCGGGGGTGGTCATTATTCTGTTCGGGCTTCACCTCACCGGCATCCTGAAAATTAAAGCGCTCTATTCGGATACCCGCTTGCACGAGTTAAAGGGAGGCAGCACGCCGATCGGCGCTTTCGTTATCGGCTTCGCCTTCGCCTTCGGCTGGACGCCCTGTATTGGCCCCATCCTTGCCGGCATCCTTACCCTTGCCGCCGCGCAGGATACTTTGTCGAAGGGCATGATCCTGCTGGCCATTTATTCCTTGGGGCTGGCGGTGCCGTTCTTGCTGACGGCGCTCGGCGTGGAGCGCTTTCTGAAGTTCTATAGCCGATTTCGTTCGCACATGCACGCTGTCGAAGTGGCGAGCGGCGGTTTGCTGATCGCCCTTGGAGTTATGTTGGTGATTGGCCGGTTTACGCTGATTTCGAATTGGCTTTCGTTCTTGAATCGATTTGCTTTGTAGGTTATCTGGAAGATTGTTGAATGAAGAAGAAACAACCTGGAATGGAGTGGCACCTTGAAACGTAGTCCGCTTGCGCTGATCGTCGTCGCATTCGTGGTCGCGCTGATGCTGTACGTCGGCTATCACCACGCCCGTCCCTCCGGCCTGGCAATTGCGCCGAGGCTTACAACGTCAAGTCTGGCTCCAGATTTTTCTCTTCAGTCGCTCGAAGGGCAAACCCTGCGCCTTTCCGATCTCCGCGGCAAAGCCGTTCTGCTCAATTTTTGGGCGACGTGGTGCGGCCCTTGCAAGATCGAAATGCCATGGTTCGTGGAGTTGCAAAACCAGTACGCTGCACAGGGATTGCAAATCGTCGGCATAGCGATGGATGATGCCAGCAAAGAGGACATCAGTAAGTTCGCCAAAGATATGGGAGTAAACTATCCCATTTTGATTGGAAAGGAAGCGGTTGGCAATGAGTATGGCGGCGTCCCCGCATTGCCGGAAACGTTCCTGATCGGGCGCGACGGCAAGATAGTAGATAAGATCCTTGGACTGCGCGGCAAGGCTGAACTCGAGGATGCTATTAAGAAAGCGCTGGACACCCGAGCAGCCACAAGTCAGGCGTCAGCTGAACCCATGAAGGCTTCGAATTAGTGCGCGAGAAATGACGATCGACTTTTTGAAAATGCGGAATGGCGGGCAGTGCAGTATTGGAAAGCTGCATTTGGTCATGTGTCTGGTTGTCGCAACGGTGGGTTTTGCCTCCGCGCAAATGCCCGGCAAAGCACCAATCGTGAGCGTCGACACCGTTCCGATGGTGACCGCTCAGCGATCTCAGGCCACCACGGTGAACCTGAATTTTCGTGTCCCCCCCGGTTATCACATCAATTCGAATTCGCCGAAATCGGAGTTCCTGATCCCCACAGCCTTAAAGATGGATCTTCCAACCGACATCATTTTGGGGAAGATTGAATATCCTGCGGGCGAGGATTTAACGTTCCCCTTTCAGCCGGACGAAAAACTCAGCGTGTACACCGGAGACTTCACCGTAGCCCTGGCCGTGCATCCACTGCACTCGGTATTGCCGGGAAAATATGAGATGCACGGAGTCCTGCGATACCAAGCCTGCGACAATGCCGCCTGCTATCCGCCGAAAACTTTACCCGTACGCTTTGAAGTGAAGGTAGTGAAGGAACCGCCCCAGCACCATGCCAACCCGGCACAAAGTCCGCACGTGCATAACTGACGCTCTAAGGCGTCAACGGAAAACTATCGTCGAGGACGACGCTGGAAGAGCGGGGCTTCGGCGCCGCGTTAAGACAATCATGGATGAAAAACGGGCTTTAGCCCCCGTGCCCACTTTTCTCGCAGCAGCCAACACCGCGGCTCACGTATCCTTACACTCCGACTTCCGCCCCGCCCCCGCGAGCGCAAGGACCGTCCCGGCAAAAAGTAGCGTGTCAAAAAAATAATTCAGCCCCTCCACCTTCACATCCGTACTTGGATCTAAAAGCGACGTCGCCAGAATCGGTCCATAGATAAAAATGACCAGCAGCAAAATCCAAGCGCCCAGATAAGTCGCCGCGGTTCGCGTTTTTATTGCCAGCAGAATGCATGCCCCGCAAACCAGCAGAATCACGCCCGTGAGATAACTGATGATCATGCGCGCCGGAATCCACTCCGGCATGAATTTCTCCAGAGGAACTCCGGGCACATTGAGTGGAAAAATAAAGTGCTCCACGCCATAAAAAATGGCGACGATCCCGATTACGATCCGGCCAATCGTAACGAGGGTTCGTCCTCGACCATTTTTGGCAGACAGCGCAGCTCCCGCGAGAACCCAGCCCCCGCAGCCGAACGACAGCTCCCGCAACATAAGCGTCCAGATGATCCGGTCGGGCGGCTTGGCC
>PLUJ01000293.1:1072-20733 GCA_003165455.1 Acidobacteriaceae bacterium | reverse complement strand
CCGCGCCCGCCAGTAAAGCGCCGCGGGAGTTTCGCCGCCCAAAGGGTAAACCGCGATTTGTTCTTCGAAAGCTTTCTTGGCTTCCTGAGTACGTCCCTGCCGAAAAGTCAGCCATGCCGCTTTCCAATGCACGTAGGAAGCGCGCGGGCCATTAGGAAAGCGCTGTTGCGCCTCGCGGAATGCATCCAGAGCCTGATCGTATTCGTGATGGACGAGGTGCAGGTTGGCCGCGGAGAGCAGCGCCTGTTCCAGCCATGGACTTGTCGGATCGGCCTGCCGCAACTCATCTACTGTTCGATAAAAAGTATCGTTATCGTTCCCAGCCCAGGCGATCTGGCCGAGCAGATACAAGCGCTGCGCATTTAATTCGGGGCTCAAACTTCCTGAACTGGAGTCACTTTTCGAGTCGTCCAAAGATGTGAGGATCTGCTTGGCGTCTTTGTTCTTGCCTGCGCGATGCAACGCATCCGCCAACGTCAGTTGCATTTTTGTACGTTCGGCGGGAGTAACGTCGTTGATTAGACTGCGATACTCTTCCGCCGCGTCCGCGTAACGATGGCGCGCTACCAGGGTGTCCGCACGAGTCTTCATTTGAGCGACAGTTGCAGGCGGCGCGTTGGGCAACTTTTTGAGTTCGGCATAGGCGGCGTCCGCCTCACCGTTTGCGGGCATGGTGTAATAAATATTCGCGAAGATATCCGCGGCCTTCGCCGTGTCTCCCGATGCCGCATAGGCCCGGCCCAAGGTGAATTCCACGTCGGCGCGAATCGGCTGACGAATTCGTTCCAGCAGGACTGCGGCTTCGGCCGATTGCCCTTCCACCAGCAGCGCGTCGGCGTAACTCACTCCGGCGTCGCGCACGAGCAGCGAATCCGGATGCGCCTTGCCGAAATCGCCCAGGGCAACCAGTGCCTCTGCCGTATGTCCGGTCTGGAGGTAGGAAATCCCGAGATAATAAGCGACATAATCTCCCAGATCGCCAGCATGAAGTTTCGCCCGGTTCAGCGGATCGATTGCCTTGGCGTAATCCTTATCCAGTACATGGGCGTAACCCAGCACCAGCCACGCCAGAGCTCCTGCGTCCTCTTTAGAGTGGGCGTGGGCGTAGGCTTCCACGCCAGCATAGGCCGGCGGGGTGCGATCCTGCAAAAGTTGTTGCGCCATGGGCCGTAAACTTGCAGATTCCACAAAGGCCTGCCGCATGCGGCGTACTCGCGGCGAAACTGGGCGGCGCTTATGCGCGCTCACCGACTTGCGCGTTGCGCTTGCTGAGGCAGACTTCTTCCCGGCGCTGGTTTTACTTGCTGGAGATTTTTTCTGCGAGGTGCTTTTCTTCGTGCTCGCAGCAGAGGAAGATTGTTCTGAAGAAGTTTCGGTTTGACCTTTTGCTGCTTGATCCTTTGCTGCTTCACTCTGAACAGAGAAAAAAACCGATGACCACGCATTCGCAGGGGCCAGCAGAATCCCAGCAAAGCCGCAGAGAACCACGGCAACGGTTGCGCACAACAACTTGGAGACGAATCGGACCACTTTTAACTTTTCACGCAAACCTGAAAGCCTGAGAGATTTGAAAGAGTCTTAATTAATGAAAATTAGGACCCATAATTGAGATGTCATCTTCCGCCAGACTGCGCATTAATTCCTGCTGAAAATAGTCCACGCTCGCTGCCGCGGTGCTGCCATACCGCTTCTGGAACGACCCACGGCTCTTGTCGATATCTTCCTTGAGGCGGTCATACAGATCCTTGTTTCGCCGGCCCTCGGCAACCTTGGCTTGATTGTAGAGCTTAATCTCATCCACCAGCAGCCGAGCGAAGCGTTGTGCCTTGCGATGAACGTCGGCATCTTCGGCCGAAAGTCCAGCCAGCGGATCGGTCGCAGTGGCCGGAGCCGCCCCTGCTGCAGCACCTCGTGCATGAACTGCTTCCACGACTTCAGCCGCTAGCTCGGGCGTGATAGATGCGGGAGTATGCCGGGGCGTGTGCGACGCGAATGGATCGGAAAAAGAAGAAACTGTTTGTACCGGCGGAGCGGCATGCTCGGCGGGAACGGAAGTCGCCGGCACTGATCCATCTACATCGTCTTTCGGCGTCGCATGCTTCCGGAGCGAAATTACTTCCAGCCATGCGCTGGTTGCGATGACGATCAATTCCAGCGCAGCAGAATCCAGTTTGGCGCTATCCCCTCCGTCGGCATAAACCAACGCAGCCACTTTATCTTTGAGAGTCAGTGGCAACACCAGGATCTGCTCGTCTGCAGGCGTACCGAATCGTTGAACGAACGCTGCGCCCATTTCGGCGACGTTTCCTGGCGTAGCGACACGGTACTGAAAAGTATGGGCAGACGGTCCAACATTCAAATCGAGAGCGAAGTCCTTGACCGGGTCGTCTCCATCGCCGAATCCGCGTGATTGCCATCCCGACGCAGTTCCCGCCTTAACTACGAACAGCCCGATGCGCGAACAGTGTCCGCTCCCCGCGTCGAGCAGCGCGCGCAAAATTTCCTTCTGCGAGGACCCTGCATGAATGTTCGAAACGGCTTGAACGAGATGGCTGGACCATTGCTGGGCGGAGTGCGTAACTCCAACTGCGGAAGCGTCACTCGATGACTCCCGGGCAGGAAGCGCGGCAAGCACTTGTTCGACGACGTGTGCCTGCATCTGCGAGATCTTCGCCTCAAAGGCCTGAGTCACGGCACGTTCGACCAATCGCCGAACGTCACTCTCTTCGCCGTGATTTAGTTTCCCGTTTTGTTCCGCCGTGCCGCTTTGGTGCGTCATCTTATGTAGTTTCTAAGTTTGGAACGGAACCCTTTTCGGGCGAATGCTCTCGAAGGCCCCTCTAAACGCTGATTATATGGCACTTGCGGATGAGTTGGAGAGTGCTTCGGTACCTGTTCTAGCGCGTGCCAACCATCACCCGAACTTTATCTCAACGGCGCTTGTGGACGAAGCGGAAAGCGATTGGGCAAAAGGCAAGGTTACCAAGTAGAATAACAGTTCATCATTCTTGAAGCCGTGATTGAGCGCAACTAAAATACTGCATCGCCGAGACAATGGGAGCCATCCAAAACAAACTAGAAGGGCCTGTCAGTGATGAACTGACTCTGGTCCGAGCCGCCAAGCAAGGTGACGACTCGGCCTTTGAAGAGTTGGTTCGGCGCTACGACCGCAACGTCTTTCGGATCGCGCAACACATCACGCAAAACCGCGAGGATGCGGAAGATGTAGTGCAGGAAGCGTTCCTGAAGGCGTACGGGAATTTGCAGAAGTTCCAGGAGCAGTCGAAATTTTATACCTGGCTGGTGCGCATCGCCGTCAACGAAGCGTTGATGAAGTTGCGCCGCAAGAAGCCCGAGCGAACGGTTTCGCTGGATGAAGACATCAAGACGGAAGACGATTCTCTTCCGCGCGAAATTGCGGATTGGAGTCCCAATCCGGAGCAGCAGTACACGCAGGCCGAATTAAGAGAGATTTTAAGTAAGACGATCCAGGGCCTCCCCCCAGGTTTTCGGACCGTGTTCGTACTAAGGGATGTGGAAGGGCTTTCAACCGAGGAAACTGCGGCGGCGCTGGAGTTGAGCGTACCGGCAGTGAAGTCCAGGCTGCTGCGGGCGCGCCTGCAACTTCGGGAACGGTTGGGTCGGTTCTTCCAGAAACGCGAGAATGGCGATGTTCACAGTGGAGATGGCAACCAGTGAAATGCTCTGAATTTCTGCACGAGCTGACCAATTACCTGGACGGCGTGATCGACAATAACACCAAGGTCGAGTTGGAGAATCATCTTTCCTGGTGCCACAACTGCTATGTGGTCTGCGACACGACGAAAAAGACAATCGAGATTTATCGCGACTCGCAATTGTACGAACTGCCTGAGGATCTTCGCTCCCGCCTGCGCTCCGCCATTATGACCAAGTGCCAGCAGCATAAAAAGCGCGGACCGGAACCCGTCTAGCGGCCCCCGAGACTATCGGCATCTAAAGCAAGTTACGCCCCCCCAGCATCAACCGGCTTGGTCTCGCATATAATGTTCGAAAGCGCCGGGGTGTTCCATGATCCTTTCACGGGGTAGGGCCTTTTTCCCATTCCTTCTTTTCACTAGTCTGCTTCCGTTGGTTGCCCAGTCGAACGAACCTCCTCTGCGCACCACGATCTCCCGAACTCCCGCGTCCGATTCCGAGGCTACGATCGTCGAGCCAAAACCCGCGCCAATCGGGCCGAACGCGCCACGCATCGAGAAACAAACTCGTTATCAAATCATCCATGATTTTGATATGCAACTGGTTTATGCGCGCACTGCTTTTCCCATGGGAACAAAAGGCCTTTTAGTGAAGGATGGAGTTGTAACCCCACATGGCGAGGAATTACAGCAGATGCTGAGTCTTTGGGGGCCGGCGGTGAAGCCGGGAGATCCAGCGCACATCTCTTTGGTTCAAATTAAGAATGATCACATTCGTTTCGAGATCAATGGCGGTCCCGTGCTGCACAAGAAGTGGTACCAGCGCGTGGAGGTTTCAGGCGCCAGCGGGCCCCTCACACCGGATTCGCCACAAAATAACGCCCATGGTTCCTTCGTCGACCTTTATTTTGACAAGTA
Organism: Acidobacteriaceae bacterium; assembly: GCA_003165455.1. Taxonomy (GTDB): domain Bacteria; phylum Acidobacteriota; class Terriglobia; order Terriglobales; family Acidobacteriaceae; genus Sulfotelmatobacter. The sequence continues at coordinate 16,138 of PLUJ01000293.1, read as the reverse complement.
CGTCCCGGAAATGACCGGGCCGCAACTGCGCGAGCTGCTTTATCCCGTCCTCGACTTCCACGCTCATAATAAGGAGCAGGCTTATCTGGATACCATGCAACCGAAAGTAAAGCAGGCAATCCAGGCACATCGCGTGCTGGTCGGGATGAATCAGGAAATGGTTCTGCATGCCAAAGGAAAACCGCCGAAGAAAGTACGAGAGCGCGATGGCGATACGCAGTACGAAGAATGGATCTATGGTGAAGCGCCTGCCGACGTCGATTTCGTCCGCTTCGCGGGCGACGAAGTAGTTCGCGTCGAAACCATGCGCGTGGATGGCGAAAAAATTGTTCGTACCGAAAGAGAAGTCATTCTTCAGCCTGCGGCCACTGACAAAGATAAAGAAGACGAAGCGAAATCGGAAAAGGAACGACCTGCGAATGCCCCAAGCTTAAGGCGTCCCGGAGAAGCTTCCGAAGATGGCCCGCAGCCGCAGAATGGCGCTGCCCCGCTGCCACCACCAACCCCGCCGGATCTGCCACAGCCTTCGGGCGGGCCTGGCGAGATGGTTTCGGTGCGATAATTCGATGCCCGCCAGAAAGCTCGCATTATCGAACGGCTACCGCCGGTACATCGGCGAACGAAAAGGCCAAAGGTACATTCGGAAATTCCTTCCCGTCGACTTCCACGTAAGGATAGACAAAGTAGTTCGTCGGCTTACCCTCCTGTGGAGGATTCAAACGCAGGTCGCGCCCCATGCTGAACTGCACACGGTTCACATCGTGGGAGCCGAAGAAATAATTTCGCTTGTCTGGATGCTTCCAAGCCTCTGAAATGTCGACGGGAATCCAGCCCTTGCCATCCGCATAAAAATCGGCCCAGCAATGATAGCCGGCAATCTCCGCGGAATGATGATCCGCCGGCAGCGGAAATCCAATTTCAAAGCGGGCCGGAATGCCTTGCGATCGCGCCATGGCAATGAACAAGGAATGGAAGTCGGTGCAGTTACCTTTCTTGGCGTCGCAGGCGTAAAGCACGTCACCGCGTCCCCATCCGGTGCCACTCTTGTCGTAGCTCATATTGGCCAGGACGTAGTCATAAATCGCTCTCGCTTTATCGAGAGTTCCAGTCTTATCCCGTGTAACCTTGGCGGCAAGATCGGCAGGGAGGCCGCTGACCGGAACCAGCGTATCCGGCTGCAAGTCCTGCAGTTTCTCTGAAGCTGAAAGCGAGGAAGATGAAAGCGAAGAAGATGAAAGCGAGGTTGCCGTGGGGCGCGGCGCATTTCCTCCTAGCGCCACACGTTCATGCCGGATGACGTCATATTCGATATCAAAATGCAGTTCAGGCGCTGCTGAACTTGCCTCAGCATAAAAGATTTCATTGCCATACTTCGATTCGCGGGTCTTGTTCAATGGCAAGTCACCTGTGGCGGAGAGGATTTTAACTTCCTGATAAGCATCCGACTGAGCCGCCGGAATCCAGACTCGAACGTTCTTACCCGCAGGCAGATTCTTTATCGTAAATGCATAGTGAAATACGAAATGACGCGATTCCTGAGCGGAAACGAATAGGCTGAAGGAGACGAGCAGAGACAACAATACACACAACTTGCGCAGCATAGGCGGCTTCCTTTCNNGGAAACGACACACGGGCGTCTTAGAGGGAACGCCGTCAAGTGAAGCCGCGCTTGGGGTTGCGCATAAAGGAAAGATGCCAGATGCCCTAGCCTCGATGCTCGATTTTAACTGGAACATTGCGAAAAAGTTTGAATGAACAGAATTTGAACGGACCGAGCATGAACAGACCGAAGTAGCGCAGGTCCGTAATGTGTTTCAGTTAAAATGCGTGCATGGCCACCGCTATCCAATGTCGCGATCTGCGGAAGACTTACGACGGTAAGGTTGAAGCGGTGCGCGGACTGAATCTCGAAATTCAGGCAGGCGAATGTTTCGGCCTGCTTGGTCCCAACGGGGCAGGGAAGACTACTACCATCGAGATATTGGAAGGCCTGCTCGAACCAACCTCCGGCCAGGTTTCCATCTTTGGCCGCACCTGGAAGACCGACGCGCGCGAGATGAGGGAGTGGCTCGGCATTTCGCTGCAGGAGACCAGACTTTCGGAAAAACTTACGGTGCGCGAAACTATAAACCTCTTTGCCAGTTTCTACCGCGAACCGCGCGCGTCCGAAGACGTTCTGGAAGAGTTGCAGTTGACCGAAAAAGCCGACGCGTGGGTCGGAAAACTCTCTGGCGGCCAGCGTCAGAGGCTTGCAGTCGCCACAGCCTTGGTTTGCAATCCTAAGATCTTGTTCCTGGACGAGCCAACCACCGGCCTCGATCCTCAGAGTCGCCGGCAGTTATGGGACATTATTCGAAGCTTTCAACGCGGCGGCGGAACGGTGTTACTCACTACTCATTACATGGACGAGGCCGAGCGCCTCTGCGACCGGTTGGCAATCGTCGATCATGGGCAGATTATCGCCGAAGGGTCGCCTGCCGAATTAATTCAGCGGCTTGGCGGCCATCACTTTGTGGAATTTGCGGTGACCGGCAACTCGGACGGCGCCGCGCTCGATGCATGGCGCGCTCTGCCCAGTGTGGATTCCGTGCGCGAAGACGACGGCATGATTTCATTGAGCGTGAAAGAACCGCACTTGGCGATTCCGGCTTTGCTGGAGGCGCTCGGCAAGCAGGGCAGCTCGTTGCAGCATCTGACCACGCGGCAGGCAAGTCTGGAAGACGTATTTGTACGGCTTACGGGAAGGCATTTACGCGAGGACTAAATCTGATGAAGATGAAATTGAAGAGCTCGATTGGGAATACGGCTTTCTCGATTGTGGCATTCCGGGTGGTCGCATTTTTGCTCGGCTCATTCCTGCTGATGATTGCCTTTCAACACGTCTCCGCTCAGACTCCCACGGAGTCCTCGACCGGCTTTGCTCCGCTGGATCAATGGAGGGATGCGATCATCGCGGGCAACCTGGCCAGCCTGAAGGCTCTATACAGCAGTGATCCTCCCGCTGAAATTCTCGCGAATAACGTGGCCACAGGCGCGGATGCAGATATTGGTTTTTGGCTCGCATTGAGAGCGCAAGGCATGAAGTTGGAAATTGTTCGAATCAAAGAACGCCCCGGCGTGGAGAGCATCATCTTCAAAGCGGAAGTGCGTTCCAGTTCATCAGCTGGGCAGATTGTGAATGTGACCGACGCGCAAGCCTGGCGAAACCAAGGTGGGCAGTGGCGACTACTCAGCGCCGAAAGAACCGATGCGCCCCATCTCAAACAACCTGCCGACATGAAAAAAGATATTTATCCAGAGGACGCGGATGCCAATGCCGACATCAAGGCAGCGGAACAAAAAGCCGCGACTGAGCACAAGCGCATCCTGCTGGTCTTCGGCGCAAATTGGTGCTTCGACTGCCATGTTCTGGATCTCGCGTTTCAACGTCCCGACTTGGCTCCAATCCTTGCATCTGGATATGTCCTGGTGCATGTCGATATTGGTCTGGACGGAAAAAAGAACGCCAGCGTGGCTCAGCAATTCAACGTGCCGTTGGATAAGGGCGTGCCGGTGTTAGCCGTGATCGACAGCGATGGCACGGTCATCGTGAGCCAAAAGAATGGCGAGTTCGAAGATACGCGTTCACTCACTCCGGAAGCGCTGCTCGAATTTCTGAACAAGTGGAAGCCGCCCGCACAAGGAGCATGAACGATGAGCATCGCCCAGCAGCCGCTTGTGGAGCGGAAAGCAACCCAGGCGCGGCCACCCAAGCGCAACGGCCGTTGGTCGGGCTATCGCCATCTTCTGATGGCTCGCATGCTGGAGCTGAAGCGCGAGCCCGAGGTCGTATTTTGGGTTTTCGTATTTCCACTTTTGCTGGCGGTTGGTCTGGGAATCGCTTTTCGAAATAAACCGGGCGACGCTTCCTCGATTGCGATCGTCACAGGACCCCAGTCCCAGCGCGCGCAGTCGTTGCTGCAAAGTTCTCCGCAGCACTCCTCTTTCAAGATAGACGTCCAAAGTGATCAGAGCGCCAGAAAAGGCTTTCGGCTAGGGAAATACGATCTGGTAATCGAACCGAATGCAACCGGAGGCCTGCAATATCTCTACGATCCGGCAAGGCCGGAAAGTGTTCTGGCCAAAGCCGAGGCCGATAACGCAATCCAGCGAGCCGCGGGCCGCCAGGACGTGGTCGCAACCAGCGTGGTTACATCGTCCGAACCAGGCTCCCGTTATATCGATTTCCTGATTCCCGGATTATTGGGAATGAATTTAATGAACTCCGGAATGTGGGGGATCGGATTCGCGTTGGTTGATATGCGGCAGCGAAAATTGCTCAAGCGATTCGTAGGCACGCCCATGCGCCGCGGCGATTTTCTGCTTGCACTCATGTCCAGCCGGCTGGTGCTGATGATTATCGAAATCGGTTTGCTTCTGACTCTGGGCGTTGTCGTGTTTCACATGAAAGTGTTGGACTCGATATTCTCAATCCTGATCGTCGGAGCGATGGGCGCAATGTGTTTTGGAGGTGTCGGTCTGCTCACCGCCAGCCGCGCCCAGAAAATTGAAAGCGTCAGCGGCCTCATGAACCTCGTAATGATGCCAATGTGGATATTTTCCGGCGTGTTTTTTTCTTATGAACGCTTTCCGTCCGTGATTCAGCCCCTGATCAAGGCCCTGCCCCTTACCGCTCTGAACGACGCATTACGGGCCAGCATTCTGGAAGGCACACCGCTGATTCATCAATGGTCCAGACTGGCTATCTTAATAGCCTGGGGAGTCGTTTCGTTTCTACTGGCCTTGAGATGGTTTCGTTGGACTTAGTGCGAGATACTATCCGGCCCCTATGGTCGCTAAGAACATGGGCTTCTGACGAGCTTTCGTGGTTTGTTCGAATGCATACGCCAACCGGATAAGGGTCGGCTCGCTCCACGCTCTTCCAAAGAACGAAATACCTACCGGTAATCCGGCGACGAACCCGGCTGTCACATTGATGTTCGGGTAGCCCGCCACCGCCGCGGCGTTCGAACTTCCACCCGCCACATGGTCTCCGTTTACCAGGTCGGTAATCCACGCTGGACCGCCCGTCGGAGCGATAATGGCGTCCAGATGATACTTATCCATGGTTGCATCGATGCCCTCCGTACGAGCAAGTTGATGGTTCCTTTCGAGCGCATCCACATATGCCTTCTCCGTAAGCGGACCCTTACTCTCAGCTCTTATGAATAAGTCCTGTCCGAAGTAGGGCATTTCCTTTTGCCGGTTGCGTTCATTGAAATCGATGATGTCCTTCAGAGTTCGTACCGGGGCGTTTCCCCCGAGTCCGGCGAGGTAGGAATTCAAGTCGGCCTTCAGTTCATACATAAAGACCAACAGTTCGCTTTCATCGAACTTTCCGAGGGTTTCAATATCTGCCGGATCGATCACCACAGATCCCCGTTTCTTCATGGCGTCCAGCGACTGCTCCATCAGCGCATCTACCGCGTCGTTGAATCCGAAATATTTTCTTGCCACGCCAATGCGAGCGCCCTTAAGTCCGTTGGAGTCGCAGAACTGCGTATAGTCCGTGAAGGACTTTCCTTTGCTTGCGGCGGTGGCCGGGTCGCGGGCGTCGACGCCCGTGAGCGCGCCTAGCATAATGGCAGCATCCCGCACCGTTCGGCACATAGGCCCCGCGCCGTCTTGACTATGCGAAATAGGAATAATGCCGCTCCGGCTGACCAGTCCAACTGTCGGTTTGATTCCAACAACCCCGTTCGCCGAAGAAGGACAAACGATCGACCCATCGGTTTCCGTGCCGATGGCAGCTGCGCATAGGTTGGCCGAAACCCCAGCTCCCGAGCCCGAACTCGAACCGCACGGATTGCGGTCCAGTACATAAGGATTTTTTGTTAACCCTCCGCGCCCGCTCCATCCGCTGGTGGAGTGACTCGACCGGATGTTTGCCCACTCGCTCAAGTTCGTCTTCCCTAAGATCACCGCGCCCGCCGCCCGCAATCTCTCGGCAACAAAAGAATCTTTTGCGGGCTTCGAGCCTACAAGAGCCAGCGATCCGGCGGTTGTCATCATCTTGTCGGCCGTATCGATGTTGTCTTTGATAAACACAGGAATTCCGTGCAGCGGTCCGCGCGGCCCTTTCGATTTCAGTTCCTGATCAAGGCTCTCGGCGATTGCTTCCGCGTCCGGATTTAATTCGATCACGCCGTTAATCGCCGGACCGTGTTTATCTATTTCGTCAATACGCGCGCTATATTTTTCCACCAGAGAACTAGCGGTGAAGCGGCCGGATTTCACGCCATCCCGAAGATCGCCGATCGTGATCTCGTCGAGTTCGAATTGCTTGGCCTCCGGACCCGGGGCCGGAAGTGTAATCTCGCGTGCGGCACACAACGCCGGATAAAGCGGAACCACGCCGACCGCAACACCGCCAATCAACGTGCTTCTCAGAAAAGCCCGGCGGCGGGTATCGATATCCTTATCCTCTTCCTTTTCATTTCGCATTCGCATGAAGAAAAGAACCTCTGTAGATTTACGAAAATATCAAACGTCGTGAGGTAATCCACTCTGCCGCATCTTGTATCAGGCAAGGCACGGTTGGCAAGTCAAGGTCAGTTATGCTGATTGCCCGGTTTCGCATTTGCCGCATCGTATAATAAACCGTTTGGTTTCCGGAGAATGTTACATGGCATCCACCGCACAGCACGAACTGCAACTCGCCCGCCGCATGTCGCTTCTCGGCACCGAGACCGCCTTTGAAGTCCTCAATAAAGCGCGCGCCCTCGAGCGCCAAGGCAAAAGCATAATCCACCTGGAAATCGGCGAACCCGATTTCGATACGCCCGCGAATGTTGTCGAAGCCGCAGTCGACGCTCTCCACCAGGGCTGGACTCACTACGGCCCCTCGGCCGGTTTACCCGACCTTCGCCAGGCCATCGCCGACTATGTGGGTCGTACACGCAATGTCAAAGTCACAGCGGAAGAAGTGGTGGTCGTCCCCGGCGGAAAGCCGATTATTTTCTTTAGCATCCTGGCTTTAATTGATGAAGGGGACGAGGTTATCTATCCCAACCCCGGTTTTCCGATCTACGAGTCGATGATTCAGTACGTCGGCGGCAAAGCTGTGCCAATCCAGCTGCGCGAAGACCGCGATTTTTCCCTCGATGTGAATGAACTCGCGTCCCTCATCAACGACCGCACCAGACTCATCATCCTCAATTCTCCGCAAAATCCTACGGGCGGCGTGATGCAGCGCAAAGAGGTCGAGCAAGTTGCGCGGGTCATTGGCGACCGCAACATCCTCGTTATGTCGGATGAGATCTATAGCCGTCTACTTTTTGAAGGCGATCATTTTTCCATCATGTCCGTTCCCGGCATGCAGGAGCGCACCATCCTGCTTGACGGTTTCTCGAAAACCTACGCCATGACTGGCTGGCGCATGGGTTACGGCGTTATGCGTCCGGATCTTGCCGCGCAGATCACCCGTTTGATGACGAACTCTAACTCTTGTACTGCAAGCTTTACGCAGGTGGCTGGAATTGAGGCACTCCGCGGCGATCAGTCCTCGGTGGATCGAATGTGCCAGGAGTTCAAACGCCGTCGCGACATGTTCGTCGCCGGATTGAACAAGATTAAAGGCTTCTCCTGCCGTATGCCGAAAGGTGCGTTCTATACCTTCCCCAACACTACCCAAACGGGATGGAAGTCAAAACCCTTGGCGGACGCCCTGCTGGAGCAGGCCGGCGTTGCCGCCCTTTCCGGTACCGCCTTCGGGCAATACGGCGAAGGCTACCTGCGCTTCAGCGTCGCGAATTCGTTCGAGAATCTGCAACAGGCTCTGGACCGCATTGACCAGTGGACTCGAAAGAATCTGTAGCCAGCCTGAACCTCCACCGTTCATTCCAGCACTGGGAGTGTATATCCTTGTTCGTTTTTCGTGACGGTTAGACAAAATATCTTGACGCGAATCCGGCTCCATATAGAATGGCGCGGTTCCGGGACGGCACGATCGAAGCCCCGGCATGTCCACACCATGGAGCATCTATGCTATCGAAGGCACTAGGAGTTTCTGGAATCACGTTACTGCTCGCCCTCTCCCCCGCCCTAGCTCAGACATCCAATACGCAATCCGGACCTCAAACCGTTGCAGTCATTGCCCCACGCCAGCACGCCCCCAGAAGAGTTTCTGGATTGCGGCCGGAACGCATAATCAACGGCGTCACCGTTTCCGACAGCACCAACTGGAGCGGCTATGCCGTCACCGGTTCCTCTTTCACCTACGCTAAAGGCTCGTGGACCGTTCCCAGTGTGAACTGCTCCACGACTCCCAACACCTACGCAGCTTTCTGGGTGGGCATCGACGGATGGAGTTCCAGCACGGTCGAGCAAACCGGAACTGATTCCGACTGCGATGGCAAGACTGCCTCGTACTATGCGTGGTACGAGTTCTATCCGAACCCGTCGGAAGAAATCAGCGGATTCACCGTCTCCCCCGGCAATCACATCTCGGCGGAAGTGAGCTATAGCGGTTCAACGTTCACCGTTACTATTACGAACGAAACGACTGGCAAAACCTATAGTAAGACCGGCAAAGTTTCCGGGGCGGCACGTTCCTCGGCCGAATGGATTGCTGAAGCTCCCTGTTGCACCAATCGCGGAGGCATTCTCCCGCTGGCGGATTTTGGTACCGTCGATTTTGGCGATGACTACACCGGCGTTAGCGACACCAATTGGGCTAGCGATTCCGGAATCACAGGACCGATCAGTGATTTCGGCAGCTCGGTGAATGAAGCCGTCATGGTCAGCACCTCAGGCAAGGACGAAGCCGTTCCTTCATCCCTATCTTCAGACGGGACCAGCTTTACCGTGAAGTGGGATTCGGAATAAGAAAATCTGATTTACAAGTGGGAATTACCAAGGGCGACGCTGAGACTTGCGCCGCCCTTTTTTCACGGCCAAACAGTACTTATTTTCGCGGGGGAAGTCCGACTGTTGATGGCGGTGAACCCATCATCCCGTGGATATGATACTTTCGGTTGTTCGCCTTCTCAGGCCAGCGTGCCATAAAGATTCCGTACTATTCAGGTAAATCATGAACAAGAAATTCCGAATTTTTGCGACCTGCGATATTGGAGAAGCATTTTCCCGGCTGCGCGAGCGCGGCTACGACCTGGAGGTTTACCCGCAGCCCCAGGCGCCGCCCAAGAGCTTGATCATCGAGAAAGTTAGGTCCGGCGTCGATGGACTCGTCACGACCCTTCGCGACCCGATCGACGCCGAGGTCTTCGAAGCGGGAAAGGACACCTTGAAAGTGGTGGCACAGATTGCCGTAGGTTTCGACAACATCAATCGTGCCGATGCCAATCGCTACAAAGTTCCTTTTACTCACACCGCCGACGTCCTGACCGAAGCGACGGCCGAGTTTGCGTTCCTTATGCTAGGAATGTTGGCGCGCCAAATGTGGAGCGCCGAGCACCTCACGCGCGAAAGCCAGTGGGGATTTTGGCATCCCTACCTGCCGTTTCTGGGGGACGAAATCACCGGCAAAACTATCGCAATCATCGGCACCGGCCGCATCGGGCTGGCCATGATCAAGAAATGCGCCGGCTTCGACATGAACATGCTGTGCTACGACCCGGCTTACGAGAACCACGATTACATCAACGCCATTCAGGAACTCATGGATTTGCGCCACACTCGTGGCATCTCGAAAGAAAAAACGTGGATCAAGTATGTTCCGTTCGAAACCGCGCTGCGCAACTCAGACTTCGTCAGCGTGCATGTTCCCCTCCTGCGTCCCGGAGAAAGCTCCACGCCAACGCTCCATCTCTTCAACGAAACTACTCTGAAGCTGATGAAGCCAACCGCCTTCCTGGGGAACACTTCTCGAGGCCCGGTAGTGGATGAAAAAGCTCTGGCCCGCGCCCTGCGTGAAAAGTGGATCGGTGGCGCCGCTCTTGACGTCTACGAGAAAGAGCCATTACCCGCCGACTCGCCGCTGCGCGATCCCTCGATCGCAGACCGCTGCCGCCTTATGCCCCATTTTGCCAGCGCCGCCCGCATCACCCGCCTTGATCCTGACCCCAACAAGGGCATGGCAGGACGCTGCGTGCAAGGCTTGATCGACGTTCTGGAATCGAATTATGGCGGTGACGTCACCAAGATGCCGTATGTCGTGAACAAAGAGGCGTTTGGGAAAACTTAGAAGAACACGAGCGAAGAAGAACATTCGAACGAAGCGCTGTTAACTGCTCTGGAGATTCTCACACCTCAAGGCCGATCGATCTCATCAACGCAAGTCCGTTGCTCTTTGTAACCATTCCTTCTTGCAGCTTGTAATCGAAGTGCATCTTTCCGTCCTTAAAATCCTCCTGAAAATGGACATTACAAAGATGACCATTGAGCGCGTTGCCAATTTCCGCCAGAGCCAGATCATGCGTGCTCACCAATCCAATCGCGCCGCGATCTAAGAGCCCGCGAACCAGGCCCTCCGCCCCAATGCGGCGATCGTGTGAGTTTGTCCCTTGCAAGACTTCGTCCAGAAGGAACAGCACCGGCGGTTCCCCAGCGGCAAGGTCAACAATCTTGCGCAGCCGCGTGATTTCCGCATAGAAGCGCGAGCTGCCCTCCTGCAAAGAATCGTTCACGCGAATGCTGGCGCCGACATGCAGCGGCGCAAGGCGCAGCCGCTGCGCCCGCACCGGCCCACCTGCCATCGCAAGCACCAGATTGATTCCAACCGTGCGCAGCAGCGTGCTCTTGCCCGACATGTTCGAACCACTTACCAAAAACACACTCCGCTCAGCCGACAGGCTGAGATTGTTCCGAACGCATCGCCCCGCCGGAATCAGCGGATGTCCCAATCCCGTCCCTTCGAAACTTGTGCCGCCTTCCATAAATTCAGGAAATGGATCGTCCGGATGTTCATAACTGTAGGTCGATAAACACAACAGAGTTTCGATTTCGCCAATCGCTTTTGACCATAACCGCACCGCCTGCCCGTGATCGCGCCGCCACCGTTCGGCCGCGAACGCCACTTGCACCGAGTACAGGAGTGGAACATTCAAAAGCCGTACGATTACATTTTCCCGTGCATCAATTAATTCGACGATCTTTCGCAGCCGCTCAATGGCGCGAAATCCCGGTAGCTTCGCTGACGAAAGCTCCCGCTGCAAAGATTGCAGGCGAGGCGTTCGGAAGTTGTGATTTTCCAATCGTTCCAGGATGGCCGAAAGCAAGCCAAGGTCTCGGAAGGCCTTTTCCGAACCAAATAGAAACTCCTCCAACCCTTTATTCAGCCGGTAAGCAATAAGGCCTTCGAGCAGAACGATCAATAGAAACGGCGTTGCAATTCCCAATCGCCACCACACCACAGCAGCCGCGGCGGCCGCGGCGGCCAGGAACGGCGCTACCCATTGAAGCCACCGCGGATTCATCCGGTTCGGCGCTTCAGCCCAGCTAAACAGTGCATCCGGATACACTCCCACGCTGGCATCTTCTCCAAGCACCGCCAGATCTTCTCGAAGATTCAGTTGATCGCGCAGTTCGCCGATCGCGACGTGTCGCTCACCAATCTCCGCAACCGTATAAGGGGCGAGCAGCCACGCGGCCAAAGTTTCCTCACCCATGCGGGTGCGAGCGGTCGAGAGAAGTTCAAACAGTCCACCGCGTCCGAATAGATCCAGATCGCCGGCGTATTCATGATGTGGATCGTTGAACCGTTCGCCCGTAGCGCCGGTCCCTGCCCAATGGTCTTCAATTCGAGAGATCCCCGTCTTGTAGAAACAGGCGGCGCGCTGTGCGAGGTCCCGGGCCCGCAGGATCCGGGAATGGTAGGACAGCAAGAAGACGAAAAGAATGAACGGCAGAACGATCCACCAAGCCGAGAGAGCATGCCTTGCAAATGACTCCCAGGCTAAACCGGCGGCGGTTAGAGCCAGAGCAAGTCGCGCGCCGCCAATCCGTGTATGAATGGCTTCGAAATGAGCCACGCGGCGTTCGCGTTCTTCCAGACGTTGCTTGTATTCTTCAATCGCTGCCACGATCTGAGAATACATCAGCCATCAGTCGCCATCGCCACGGGCTGTGGTTCCCGCTAGAATGAAAACTTGCGTGCGATCCCTGCCCTTCGAGCCTAAGGACACGAATGAAAAAAGCCGCTCTCTGTCTAGCTATTATTCCTTTACTGTTGAATTCATTCACCATCGCCGAAACTCCGCGAACCCAAACGCAACTCAAACTGATTCCACAGCCCAAGGAAGTTCAGTTGCGCGACGGCAGTTTCCACGTTAAATCCAACACGAAGATTCTGATTGAATTAGGACACCAAGAGGAAGATCGCATCGCGGCGGAGACCCTGGCCGAGGAAATCCACGACCAATCGGGACTAACCGTAAGCATCGTCGGCGAAAAGCCCGATTCCAGGCAGGAACGCAGCACCATCGTTCTGGCGCGCCTGCAAGATGAAAGAGTGAAAGAATTTCTCGCATCGAAGGGTTTGACCTCCGTTTCGATTGGCGATCAGGGATATCTTTTATTTTCCGATCCCGACCATCTCATCGTTGCCGCCAATACCGGGCAAGGCCTTTTCTATGGAGTGCAAACGCTGCGCGAACTGCTTCACAAGGACGCAGGCGGCCTGGTTTGCCCGGCGGTTTCCATTCGCGATTGGCCCAGCATGGAGTGGCGCGGCGTGCAAGATGACATCAGTCGAGGGCCAATCCCCACCGAAGAATTCATGAAACGCCAGATCGACACGCTGGCCGCCTACAAGGTGAATCTGTTCGCGCTCTACATGGAGCACGTCTTCGATTTCGCCAGCCAGCCTCTGGTCGCGCCAAGGGAAGCGGCCCTCACGCCGAAGGAGATCGAGGCTCTGGTGGCCTACGCTTCAAGCCGCTACGTCACGATTCTTCCCGAACAACAAACCTTCGGCCATCTTCACCACATGTTGAAGTACGAAATTTATTCCGATGTTGCGGAGCGTCCGCACGGCCATGTACTTACGCCAACCAAAGATCGCTCCTACGAAATCATCAAAGCCATGTACGCGGATCTGGTTCCACTTTTTCCCGGACCATTCCTGCATATCGGCGGCGACGAGACCTTTGAACTAGGTCACGGGCAAACTGCGGCCCGCGCCTCTCAAGTCGGCTTGGGCCGCGTCTATCTCGAGCACATCCAGAAAGTCGACAGCATCCTTCAGCCATATCACAAAGAGCTGATGTTCTGGGGCGATATCGCCGTAAAATATCCCCAACTCCTCAGCATTTTGCCCAAGGAGATGATCGCCGTTCCCTGGGATTACGATCCCAAACCAAGTTACGCAAACATCATCAAACCGTTTCGCGACGCAGGATTGCGCGTCGTCGTCGCGCCCGGAGCGAATAATTGGAATCAAGTCTGGCCAAATCTGGACGACGCCTATGTGAACATCCGCAATTTTGTGCGCGATGGTCAAAGCCTGGGCTCGATGGGCATGCTCAACACAACTTGGAATGACGATGGCGAATCGATCTACGGAATGGCTTGGCCTGCACTGGTTTTTGGCGCAGCGGCGGCATGGCAACCCGGCGAATCGGATGTGGAGCAATTCAAGAGCGCTTACGATTGGTCGTTTTATCGTAATGACGACGGTACATTCCACGATGTACTGGAGGACCTCGACCAGGGGCACCAGGCGCTCGGCAAAATAAAAGTCAGCACTGAAACCGACGAATTATTCTGGGCCGATCCTTTCACTCCCGAAGGCGCGGCGCTCATGCAGAAAATTCTTCCCGCGGCCTCCGATATGCGCCTGAGCGCCGAGCACGCCATCGAGTTGCTTTACCGTAACGCCGGCAAAGCGCACTCGAATCAGACCTCTCTCGCCGACCTGATCTTGGCGGCATGGCGTTGGGATACTCTCGGGATGAAGGCCCAGTTCACCCTGGAGATCAATCAGTTTTATTGGGACGCTTTCCAAAACCAGACTGATGTAGACCGCGTAGACAACGATCTGGCAGAGATCACAGACATCAATGCCAGGCTGGAAGATCTGCGCGACGCAACGACACGACTCAGCGACCTGTACCGGCAAGCCTGGCTTCGGGAATACAATCCGTTCTGGCTCGAAAATGTTTTGGTGCGCTATGACACATTGGCGCGAGAGTACCAATCGAAAATCGTAGCCGTACGCCAGGTTCGAAGGCAATATGACTCGACAAAAACCTTGGCGCCGCCGCAGGAGTTAGGATTTTATTTGCAGCCGTAAGCTTCGCCGGAGATTGAACCGCAACAGAGATTGAGCGACAAACTCAAGGTAGAGATCATGCTGGCATCCGTTACCCGTCTTCGTGTACGTCTTCCTCGCTATCTTCCAGCATTTCTGTGGTACACGTTTCTCACCCGACGCCAGTTGATACGCGCCACCGGTTTTCGTGGTGGACGCTTTCTTCTCGACGCCAAGCGTACCTTCTGGACGCTCACCCTGTGGAACACCGAGCGCGACATGAAAGCTTATCGAGGTTCAAACGCCCACGCAAAGGTCATGCCTCGCCTTGCTGAATGGTGCGATGAGGCTGCTTACGCGCACTGGACACAGAATGACGACTTCGTTCCATCATGGCAATCCGCCTTCGAACACCTGGAGAAAGAAGGACGGCTCTCCAAGGTCGCGCATCCATCCCTCGATCACAAAGCTCGAAGGTTTCCGTTTCCGCGTTTATCTCCGCTGATCGGAGCGGACATCAAGCCTCGCACGCGTTAGTGGAAAGCGGTCTAACAGAAGTTTGTTACCCTCATCAGGATGTTTTCCCAGCGCACCAATTGGAAACTCACGCGAAACCGCCTAACCGACACGCTGGAAGAAGTGCGTTCGAGCGGCATCCGCGTGCTCGATCTCACGCTCTCCAATCCCACTCGCGCCGGCTTGCGTTACGACTCATCCAGAATTCTCGAGTCTCTAGCCTCGCCCGAATCCATGGATTACGATCCTCACCCGAAAGGCTTGCCCAGCGCGCGGACGGCTGTCGCGCGGTATTACCAGGCTGGCCACAACCTTCCCGAATTCAATCCCGAATCCCTGATTCTCACCACCAGCACCAGCGA
>PLUJ01000293.1:0-1064 GCA_003165455.1 Acidobacteriaceae bacterium | reverse complement strand
TCTACGATCACGGCTGGCAAATGGATTTTCCGTCCCTGGAAAAAGCCGTAACCGAACGAACGCGGGCCGTGGTGGTGGTTCATCCCAATAATCCCACCGGCTCTTTCGTACACGCGCATGAGTGCAAATTGCTGAATGAATTTTGCCGGGCGCACGAACTGGCCTTGATCGCGGATGAAGTCTTCCTCGATTACGTTCTCGACGATTACCTTCTGGATCGATCTTCGCCGCAAAGCTTTGCCGCCAATCAGGATGTACTTACCTTCACCCTGAGTGGCGTTTCGAAAATCTCCGCCCTGCCGCAGATGAAACTTGCTTGGATCGCCGCCAGCNNCGGAGGTCCAAGCTGCGATGGCACGGCTCGAAGTGATCGCCGATACGTTCCTCTCGATGAACGCGCCGGTTCAGTGGGCGGCCTCCGCACTGCTATCTCTGCAGAATTCCATTCAGCGCCAATTGCTCGATCGAGTGCTGGCGAACCTCACAGAATTGGACCGCCTTCTCGCCAAGCAAAAAACATGCGAGCGCCTGATTGTAGAAGCCGGCTGGTACGCGGTATTGCGAGTGCCCGTCACCCAAACGGATGAAGAATTGGCGGTCGATCTGCTGCGTAAACAATCGGTACTCGTCCACCCCGGACACTTTTACGACTTCCCCCGTGACGGCTACTTAGTGCTAAGCCTAATCACCCGCGAAGATGAATTCAAAGAAGGGATTGAACGGATATTGGAGTTCCTGAACGATTGCTGATCCGAAACTTCCGTCGCAATTCCAATCACAAAATCACGAATTCTCAATAACCCAATCCTCAATCCTCGCTTCCGCTCCTTCACCGCTTCACCAGCCACGGATTACTCTCGCGCTCCTCGCCGATCGTGGTCAACGGCCCATGCCCCGGAATCACAACTGTGTCATCCGGCAAAGCCAGAACAGTGCCATGCAACGACTCGATCATCTTCTTCATCGAGCCCCCGGGTAGATCCGTGCGGCCAATCGACCCCGCAAACAGCGTGTCTCCGGCGATCAAAGTTTTTTCGGCAGGGAAGTGGAGGCAGATGCTGCCT
>PLUJ01000189.1:935-8366 GCA_003165455.1 Acidobacteriaceae bacterium | reverse complement strand
AGCTCACCACGAAGTTCTGCTTCACGTCGAAGGCGGAAAGAGCCTTGCTCAATGCGGGATTGATCGGGTTGATCTCTTCTCCAAGATTGGAAGCCTGATCTAGCGACTTGCTGTAAGTGTAGCCGCCAAGAATCTCCAGGTGGCCGCTGGTATGGCGCAGAGTGACTTCGAGCGCATTGTAGTTGGAATTGCCCACTGTGGCCTGGTTCGTATCGCTGCCAAAGTTTCCGCCCAGTGGACCGCGAATTCCGTTGATCGTCTGGCCCGAAGCTGTCTTGTAAGTGTTGCCTTCGAGGAACGGCCCGCAGGGAGTTTGTCCGCTTGCGAGGTTCGCCGGATTCATCAGTTGCAAACAGAGTGCGGGATTGCCGGGGTTGGCTTCCACGAGCGCGAGCAGGCGATGTCCCTGGGTGCCCACGTAACTGGCGCTGAGGACGGTGTTGGGCGAGAGTTGGCGCTCCAGCGAAAACATGTATTCCTCGGTGTAGGGAATGCGGTTGGTGGTGGGATAAGCCGGGAGTCCACTGATGGGTTCGTACTGCGACCAATCGATGTTTGGGTCGGGATGGCTCGCCGAGGAGTTGAGCGGNNCCACGTTGGGATCGGGATGGCTCGCCGAAGAGTTGAGCGGCGCCAGTTGCACCGGGAAGTATTGGCTGCCCTGACCAGTGGAAGCGGAGAGGAACGGAGTGGCGAACAGCGGCGGAGTGGGACTGGTATAAGTGGTGCCGTAAGGCGCGTTCGCCGCCAGCACCCCGAGGGTAAGGGCTTCGATCGCCGTGTAGAACGTACCGAAGCCTGCGCGAAGACTGCTTTGGCCGGGACTTCCCAAAATCTTTCCGAGAAGGGAGTCTGACCCGGTGCTTGGGGAGTAAACCAGGCCGACCCGCGGCGCGAAATCCCGGTCGCCCGGTGGCGCCAGAGTGCGAGGAACTCCGGGATCGGTCGGAAAAAGAATTCCGGCGGGCGCCGTGGGGAAGACGATCGATTGTTTTCCCGGTTCGAATGTTGCGACTTGATTGTATTTTTCATACCAGGGCTCGATTCGGTCCCAGCGCAAACCGTAGTTAATCGTCAGGTCGGACCGAATCCTCCAGCTATCCTGCGCATAGAAACCAACATATTTGTTACGTCCGTAGAAAGGTTGAAGCTGGCTCTGGTTGTATTGAGTGGGAGCCCCGAGTAGGAAATCGACGAAATCCGATCCCGTCTGAGTTCCGAAGAATAGAAAGCTACCATTGAATTGAGCAATGGCATGCGTGTTCACTTGATCGAAGTGGAATTCACCGCCAATCTTGATCGTGTGCGTCCCTACCACCTTGGAAAAATTATCGAGCCACTGGTAGGTGTTGTTGGTCTGCTCCAGTTCGTTTGTATTGGTTCCAATGGAGTAGCTATTGAAAACCACGTTTTCCACGCCCTCGGTGCGCGGCGAAAGCGCCACGATGCCTCCACTGGAGCCGGTCTCGAACCCTTGTGAAGCCAAGCTGACTCCAAGTCCGCCCTGCGGACGTCCGAGATTGTTCGAGTCGCGCAGGTAGCTGAAGCGAAACTCGTTCACGGCCGTCGCGCTCACCGTTTTGGTGTCCCCCCAGTTTAGAAGCTGAGCGCGGCCTAAATTTAGAGCGTTGAAGCCGGGAACATTTGCCCCTCCCTGAGCCGTTGGGTAAGGATTGTTTTGAGTGAAATCATCGAGAAAGTAGTAGCTGGAGATCAGTCCCCAGCGCGTATTGGCATCCAGTCGAAACGCACCCTTATCGTCATTCAAAGTTTCGTCATTGGCGGAGGTTGAAAATTGATTGCCCGAAACGTTTGGCTCGGGAATAGATTGCAACAGATGCTGCGCGGGGGCCGACCACTCCGGCGAAGGAATCTGAAGCGCGGGAAGAACGCAACCGGCGGTGCTCGCCGATGAATAATTCGTGGTGGCGCAACCGGGAAAATAGTACGGCTCTCCCACCAAAACGCTATAACCAAGTTTTTTAGAAAGCGTGTCGGCCCACGCCGCGCCGCTTACCGTTTTATTCAGTGAACTTGCCAGATCGGCCAAGTCGCCGGACCGATCCTGAATCGAAGGCACCGGGATCAATCCCGTAGCCGTCCCTTGGGTCTGGCGTGTTCCCTGATAGTCGGCATAAAAGAAGACTTTATTTCTTTTAATCGGACCGCCGAGCGTTCCTCCGAATTGATTCTGCTCGAACGACCCCCGGGATGGAGAAAAATAGTTTCGCGCATCAAGACTGGTGTTGCGCAGAAACTCGAACAAATCTCCGTGAAACACATTGCTTCCAGACTTGGTAATGGCGTTAATCTGGCCTCCACTATATTCGCCATACTCGGCATCGAAGTTGTTGGTGATAATGCGGAACTCGGCGATGGAATCGAGGTTGGGAATGATAGCTGTACCCATGTTCACGTCTTCTTCCACGTCGCTGCCGTTCACCATAAAACTGTTGGCGAACTCCCGTTGCCCGTTGACCGAAATGTTACCGGAGTTCAAATCTCCCGAAGGCGAGAATGCGCTGGCTCCAACATCCTGGACAGTACTGGAGGTAATGGAGCTGGCAGGAGCAACGCCGGACTGAAGCGCGAGTAGATCGGTATAGCTACGGCCATTTAAAGGTACGCCGGTGATCGTGGACGCTGCGATCACTTCTCCCATTTGGGAGCTGGATGTTTCCACGTGTGCCGCGTTGTCGCTTACGGTAACAGCGTCGGTTCTTTGCCCTACTTGTAGCACGACATCGAGTAGGAGCGCGCTATTAGCATCAAGCGCAATCCCTGTCCGCCGATAGGGCCGAAAACCAGGTTGATTCACTTCCAAAACGTAACTGCCGACTGGGAGGACCGGGAAGGTGTAGGTGCCCTGGTTATCCGTGACAGTGGATTGGCGAACTCCCGTACCGCTGTTCACTAGACTGACCGCCGCTGCTGCGATAGCCGCCCCCGATGAATCTTTGACTGACCCTGCAATGCTCCCGCCTACTCCGGCCCAGGTTGTCTGCAGGAAGCAAATCAAGAGACATGAGTGAAGCAGTAATGAATTGGGGAAACTTCGCATCGTACAGCAGCGCCCCAGTCGGCGGTCGTGTTTCGAATGGCATCTTTGCATCACAACGAGTGGCTCTAGTTGCAAACGAGTCGCATCTGGGTTTAAGCTTATGGAAGGGCTAGCGAATCGTCAACGCTTCGAGCAAAATTCCGTCGCATGGCGATTGCGACCAGTTGCAACAGGATCTCCGAATGCCTTTACCCAAAACCGAAATGCCGGGTCGACTGCAGGCCCATTTCCGGGAACGAGGGATTCGCATGACGCAGCAGCGCCGTGCAATTCTGCAGGTCATGGAAACGGCGAGCAAACATCTGGACGCGGCGCAGCTTTTGCGCAAAGCCCAGAAACTCGACGCCAGCGTGGATCGCAGCACTGTTTACCGGACCCTGCAACTGCTGAAGCGTCATGGGCTGATTGACGAACTCGATCTGATGCATATCCATGGCGAGGGGCATTACTACGAGCGTAAGCTCAACCGCGATCATATTCACATGGCTTGTTTGCGGTGCGGCAAAATCATGGAATTCGTCAGCGATATTTTCGAAAATTTGAAGGGACAAGTGGCGAAGGATTGCCGGTTCCGCATTGTGGTTTCGCGCCTGGAAATCGGCGGCTATTGCGCTGCTTGCTCAAAGTAAATTGAATTGAGCGGGACTGTCTTCATTGATCTATCCAGGAGGATTAATCAGCAGGGGGCCATTACTTCTCAAAGATTACTTCTCAAACATCGGCACCTGCCGCTGATCTTCCTCCGCACCACATCGCGGCCGCCTCGGTGCTCCAATCACGGCGAGTACTGTCAACGACTCCAGCGCGGTCCGCGGCACGAAAATACGCTGCGTGTTGGAGCGCTGGTCCGGCGGATTGACTAGAAAACCTTCTGGAGTACTCTGCGTGAGATCGGCAGGCATTAACCCTTCGAGGATTTCATTATCCTTAAAGCGTAGTCGCACCCACAAACCCTCAGAGCGTGGGCGCGAAGTAAACGTCTTGCGGGTAAGAGATTCCGAGTCGCCGAACTCTCGAACGAAATACACGCCTTTGATCTCCCGCAGGTCCATCGCCACAACATTTCCAGCGGTATTCAACAGTTCAAGTTTGCCTTCGCTCACAAACTGCGCGGTCGAGACGTAACCGGAGACGGAATCCCGGTCCATCTTGCGGACAATCACTTTCTTGTGAGTTGATGGCATAAAGCGGATTACAGCTTGCGCTGCCGCGACTTGAAGAGGCGGGCCAGTCCACCTACCTTTAATAGGGCTCCACAGCCCTGAGTTTGCCGCTTGGTCATCCTGAAGCCCGAGAGCATTTTCGCATCAATTCGCCGGAATTTGCCGGAATCTATGTTGGCAGTAGCCAAACCGTAAACGTTGTGTTATTCCTTTAAGTTGCCTTGGCGTGCCAAAAACATTATAAGTCTATTGTATTGAATGGCTTGTACTTCGCGAACCGTTGAGTACGCCGAATTTAGCCTGGTCTATCTGTGGAAATGTTGTGGAAAACATTGGTTGGATGCCGGATTTTGGCAACCGGTGTCTGACCTCGGAAGATGATCGCTTGAAGACGAATGGCTGATTACATTTACACCATGGAAATCCGGTTGACGCCGGATCAGATGAAGGGCGTCAAGCTGGTTGAAGACATAGCCCGCGCCGCGGGAATCACTCTCTACCTGACTGGCGGCGCGATTCGCGACATAATCAGCGGCTTNNTCCAGGGCAATCCCCTCAAGCTACAAAAAGAGTTCGAACGCGCAGGGGCCCAACTCGCTGGCCATGAAGAAGACGTACGCACGCTTTTCCTGGTGCTTCCCGGTAATGTGCGAGCCGAAGTTGGCATGGCCCGGACCGAGCGTTACGACAAGGTGGGCAAGCCGCCCGTGGTCACGCCGGCACNNCGGCAAGCATTCAGGAAGATCTTCGTCGACGCGACTTTACCGTGAATGCCATGGCGCTATCGCTCAACGAGGGCTCCCGCGGCCTGCTGCTCGATCCATTTAACGGTGTTGCCGATATCGAAGCCAAAGTGCTCCGCATTTTGCACAACTACTCTTTCGTGGAAGACCCTTCGCGGCTGATCCGTGCAACTCGATTCATGGCGCGTTTTCACTGGCCGCTGGAGGAGCGCACTCAACAACGCTATGACTCGGCGAAGGAAAACAAGTACATCGAGCACATTTCTCGCAGTGCCATCGGGCATGAGATCGCGCAGCTTGCTCATGAAGACGATCCGTTAAATGTGGTGCGATCTTTAGAGAAAGAAGAGTTTCTGAAGGTTCTGCATTCCCACTGGACAACCGCCAAGGTGGATACAAACGGCCTGAGCCAGTTAATGAAAACCCGGCAGCAGATCATAGACCTCGGCTACACGGTCGATTCCTCGGCAGCGGTCATGCATTTTCTGACTGCACATCTTCCCGAGAAGGATATCTCCGATCTTCGGCGGCAAATTCCTCGCAAAGACTTGGTTGAGGCATGGCGCGACATCGAGAATCACGCCAAGGAGTTAGCCAAGCGGTTGATGGGGAAAGAAGCGGCAACGCCCTCGCGTACATGGAATTTATTGTCCTCGGCGCGGCCGGAGATGGTTCTATTCTTGGCAGTCACGGCCCGGCAACAGGCAGTGGCACACAAAATCAAGAATTACTTTACGAAGTGGCGTGACGTGCAGAAGCGCATTCCGCTACCGGAGATGACGGAGCTTCTGATCACCCCGCAACTTCCTGAATATCCAGAGATTGCGCGACAGGTGTTCATGCTCTTGCTGGACGGAAAGCTGCGCTCGCGCACCGAGACTCTGAAGTTCCTGAAGCCGTTTGCGCCCCCCCCGCCCCCCCCACCCCCGCCGCCAAGGCGCGGACGCGGGGCGAAGGCGGCTGCAGTTGCGGCCCCCACACCTCCTGCGGAAACTCCCACGAAACCGGTAAAGGGAAGAGGCAAAAAAGCAGGATCGGCTCCTGCGGCACAAGTGCCCGCGCCGGTTATCCAGTCTCGGCCACCAGAGCCGAAGGCTAAAACCGAACAAAAAGCGCTCATTTCTTCAAAGAAGCTGATTAAAACGAAGGCCGCCGAAAAGCATTCGAAGCCTGCCAGGAAGCCGGCTCCCAAAAAGGCTGTAAGGAAGACTGCTGCAAAGAAGGCGAAGCCAAAAAAATCCAAAAAGCGCTAAACCGGCAACGCTCTCTGAAGTCGACAAATTTCTGTCTGGCAATCCGGAACAGGCATATAATATAGCCATGCGGCGCTTAATTGTTCTTGCGGCTTGCTGGTTGATGGCATCGCTGCCGGTTTTTGCGCAGCGCGGCGGCGGTCATGCAGGCGGAGGCGGTCACAGCGGATTTTCGGGCGGTGGTGGTTTCGGCGGGCATTCCGCTGCTGGCCATGCCTTCAGTGGTGTGCGTTCAGGTAGCGGCTTCGCGGCGCGCTCGTCGCCACGAGGTTCCTTACGTTCGCCACTCGGCGCCCGCAATTCATATTCTCGCAATTCGTACTCTCGCAATCGCTCCGGCGCGGGACTCCGTCTCCGCACTTACGGATATGGCACCGGTTACGGCTCGAGGNNACCTACGGCCCGCGATTTAGAAGTAATTGTTATTGTTACTCCTACGGCTGCGGTTGGGGTTATGGATATCCTTACCTAGGCGGCGGCGTTGACCCTTATTGGTGGGGGGACTCTGATTCGTCCAATGATCAAGATCAGCAGGATCAGATGGGCCTCGCCGACCAAATGAATCAACAGAGTCTGGATGAGCAGGCCATGCGCCAACAGGCGAATCAAAATTATTATGCGCGATCCGCTCCGCCAGCGCAGCATCAGCCCGAGCGTACAGTCGCGGCGCCTGCCACGGTAATCGTGTTCCGCGATCAACGTAAACAGGAAATCCAGAACTACGCAATTATCGGGCAGACCCTATGGAACTTCGCTCCGCAGCATACGGAAAAAATCCCGCTCTCCGAGCTCGATTTGCCGGCAACGGTTAAACAGAATGACGACCGCGGCGTGGATTTCCGCGTCCCCGGCATCAATGAAGGTCAATGATTGGCGAACTGATTTCCAGAGCCTGACCGCTTCGCTGTGGATAACTCGCCGCTTGCACACCGCTCGTTTCCCGATAGAATGACGCGAACGCAAACTGTTGATTGACTCGCGTTGCTGATCATGATTGAACACGTTGTCGGTTCGATGGCTTAATCATCAATCAGACATCATCAATCAACAACTTTACCTATCCCTATGTCTCAATTCGTTCATCTGCATCTGCATACCGACTATTCTCTGCTGGATGGCGCCTGCGATGTTGAAAAGCTTTGCGAGCGAGTGAAGGAACTCGGAATGCCAGCCGTGGCCATGACAGACCACGGAAATATCTTTGGCGCGGT
>PLUJ01000189.1:0-890 GCA_003165455.1 Acidobacteriaceae bacterium | reverse complement strand
GGCTATCGCAATCTGGTGAAGATTACATCCGAAGCTTCACTGCACGGCTTCTACTACAAACCACGCGTTAGCAAGAACTTTCTGGCCGAACATTCCCGCGGCCTGATTGGACTGTCGGGATGTTTGAAGGGCGAAGTCGCCGAGAGACTGACCGAAGGGAAGTACGAAGCGGCGCTCGCCGCGGCTAGCCGGTATCGCGATATTTTCGGGAAAGACAATTTTTATCTCGAGATTCAGGATCAAGGGCTCGCGATGGAGCACAAAATTCATCCCGGCCTGTTTCAACTCGAAAAAGATCTTGGCCTGCCGCTGGTAGCAACCAACGACAGCCACTATCTATGTGAGGACGACGCCCACGCGCAGGACGTGATGTTGTGCATTCAGACCGGAAAGTCAATTCACGATACGGCCCGGATGAAGTTCGACGGAACTCAGTTTTTCGTCAAAGATCATGACGAGATGTACCGCGTGTTCAAAGACTCGCCCGAAGTCTTGACTCGCACGCTTGACATAGCCGAACGCTGCAGTATGAAGCTGGAAAAAGTTGCGACCCCGTTCCCGCAATTCGACGTACCTCCGGGCTATACCATCGATAGCTATTTTGTGCACGTTTCTCGGGAAGGCTTCGCGCGCCGCCTGTCGGCTCTGCGGCCCTTGCACGAGCAGCACAAGCTGAAGCATTCGATTTCCGATTACGAGCAGCGCCTGGAGCGGGAACTTTCCATCATTCAGCAAATGAAGTTTCCGGGATATTTTCTGATTGTGTGGGACTTCATCCGGTACGCAAAGGATCATGAAATTCCCGTGGGACCGGGCCGCGGCTCTGCCGCCGGTTCCTTGGTGTCTTACGCGCTTGGCATCACCAATATCGATCCGCTGCAGCACGAATT
>PLUJ01000222.1:4033-15879 GCA_003165455.1 Acidobacteriaceae bacterium | reverse complement strand
TGCGGCGTCCGGGGCTCAAGCTCAGTCACTCTCACATTGCAAAATGATGGGAGAAGGCAAGCAAGGGTCTATAGCAAAGCGCTGGTCGAGGAGAACGAGAAACCCAGTCGAAGGCAGGATAGAGTTCCGAGGCGTTGAGTAGGTTTATCCGGTTGGCGGTGAGCCCGGAGCCCNNAACGCGAGCTACTGGCCGAGACGAATGGACTCAACACCACCTCGGAACTCTTAATTTTTTCTCCCGCCAGCGTTCATTCAACCCTCCCCGATCGCCTTTCTGCGGTCCGCAGCGCTCCAATCGTCTCGCTTCGGACAAAGGCGTGGTCGCGATTTTTTAACAAGCATTAGGCACATTGACTCTGGCGTGATACCGCAGTGACGAAATCTGTGCACCCACGGAATAGAAGATAGTTCGTACGAGGGGAACTTTAAACGTGAAGAAAGTCGTTACATCAGGCCCACTAAAGGCACTACCAGAGCTGAAACCGGAGAGTCGTCCCCACGGATTTCCACTCCCAGCGACAGCCACCTAACCGACAAGAAACCAGAGAGCAGCCGGGACCCAAGTCCACTTTGCGGCAGAACTCCGCCACGTTCGCCACATGAGGAAACCAAAAAAGCGGCGCAGACAGTGCTCAAGATTATTTCCTTCCACACGATTGCGGCGACCGTGTGAGTCGGAATCGCCCCTCGCACCTCAGTGTCTAGAATGGTCGTTCCGATAACTGCGACTGCTAGGTTGATCAGCAAGACGCCACAGAATTTTAGAGAACGCAGCATCGCAGGAAACTCTACAACAGCCGCTGTGCTATCGGCCTCTGGCCAGCTGTCGGAATCAGGCGAGGCGATCAGAACCGCCCCAATTAGGACCGCTCATTCATCCGGCGTACAAATCGCCGAACGAGCCGGACTGCAGCCCACGCACCCGCCGCCCCTAAGCCGACATATGTACAAGCCAACACCGTCAACTGTCCCCAGTAGGGCTGAGTAAGGCCAAAGCGGTCATTAAGCACGGCCAAAACACTTGCAAGGAGCCCGGAAGCAATTATGGAGCAAGCACCGAATGCAACCGGAATAACAAGTGCCTGTAGTGCATGTTGTCGCAGACGCGGAACGGCAAGGCAGGCAAGGAAGGCAGCAACTGAGAGCAGAATGAAGGGAGCCGCGTAGATTACCTGCACCGATGCTGCCTCAAAACCCTATTATGCTCCTAGCTGATTGCTGTTAACAGGCGCGATTACACTCAAAACCCCATTTGTTACTTGCCTCTGAATTTTTCCACATGCTCCGGACTTCTAGAATGGCCGCAGGTTGGAAGCGCCAAAAAGCGGACGCAAGTAATCACAGGTAGAACCAACGATCTCAACGGCGGAGAGAATTGGCCATCCGCAATTTACTTCTTCAACTCCGCCGGCCAGTTCTGCACCAGCGTCACAGGTTCCGTTCCTTCCTTCAAGTTCCCGCTGTTGATCAAAAACTTCTTCCCATCCGCCGTCACATCATAAGGACCAAAATCACGCTGGATTCCCACCGCCTGAAATAACGTATGAGGGGCGCCCAACTTCACCGCATTGCCGGACGTGTTTACATCTACTGCGACAATGTTGTCGGAGGGATCAAGAAAAAATAATTCTTTGCCGTCCCGCCGCCATTTTGCCGCCGTTCCGCCATTGCTCGAAACCTGCCACTTCGCGCCCCCCGCGGGAAAAGCTGTAATGTAGATATCCCTTCGCCCCGATTCATTGCTCTGATAGGCCATCCATTTCCCATCGGGCGAAACGGCAGCTGCGGTTTCTTCAAATGCATCCTGCACGATGGGAAACGGCTTCCCGTCGCCAGCCAACGGCAGCGCCCAAAGGTGATAACCGTTCTCGTTCTTCGGAACCTTTTTTTCATAGACCAAATAACGACCGTCCGGCGAAATGCTGCGCGGGTATTCAGAGGCATCGTCTTCTTCCAGCACCATGCGCTCCGGACTGCTGCCGTCACTCACCTTGGCGTAAATGCGGGACGATCCTTTTACGCTGGATGCGTAAAAGACAGTCCTACTGTCGGGCGCCCATACGGGAGTGG
This sequence comes from Acidobacteriaceae bacterium, assembly GCA_003165455.1. Lineage (GTDB taxonomy): Bacteria > Acidobacteriota > Terriglobia > Terriglobales > Acidobacteriaceae > Sulfotelmatobacter. The sequence continues at coordinate 13,809 of PLUJ01000222.1, read as the reverse complement.
TCTGGTTGGCGGGACTCGCAGAGCTGAAAGTGAGACGCGTGCTGGTTCCGCGGATGAGGTCGAAGATCCAAATATCCGCCGTTCCCTGATTTCCCGCAAAAATGGTTACAGCCAGGCGCGTGCCATCGGGCGAGAGCGCCGGACCAATATAACGATCAGCCTGCGCAATCGAACCGACCGGTTTCCCGTCCCGGCCCCACCACACCAGGTTCCAGCCGCTCGATGCTTCGCCGGTCTGGTAGACCAGGTTTCCGGTTTCCGACGGCGCGAACATCGCTCGCACGGAAGCTCCGTTGATGGCGATGTGTTCGGCAATCGGAACCGGTTCGCCGCTCAGTTCCATTTTGCGGGGATCGAACGACTGCGCCATGAGCGTACGGTCGCGGATAAATAAAAGATGGCCCGAGGCGTAGACGGCCATCGTCTCGCTCTTCATGAACTGCTTCGCCTCCAATGATCCCAGTTGGCCGATATACAGCACCGTCGATTCGGTTCCGCGTGAACTTCGCGACCAGTAGAGAAAATGTTTTCCATCGGGCAAGAACGACGGCCAGCGATGACTATTCTCGGCCTTCGAAACATCCAGCTGCGATGCGGGCTGAGGCGTTCCACCCGAGGCAGACACGCTAAACAATGCCTGATTGGAAGACGGCGTAAAAACGATGACGCCATCTTTGCTCCACGTTCCTCCACGCCCGCCGATGCTGTCGCAAATATTCTGCGGAGGACCGCCATTGGCGTTGATTCTTTTCAGTTTGCCCGTTGCGAAAAATGCAATCTCACGGCTGTCGGGCGACCAGAACGGATAGATCGCGTCATCGGTTCCCGCCAAAGGCTGCGCCGTCAGCGACGTCAACGGCCGAACATATAACTGCACGCGGCTTTTCTCGTCGCGCGCCGTAAAAGCCATCCGCGTTCCATCCGGAGAAAGGACTGGCGGACCGGAGGCCGGCAGCATCGTGATAAAAGACGTTCCGTCGGGGGGCAAAATCGACGAACGCACTACGGGCGCGGGATTGGGATTTCGAAGAATGTAGCCGAACAAAATCCCCAACGGAATGAGCACTGCCGCTGTGGCGGCAAGCCATGCCAGCCGTGAACCGGCCGCGGAGGGTGGCAATGGCGCTCCCGATACAACCGCACTCCGCGAGTCATCCGCACTCAAGGCTTCCAACTGAATTCTCACATCGTGCATGCAGCCGTAGCGCTGTTCCGGATTTTTCGCCAGGCAGCGCAGTACAGTTTCATCCAGCCGTGGCGGCGAATTGGGACGCACCGCGCTCACTTTTTCGGGTTCCTGATCGAGAATCGCTCCTAACACGCTGAACTGGGACTTCCCTTCAAACGCCCGCCGCCCGGTTACCATTTCGAACAGCACGCAACCGAAACTGAAAATATCCGATCGCGCATCCGCCTCGTTTCCCTGCAACACTTCCGGTGCCATGTACTGAAACGTCCCCACCACCGTTCCCTTCTGCGTCAAAGGCGAAGCCGAAGCGGCCAACTCGGCCACGCTCATCGTCGGTGTGCTTGGCGTCAACGGACTCGCTCCCGCTCCGGGCCTCAATCCCGGCGAGGGTTTCGCCAAGCCGAAGTCCATCAGCTTGGGCCCGTTCCTGGTTAGCATGATGTTGGCTGGTTTCAGATCGCGGTGCACAATGCCACGCTGATGCGCTTTATCGAGCGCCTCCGCGATCTGAATTGCGATCTTCAGCGCCTCTTCGAGCGGAAGTGCTCCGCGTTGCAACCGGTCGGCCAGAGTTTCGCCTTCCAGATGCTCCATGACCAGGAAATCGATTCCATCCTGCGAACCAACATCATGCAGCGTACAAATGTGGGGATGATTCAGAGAAGAAATTGCGCGCGCCTCCCGCTCCATGCGCTGCCTNNCCCATGCCGCCCGCGCCCAGCGGCGATTGAATTTCGTAGGGACCAAGCTTGGTGCCAAAGGTTAGAGCCATCGGTGCGCGCAATTATAATCCCGCGCCCTGGGTTGCAACGAAGTGTTGCAAAGGAGGAAGCGAGTTTGAAGCTCAGTCCACGTGCTCGCCGACTTCGAATCCTTCTTCCGCCAAGGGCAGCACATCGCGTTCCCGCGCGACCCACACATAGAGCGTAGGCAACAGGAATACGCTCATGATGAGAGCCGCGATCAAACCTCCCACGATGACAATTGCGAACGGCCGCTGCGAATCGGAGCCGATGGCATGCGAGAGAGCGGCGGGCAATAGGCCTAGGGTCGCGACCAGCATCGTCATCATGATCGGCCGCAGCCTTAGCACCGCGCCTTCCACGGCGGCATCCTCTACCGTGAATCTTCGCGCCCGCAACTGATTGATGTATTCCAGCATGATCACGCCGGTCTGCACCGACACGCCGAACAGCGCCAGGAATCCGACGCCGGAAGATACGCTGAAATTCGTCCCGGTAAACCAAAGGGCGAGCAATCCTCCAATGGGGGCGATGGCGACATTCACCATGATCAGCAGCGCCCACTTGAACGATTTGAACATCGTATAAAGAAGGATGAAGATGATAAGAATGGTGATGGGCAGCACGATGAGCAGCCGTGCGTTGGCTCGCTTCTGGCTTTGATACTCACCCTCCCAATAAATGGTGTATCCAGTGGGCAGTTTGACCCCGTCATTGACCTTCTTGATCGCTTCTTCCACGGTGCTGCCGAGATCGCGGCCACGCACACTATATTTGATCGCCACATACCGCCGGTTGCCCTCGCGATAAACTTCCGACGCGCCATCGCTCACGCTGATCTTGCACAACTGTGACAGAGAGACACGTTGCCCGGTTGGCGAGAGCAGGCGAATGTTTTCGATTTCTTCCTGGGTATCGCGATATTGCGGAAGGTAGCGCAACGTCAAGTCATAGCGCGCTTCGCCCTTCAAAACCTGCGTCAGCGCGTTTCCACCCACCGCCGTCTGAATCGCATCCTGCACATCGGCAACATTAATCTGATAACGAGCGCACGCCGCCCGGTCGACCGTGACGTTTAAATTGGGCTGGCCGAGCACGCGGAAGACGCCTAGATCCTCCACGCCTTTGATCTTCGATAAAACGTTCACCACCTCGTCGCCTTTGGCCTCAAGCACTTTCAAATCGTCGCCATAAACTTTTGTAGCCAGCGCACCCTTTACGCCGCTCACCGCCTCTTCCATGTTGTCTTCAATGGGCTGGGAAAATCCCCACACCGCACCTGGGATTTTTTCCAACTCGCGGTCCATGGCGGCAATTAATTCGTCCTTATTCTGATGAAATACTCCCCGCCATTCTTCTTTCGGTTTCAGATCGACGAAAAATTCTGTATTGAAAAACCCGGTCGTATCCGTTCCGTCGTCGGGTCGTCCCACCTGACTCCAGCATTGAGGAACTTCCGGAAAAGAACAAAGCACGATCCGCGCCTGATTCATGACCCGGATGCCCTCATCAGGCCCGGTGCTCGGAGCCAGGGTACCGCGGACCCACAGAGCGCCTTCATCCAGATGAGGAAGAAATTCCGAGCCAATGGCCCCGCTAAACGCGAGAAAATTCCCGATGGCCACCATCACCAGCACCACGCCAATGGTGACGGCACGGTGGCGAATGGCCCAACGCACCGCGACCCGGTAGCGGTCAATCAAAAAGGCCATGACCGGGTTGTGCCATTCTTTCGCGCCTTTTTGAAAAGCAAAACTTGCCAGCACCGGCGCAATCACAATTGAAAACAGCATGGCCCCCAGCAGCGCGAACGCCACAGTCCAGGCCATGGGATGAAACAGTCTGCCTTCTACACGCTGGAGAGTAAAGATCGGCAGGTAGGCGGTGATAATGATGGCGATCGCGTAGAACACCGGACGCTGTACTTCGTGCGACGCTTCGCTGATTTTTTCGTTGGCAGTCTTGCCGTCGGAATTTTTGTGTCCCAGGTGGCGAACGATGTTTTCCACCATCACCACCGCGCCATCCACCACCATGCCGAAGTCAAGCGCTCCAAGAGAAAGCAGGTTGGCGGGAATGTGGCGCAAATCCAGGCAGATCGATGCGAACAGTAAAGAGAAAGGAATGGTCGCGGCCACAATCAATGCACCGCGGATATTTCCGAGGAATAAAAATAGAATGATCGAGACCAGGATCATTCCTTCCGTCAGGTTGTGGAGCACCGTGTGGCTGGTGAAGTGAACCAGATCGCTGCGATCGATGAAGGGAATGATCTTCACGCCCGGCGGAAGAATATGATCGTTCATCTCCCGCACCTTGGCGTGAATGCCCTTCAGGGCGCTGTCTGCGGGCGCGCCTTTTCGCAGCAGAACGATGCCCGACACCACATCGTCGTTATCGATAATCTTTCCGTCTTCTCGATGAATCGCCTTGGCTGTCTGCCCCAGACGAATCTTCGGACCCTGCGATACCACGGCGATATCTTTTATTCGAAGCGGGGTGCCGTTCTTGGTCAGGATGACAGTCTCGGCGATATCCTGCGAGCGGTCGACCAATCCAACTTCGCGGACGTTGATTTGCTGCTGACCTTCCTGGATGAAGCTGCCGCCGGCATTGGCGTTGTTGTTGGTGAGTTGCTGTTCAATCTGAGCAATGCTCAGACCGTAGGCGATGAGTTTGTTGGGATCGAGCCGCACCTGATATTCGCGCGTGGGTCCGCCAAAACTGGAAACGTCGACGACATCTGGTACCGACTTGAAATTCTTTTCCACCACCCAGTCTTCCAGCGATTTCAATTCCATCGCGTCATATGCCGGATTGGTGCTGTGCAGCGTGAAGAAATAAATCTGGCCTACCGGACTCCAGTCCGTGCCCATCTGCGGCACGACATTCGGCGGCAATGTAACCTGGCTCAACCGTTCCAACACGCGTTCGCGGTTCCAGTCGTTCTCCGACTCATCGTCGAAAATGAGTTTTAAATCGGAAAGGCCGAACAGCGAAAACGAACGCAGATGGACGACGTGCGGAATTCCACCCATCGCCGTCTCGAGTGGAATCGTGACCTGCTGCTCGATTTGCTCAGCCGAAATTCCCGGCCACTGCGTAATCACCTCAACGTAGTTGTCGGCAACGTCCGGGTACGCTTCAATTGGGAGATCGCGGAACGCAACCATGCCTCCCGCGAAAAGCATCAGCGCGAAAGCTAATACCAGCAGGCGGTTTCCAAGAGCAAAATCGACGACTCTGCGAATCATCTATTGCTCCACCGTGTTTTGCAGTGCCAGAGCATTCGAAACTACCTGGTCCCCAGGCTTGAGGCCTGAAATGACCTGTTGCATATCTCCCGGAAGAATGTTTCCTCCCACGATTTCCAGGCGTTTAAAATGCCCATCGCCCAGCGGCGCGTAAACCCAATCGCGATCATGTAAGTGCAGAATCGCAGCCGAAGGAACTGACGCATAGGTCACGGGATGCCTGCCATAAAACGTGGCTGTAACAAACATTCCCACGCGCATAATCCCGGGATTCGGCACCTCCAGACGAACTTTCGCGGTGTGCATGGTTGGATCGAGCACGGGCAGAATGTTATCGATCCGTCCTTTGATAACCTGATTCGGATATCCATTCAGATGGATATCCGCAAACTGACCCACACGCACCGCGTCCAGATCGTTTTCGTAAACGTCGCAAATGATCCAGACATAAGTAAGATCGGAAATGGTCATAGGATTCGGCGAGCCCAGCCCCTGCACGCCTGCCGCATTCGTAATCTGCTGGTCGGTGATGATGCCGGAGATCGGAGCGTAAATGTCGACGATGCCGGAGGGATGATCCTTATTGATTCCCAGAATATGCAGTTGCTCGCTAGTCGCCTCCAGGTCGGCCTGAGCATTCTTGGCCACGTCTTCGGCCTGTTCCAGAGCACTCTTGGCGACCGCTCCTTTGTCATAGAGAATTCTCTGCCGTTCCAAATTCAATCTCGCCAGAAGTTCGTCATCCACCGCCTTGCGATAGGCCTGATAGGCGCCCGAGACATCGTTACTTTGCACCTTCATGAGCAACTGACCCTTCTTCACCAGGTCGCCGAGCCGCGCTTTCACCTCGATCACCCGCCCTGCCGCGAGCGAGATCACCGGCACCGCGCGCGAAATATCCGGCTGCACCAGTCCGGTCACGTTCAGAGCAGGTGCGGCCTTATATTCGACGGCGGTTGCAAGAGTAAATAACTCCGGATGATCCACCTTGAAATTGTTCGCGTTCATATCCGGCTGGACGGTGGCCTGCGGAGGAGCCTCAGCCTTGGGATCCGCCTTGCCTTCATTGCACGCAGCCAGCATTGCAGCCAGGACCGAGCACAATGCAATCCGGGCATATGTATACAAGGGAGATTGTTTTTTCATTGGATCACCTCGCGACCCACCGCCTGATTCAACTGCGCCGCCGCCGTCAGATACGAACCCACCAGATTCACGTAATTCAGCTGCACGCTGCGGTAGTCGCTTTCCGCGCTAAGAAAATCCAGCAGCGACGCCCCGCCATGCTGGTAGGAAAACAAAAGCGTGTCGCGCACTCGCACCGCCTGCGCCAGATATTTCTGTTTGTAGGGCCGCAGCAACGTCAGATTGCTGGTCAAAGTCGCGTATGCCGAATCCACATCGCTGAAGACCTGCGCCTCGGACGCGTCTTTCAACTTCTCTTGCCGAGTAATGTCGAGCTTCGTATGCAGCTTGTTCCCCTGATTGCGGTCAAAAATCCGCAGGGGAAAATCCACGCCCACTCCAAAATAAAGGTCGATTGGAGGATTCCGTCCGACATCCAAGCTGATCGTCGGATCGGTTGAGCCATTCGCCACGGCGAGTTTGTAATCCGTTTGCGCTTTCCCTACCGACTGCACCGCGGCCTTCAAGTCCGGACGATTATCCAGCGCGACTCGCCGGTACGCATCCAAATCATCCACCTGCTCGTTGAAGTCGAACACTCCTGCAATATCAAACTGCTCCACCGGCGTACGGTCGTTGAGCAGCGTCAGCATCTGAATTTTTTCCGTCCGCAAATTCACCGTCGCCGTCTGCACGTCCGATTCGTACTGCACCCGCTGCAACTCCAGCCTGTCCAGGTCGATCTGCGCGATGTCCCCCGCCTCAAACCTGTCGCGGCTTATCTTCAGCACGTGATCGTAATAAACCAGATTCTGGTTTGAAACCTGCAACACAGCCTTCGCCTGCAATGTCTGCACGAACGCGCTGCGCAGGTTGTAGAGCAGGCCCCGCTCCAGATCGTTCTGCTGCGAAGCTGCGATCGCCGTTCCTTCTTTCGCGTCTTCCGTCCGCAACTCGCGCTTGTGCGCGCGCTCATGCAAATAACTCACGCTCGCCGAAGGCAGCAAATACGCGAACGCGCCATGCGCTGGACCGAAGTTGAAGGGATCGATCTGATCGGACAACAATCCCAGCGTCGGATTCGGCCGCAAATGCGCCGTGATCTCATCCGCCTGAAACTCGCTGATGTTCAACTTCCCCGCCAGCAGCGTGGGATTATTCAACTCCAGCCGGTCCTTCACCTGCTCCCACGTCCAGGCCTGCGAGGGTGGCGCGGCCGGCGGCTGCGCGCTCTGCGCCACCGCCAAGGCTGCAAGCCCCGCCACAACAAGGAAGCCGCAGCGCCGGATTAGCATTTTTCGAATCAATCGTCCCATCCAAATTTCTCCGCCATCTCGCCGATGCCAAGTCACTTGGAAGTGGCTTGCCTTGCCGCGGCAAGGTCACAAACCACATCCGATTCGTGTCCTGGCCAAATCAGCAGACCGAAATCTCGCGCAATCAACGTTCGACCGCTTGGAGTAAGATTCTGGCCGCTCCATCAGGCTTCAACTTTTCGAATATCCCGAGCTGCGGGATTTTCTGAAGAGGAAGCCGACTTGCTGCGGACTGGGTGCATACAAATGTCCGTCCAGCAGTGCGATGTAAGTGATTTTGGCCAATCATGCACGGCGGATGACTTCCGCCAGATGCAATGAACTCCAATGAACGTTACCCGAGGAACTATCCGAGGATGGAAGGAGGTGCGCGGCCCGCATGCTGTTCGCAGAGCCTCGCCAGTGGAGCACAAACAGAAATGGAAACTTTTAAAACGCGCGCATGTGGCGCCGGCATCCATACCGCATTCGCCAACAGTGCCGCAGGCCCTTGCAGCCCATGGACCGTGGCCGAGTTTTTATCGCCGGCGGCCTGCCGCGCCGCACGCTTGCTGGTGGCCGATTCTTCCATCTCGGCGCGCATGGCATGCAGATCGTCCGAAGCCGAGATCACCGGAAACAACAGGACTACCACGCATCCCAGCGCCAGCACACATTGCAGCCCAGTCAAACTGCGCGCCGCGCGCTCACTCGCGCCACGCCGCCACAGCCAAGACGCCGGCAGCAGCAGCAGCATCCACGCGAGATTGAGCAGTAATTCCATGCACTAAAAGTGGTTGAGCCTGAATTGCTTCACGCCTAGTTTTTCAGAAACGCTTCTCATAAGTCAACGTAACCACCGTACCGAACTCGGAACCTGGACTTAAAAGGTCGGGACATATGGCGCAGAACCTGCCTCTACGGCCCTATCACCACCTGCAACGGAGCCGGCGTCTGCAACATTTGCCGGTAAATGGCACGGGTCTTCGCAACTTCTCCCACCAGGTTGACGTTCACCAGATAGGCCCCGTGCGGCAGAGTTTCGCCAAAGGGCAGCGCCATCCCGATGGTTCCCCGGGTCAGCACAAAATGCTGATATCCAATCTCCGTGGCGCGTCCGTTATCCGCCACGGCTTTCACGTCAAAGGTTAAATCGATGTCATCCACAGTGGCGTTCGAAACTTCCACGCTGCCCTGTATGCGATTCCCCACCACATGCGCCGGATTCTTCCATGCCAACGTCATCGCATTCACCACTTTAATGACGTAACCCCTCTGCACCGCCTGCTGCGGTTGCCCGCCATCCCTGGCTGAAATCACGAATTGAAATTCACCCGCGCGCTGTGCTTCGCCATGCAGCGTCCCGTTATCTTCGAGCTTAATGCCCGGCGGCAGAGTGCCACTCTCCACCCGCCAGCGCAGCACCGGAACGTAGTTGCCGGTTGCGTGAAAATGCACATCATACGGACCCTGAGGATAGGTCAGCGGCAACTCGGACGGCTCAATGATCAGGCTTGGAGGCTTTGTTGGATCCTGTCCCTGGGCCGACGCCGCGCCGCGAAATACCAAAGCGATGAAAATCAGCCCGATCAAGATCGATCCACTCGCCATGACCAGGCGGGACCACGATATCTTCGAACATCGGGCTGTACGCAGTCTCAATCCGCCACCTCACGCCGCTAAAGACTATCGCAGGATTCCTATTCGCTACGTGTCTCATGCTACCGGACTTTTTCGAATGCGCCAGGGAAAGTCCGTCCCATCCGGTTGGATGCACCAATCGTGAGCGCGATTCGAAAGCCGCATTCTGACAGCAGAATGTAAAGTTCTGTATATCTTGCACTTGCAAATAATTTTCCCTGCGCTTGCGCTACTTATTCTAATGGTTCGGGTTGAAGCAACTGGATTGACCTGTGCTAACCTCGCATCAAAGGTGATTAGACCCACGTTCGAATCTCTTCCAGGGGGAAGTTATGTCAGTACGCAACGCAATCGTTTCGCTCCTATCGTTTTCAACACTCTTATTTCTAGCCGCCTGCGGCAGTAATGGCGGTGGCATCGCCAATCCGGTAGCCCCACCCAGCGGCGGTTTCAGCGCCAGTAATCTCAATGGCACCTATGTCTTCTCCATCTCCGGCACCGACTCAACCGGATTTTCCTATGCCATGGT
>PLUJ01000222.1:0-4023 GCA_003165455.1 Acidobacteriaceae bacterium | reverse complement strand
ATCCCGAACGCTTCGATCGCCAGCAGCAGTACTTACCACGTCGGGGTCGACGGACGCGGACAGGCCACGCTCAACACATCTATTACCAATTTCAATCCTGTTCTTGACTTCGTTCTCTCATCCAACTCACAGGGCCAAGTCACGGAGTTCGATAATTTCGGGAGCGGGAGCGGAACCCTGGATGCGCAGACAGCGAATGTTACCCCGACCGGTTCATACGCTTTCAGCCTTTCTGGAGCGGCCGGCGCTTCCGGTAACAGTCCTTGGGCAACGGTTGGCAACTTCACTTTGACTGGCACGACACTGACCGGGTCTGATGACCTGAATGAGGCGGTTCTTCTGAACTATGCGGATTCCATGCTGACTGGCACACTGGCCCTTGGACCGTCCACCACACCTTCTTCGACTCTGACGATCGGCACGATCTTTAGCGGGACATTTGATGTGGTCGCCATCGACGCCACCCATCTGAAGTATATCGAGATGGATCCGACGGCGACTCTATCCGGCGATGCCTACTCTCAATCCACTACCGCCTTTCCCACCGGAACGCTGGCCTTCACCCTGGATGGGCTGACTGCGGCCGGCGCCCCCATTGCGGCCGGCGGCTTGATGACGACCGAATCGGGCGATGCCATAACCGGAACTGAAGATTACAACGTCGACGGAAGCAACATACCAACGTCGCCGCTAGCCTTCACCGCCACTTACACTCCCGATCCGAACGACGCTGGCCGATACACACTGGCGATCCCAAGTGGCACTTTTGTAGGGGGCACAACCTATACTGCTTATCCTTCGAGCGGTGGGTTGTTGCTGCTGGAAGTAGATACCGCCGGAATTACGGTGGGCGCTGGTTACACTCAAACGGCTGGCGCGACCTTTGGGACCGCTTCTGAAGGCTATGGCTTAAATCTTTCGGGCATTAACCTCTCGCAAGGCGTGGAAGTCGACGACATCGCCGAATTCACCGCCAATCCTACAGGCACCGCGATAACGGGAATTATCGACGAAAACTACACCGGCGCGGACGGCGGCCAGTTCCTCAGCGAGCCCTTCTACAACAGCAGCTACACCACGCCCGCGAACGGTCGAGGCTCAATTACCGCCTACACTGGCACCAGCAGCGTCCCCGGGACTTTAAATGGCGGCTTCTTTCTGACCTACTATCCAGTTGACGGCACAACGTACCCGTTCATCGAGATGGATAGTGGCCAGGTTGCGGCAGGAGTGTTTGTCCAACAAAGTACCCCCGGCAGTTCCTCCGCGATCGCGAAGACGCACAGCATGTTCGTACCGCGGCCGCTGGTTAGGCCTAACTCCGCTCGGCAGAAGAAGAACTAGCAATCTAACGAAGAACCGGGGCGCGATGNNCTTTTTACGTTTTCCCTTTTCCTGTACGTTCCCGGCTTCCCTGCCCGCCGTGACCTTAGTTACCTTTAATGAACACCCTGTTCTCAAGCACAATCGGTCCAGAGTTTGTGCGAATTGCTGGAGAACAATACTTGCTTGGTCAACGTCTTCTTCGTGTTCTTGTCTTCGTGCTCCTCGGCGCGTCGCTGGCCGCGGCCCGCGATATCGCGCTGGTCTCGAATAAGACGAATAGCGTCAGTGCGGTCACGCTCCCGGATCTGGTAAGACTTTGCAAAGCGCAGGCCGGACATTGGCCGGATGGCAAGCCGGTAACCTTCGTGATGCGCTCGCCTTCCGCGCCGGAAATGAAGACGGTACTGGAAAAGGTTTACGGCATGTCGGAGAGAGAACTCGACAGCCTGATCGTGGTCTCGAATCACGGCCGTCCGGTTCATCCGGCGATTGTGATCGTCGCCTCGGACGAAGAACTTGTCAACAAAGTTGCTTCGACACCGGGCGCCATTGGCGTGGTCGACGTCTATTCGATCAACAGCAGCGTGTCCGTCATGAAGATCGCAGGTAAACTTCCCCTGGAGCCCGGCTACCTGCTGCACGGAAATTAAAGAAGCTTCAAGAATGGGTGCTTAACTGTCCGGTGATCAGTCGTCAGTGGTTGAGAGCTCGTAGTGCGGGGCCGAAGGGAAGTGGCCGAGTTTTTTCCTGTGGCCCGAGAACTGACACTGAAACCTGATGGAAACGGGAAACGTCTATGCCAGCGCCAGCGAAAAAACCTGCGTCCAGCGCACCGGCCGTAAGCAACTTACGGCGATACTCTCGTTTTCCCATCGATCTGCGCATTAAGGTTCGAGCCTTTCAGAATGGCGAATTTTCCACCTCTTGGGGGCGTTCCACCGAACTTGGAGAAGACGGCATCGGCGGGACTCTCACTGGCAATTTTGAAACTGGAGAAATCGTTTCCCTCGAGCTTCCCTTGCCGCTTACCGCTTACCCGTTAACGATCCGGGGCGTAGTCCGCTACCGCAATGGCCAGCGCTACGGATTTGAATTCCTCATCATCAGCGATTCTCAGCGGGATATTATTCGGCGCGTCTGCGAAATGCTGGCCGGCAACCAAGTCAGCTAATCAACCAATCGGCGAACAGCCTGATTTCAAAAGCCCTCGGGTTGGAAGCACGCCGGCGCGCACGTCCCCCAAAGGCACAACCTCCCAATCCATTCAATTTTCCATTACCCCAGTAACTTTCGAGGGGCATCCCAGCCGTTCTACGATGCACCTGCTGGGCTTTCTGAGGGGGGAGCCTTCTATGGGTGGTCGCGTCACCCGGCCAACGCAATCCGGGAAATCTCTGCNNCGTGCCGATCATCTTCGCCAGTCGCTCGATGCCGGAGCGTCGCCGTCTTTCCTTGCTCCCGCTGTTTCACTTCCGGCGCAGCCGTCGCCGTTATCCTGGAATGTTCTCGATCAAAAATCCGTAACCGATGCCACCGATCACTCAACCGATCTGCAGCGCGAATTTCTGGAGCAGCTATTTGAAAATTCTCCGGATGCGCTCCTCATCGTCGATTCATCGTTCCGTGCCCAGTGCGTAAATCGAGAATTTCAACGGCTGTTCGGTTTTACGGACGCACAAATCCTGGGCCAGTTGGTCGACTCGCTGGTTCTTCCCGCGGATCGGACCGCCGAAGCTCACTGGATTTCGCAATGCGTGCAAAACGGACAACAAATCACTCTCGAAACTCAGCGCCGCCATCGCGACGGAACTCTAGTAGATGTTTCCGTTACCACCGCGCCGTTGCTCGTAAGGGGCCACACCCAGGGTTTCTACATCTTGTATCGCGGCATTTCGGACCGTAAACGCACCGAAGCGCTCAGTTCCGCCTTATACCGTGTCGCCGAAAAAGCCAGCGCCTCTCAGGATCTCCAACAACTTTTTGCAGCCGTTCATGGCATCGTCGACGAACTGATGCCCGCGCGTAATTTTTCGATCGTGCTTCACGATCCGGAGTCGCAGCAGCTCAGCTTTCCGTATTTTGTCGATGAACGCGATCCCGTACCCGCTCCCGCCAAACTTGAACGCGGCCCAATCGAGTACGTCCTCCGGTCCGGCGAACCGCTGCTCTGTAGCCCCGAGGTCGTTGCACAAATGCAACGGCGCGGCGAACTTCAATTCAACAATCCGCCGCTGCAATGGCTCGGTGTACCCCTAAAAGTGAATCGGCATATCTTCGGCGTGCTCGCGGTCAGAAGCTACTCCGAGAATGCTCGGCTTCTCGAACGCCACAAGGAAATCCTCGCTTTAATTGCGCGCCAGTTGTCCACCACGCTGGATTTCAAACGCAACGAGCAGGCCCTGCGCCGCTCCGAAGTCCGCTATCGTTCGCTGGTTCAGACCGCTGTATACGGAATGTACCGTTCCAGTCTTGAGGGGCAGTTTCTCGACGTGAATCCAGCGCTCATCGGAATGCTCGGCTACAACTCCGCCCTCGAAGTCCTGGCGCTCGATCCTCAAAAAGATGTTTTCCTCGACGCCGCCGAATATTGCAGCCTGGTGGAAGAATTCCGCCGCTCCGGACGCATGGACGGTTTTGAAGCCCGCTGGAAGCGCAAGGACGGCGTCGCTATCACTGTCCGCATCAGCGGCCGCGCCG
>PLUJ01000322.1 GCA_003165455.1 Acidobacteriaceae bacterium | reverse complement strand
CCAAATTGACCTGTAATCCCTTTGGACTCGTGACATCGTGCAAGTATGCATAAGAACCAGCCAAGACAAGAATCCAATCAAGCGCTTCTCGCGCGGGTTAAAAAGGAATTGGATGAGCCGCGCATGGCTGAATCCACGCGAGAAGAAGACATCAACCAGACCACGCGCCAGAAGCTGGAAAAGCTGCCATAATCCAACGTGGTAAAAGAGTTCCGGACCGCCGTGCAGCAGGGAATGCTCCCGAGGGAGAAAAATAATGGCCAAGCTAACCAAGCCAGCTCGTGATCGGATATCGGCAACCAAGTTCGCTTTCCCCAAGCAACGCAAGGAGCCGCTGGAAAATGCCGCTCACGTACGCAACGCGGCTGCGCGTTTCAGTCAGGTAGAGGGGGTTACGCAGGCGGAGCGTCGCGCGGCGTGGAAGCGGATTGAGTCTGCCGCAAAGCGATACGGAGTGGAATTGAAAAAGTCCGCCTAAGGGGAAATGGGATGTTCGACCACTAGGATGTTCGCACGATCTGCAGGCCCCTTGTGAGCGTTCCACGTCAGAAATGCTATGTCAATCGAGGCCTAACTCGAAGCACGCTCGCTCGTCCGCTACCATCTTCGCGTGCCTGCTGAACCTTCCCCGCCACCCATCAAAGAACCGCCATCGCCAATGGAAAATCCCGATGCCCCGGTGCGCGAGCCAGATCCCGAAGAACCAGAACAGATTTAGCCGGAGCGTCAGAATCCTTTGCGGAGAAATGAAAGAACCCCAAATTGTTGTCAATAGGCAAAAGTTACAGAAATCCTCTTATCTCGAAGCAAGCAATGGAAATATAAATCCGGCAAACGTGTCGTGTTTGCCCTTTGCCAATTGATATACTGAATATATAGAGTAAAAAATTCTGAGAGATTCCAAAGGCGTGGCCCAGTGGCCGCGCCTTTTGTATTTGGAGGCTGAATCAAGCATGAATCTATGGACAAAGCACTTTAGAAATAGCGGAGAACGCGGAGAATGGGCGGAAATTCGCTTTGTAGCCCGGGCCATGGAACAAGGATTTCGTGTGTCGAAACCGTGGGGCAACACCTCGCCTTACGATCTCATGGTCGAGCGGGATGGTACTGCCTTCCGTGTTCAAATCAAGTCCACCATCCATCGCATCCCACCGGCCTCTTACGCCTGCGGCATGCCCTGCGAAAAGAGAATGCTTGCTCTGCTCAAAGAGGTCGACTTTCTCGCAGCCTACGTCATCCCTGCCGACCTCTGGTACATCATTCCCGCTGGCACCGTGCGCAAGGCCAAAGGCTCGATCTCGCTCTCGCCCTGGAAGCGCGGCGCAAAGTACGACCGCTACCTCGAAGCCTGGTTCCTCCTGCGAAAATGGCGTCCCGAACACAACGTCCGGCGAACACCGACACCCGCGTCGCAAGAGGCAACTGGCAGGGCGGAAGCACACCCTAACTCGTAGCTTGACTCTATGTGCTTTTGCATGGCACACTTTAAGTACACATATGGAAAGCCCACAGCGAACTCACATCATTATCCCATCTGACTTGTTACAAGAAATCGACGCCTTGGTAGGACCTCGCGGGCGTAGTGCTTTCTTGCTCGAAACCGCCCGCCAGGAAGTGCGGCGTCGTAAGCTACTACGCTTTCTGGAAGCGGACCAGCCTACTTGGAAGGCCGATGCTCATCCTGAACTCGCGCAAGGCTCTGGTGCTTGGGTGCGTAAACTTCGCGAACAGAGCGACTTTCGCGAAGGATCGGCCCGGCAATCGCCGCGCTCACAATCGCAAAAGTCCAAACCGCGCCACTCAAAATAACTCCCACCAAGCGCAAACACCGGTATGCGGATTTTATTGGATACTTCGGTTCTGATTGACGCGTTACGTTCACGGCGCGAGCGCAGGCAATGGCTCGCCTCGATGGTGCGCGCAGGCCATACCCTCGCAACAACGGCGCTCAATCTCGCGGAGGTTTTTGCCGGCATGCGCCCCGACGAGGAGGCTCAAACGAAGGTATTCCTGGCATCGCTCGATTGCCATGAGATTGACGCGACCGTGGCAGAAGAGGCTGGCAAACTCAAAAGCCTTTGGGCTAGAAAAGGACGCACCCTTACGCTCGCCGATGCCATGGTTGCCGCAACAGCCCTCCAGCTATCCTGTCCACTGGCCACCGATAACCGCAAAGACTTCCCCATGCCAGAGCTGGATCTCTGCGAATTACCAGAAGAGTAGGCGTAAAGCCGAAAGCAAGTTCCTGAAGTGCCGCAGCGCGCCTGGCGAGAAAGACCTACTGGATCTGAATCACGCCGCAGCCCCGATAAACGCTCCGTCCTTCATGTCCCTGACTTGCACACTCATCCAGCGATTAGCGTCGTGCCGCCCCTTGAGATAAAGCTTCTGATAATTGTCGGTGAGCGTTTCGGTGAAATCGCCATCTGCGGCATTCAGCGTAATAGCGTCGATCTGCTTGCCAAGAAAGCCATGCATGAACTCCAGCTTCTTCTTCGCGCCAAGGTCGCGGAGAATCTTATTCCGGTCGCGGGCGACTTGAACCGGAACTTGATTCGGCAGTTCGGCCGCAGCGGTCCCAGGGCGTGAGGAATACGTAAAGACGTGCAGATAAGTGAACGGCAATTCATCAATCAACCGCCGAGTGGATTCGAATTCGGCGTCCGTCTCGCCGGGAAATCCGGTCATCAAGTCGGCGCCGATAGCGGCTGTCGGCATGGACGCCCGTATCTTTTCGATCTTTTCGCGATAGTGCCAAGGGCGATATTTGCGATGCATCCGCCGCAGCACCGCGTCACTGCCGGATTGCAGCGGAACATGTGCATGCTTGGCGATGCGCGGCGACGCGGCGACCAGATCGATCAGTTCATCGCTCCAGTCCATGGGCTCAACGCTGGAAATGCGAAGCTTCTCGAGTTGCGTCTCCGCCAGGATTGCACGAATCAGCATCTCGAAACGTGGCTTTTGGATGTTGGCGTCTAGAACTCGCGATCCCGCGTCACTCCCGGATAGATCGCGCCCCCATCGGCCGAGATTGATCCCGCTGATCACTGCTTCCCGATAACCGGCGGCGACCAGTGCGTTCACTTGATGAATAACTTGCCGCAAAGGAAGCGAACGGCTTTGGCCACGCACGCTCGGAATAATGCAGAAGGAACAGCGGTTGTCGCATCCGTCTTGCACCTTAAGGTTAGGCCGCGTTCTGTCTTGTTCGCCAGATCCCGCGAAACCGGAGTTTCCGAAAACAGGAGCAGCCAAAAGCTCGGTGTGCGCGAAGGTGTCTGAGAAGATATCTGAGACGCGAACCCAGCTCTCGCTTCCAACTTCCCGGTTTCCGACTAAGTTTTCCAGGGGAACGAAACTGTTCGTCCGGTTGGAGTTTTCTCCGAGCACAAGTTCGGCGAGCAGATGTTTATGCGAGTTGCCGATCACGGCCGTTACGCCGTGCAGGGCCGCAATCTCTTGAGGAGCCCGTTGCGCGTAGCATCCCGTGACAATAATTTTTGCCTTGGGATTCTGCCGCTGCACGCGGCGAATCGCGGCCCGGGCATCCTGGTCGGCGGAAGCCGTAACCGTACATGTGTTCAGCAGAACAAAGTCGGCTTTGGTGGACGGCGCAGAACTCAGGCCTCGGTTTTCGAATTGTCGCGCGAGGGCCGCTCCATCAGCCTGGGTAGCGCGACATCCAAAATTCTCGACGTGATAGGTCGCCACCCCGATATCGTACCAAATGGCGAGGCTTCCAACGTCACGGCTTCACGCGCACGCGGCTTCACGCCGAAGCCATGTTTCTCCGCTGCGTAAAGCACTCCCGGCAAAAAATCGGCCTCCCCTGGGTCGGCCGGAAGGGGACGGTGGTGGCTTTTCCGCACTGTGAGCAGGTGGCACGGGTTTCAACCCTGGTGGATTGGCGTCCGTTGGCGAAGGCTTGCGGAGTCGCGAGGATGGAAACTCGCTTGGACTTGCAGTCCTTGCAGCGCTTAGGTTCGTTGCGGAATTGCTTATCGTGAAAGAACAACTGTTCCCCGGCGGTGAAGACAAAGTCGGCACCGCAATCGATGCAGGTCAGTACCTTATCCTGAAATTCCATTGAGGATGGCTCCCATGTGACCGTGCCGCTTGCGCCGCACGCGGGGAGACGGCGGAGCGAACAACACAAGTTATGTACATCCCCCCTCAAACTACCCTGGACTCGGCCCGCCAGCGCCTGGACGACGCATGGATACTACTTTTACCGATTTAGACGCCGAATGAAAATGGTGTGTTATCGATCCCTACTTGCAGCTCAATCCGACGGGGGTCAGACCGAGCAGGGCCGTCCCGGGAGGGGACGACCCTTTACTGCGATTCCCTTATTTAATCTCCTTCAAATCAGTGGTTCGATTCGATCAGAAATTTTGCTCGGGTTATTCCGATTCTTTGCGAACCTTCTTGCGGGCGCGCTTGCGAGCCAGCGCCGCCTTTACGCGTTTCTTTTCGCCGGGCTTCAGGTAAAAGGAGTGGCGCTTTACCTCTTTAATAATGTCTTCCTGCTGCACTTTGCGCTTGAAACGGCGCAGAGCGTTTTCGAGGGACTCACCCTCCTGCAGTCGAATTTCCGCCAAACAGACACACCCCCAAACCCGTCCGGAAGGACCGTACTGTTATTACAAGGATTTGCAGGGAAGTCAATAGGGGAGTGTGAAAAAAGTTGCATGCGGCGTGCTCCGTTGAATCCCACGTCTCGCAAGCGAAACGCGATGTGGGCCCCCGTGCGCTCGGCGTGGAGCAGCAGCAAAAGCAGCTGTTAGAAAAAGAAGCCGCCGCCAGATTACTCGAACTGAAGCATTACGATTTCCGGATTCGATCCGAGGCGTAGAGGCGGGCCCCACGTGCCGGCTCCGCTGGACGTGAAGACCTGCATCTTGCCGATACGGCTCAGGCCATAAACGAACTGGCGGTAGATCCGGCGAGCCATCCAGCTCCAGGGGATGAATTGACCGAGGTGGGTGTGACCCGATAGCTGCAATGAAACTCCGGCGGCTTCGGCGATGTCAGGATGGTCAGGGGCGTGGGTTAAAAGAATGCTGGCTCGTTCGCGATCCCAACGAATACCGTGCAGCACGGAGGCAAAGTTTCCGCCATGTACCGCGTTCCGGTAAGGCACGCCGATAATTTGCAAGCCATCGGCTTCCACTTTTTCGTTGCTAAGCACGCGGACTCCCGCGGCCGAGATGGCTCGAAGATATTTTGTGTCGTCGCCAAATTGCTCATGATTTCCGGCCACGAAATAAACGCCGTGCGGTGCGGTTAACTTGCTTAAGGGTTCGGCGGCAAGTCCGGCGTCAATGGCGGTGCCGTCATACAAATCTCCGGCGATAAAAACTGCGTCGGGTTTCTCCCTCAAAATTTTCGTAACCATGCGACGCAGAAAACTGCCGTTGTGAACGTGGCCGAGGTGAACATCGCTGATCAGCGCAGCGGTGCGGCCGCGCCAGGCATCCGGCAGATTGGCGAGCTGCACGGTGGTACGGGTGATTCTGGTCCAATTGGCATTGAAAACGGCGTAGAGTCCCGCGACCAAGGCAACCCCGAACAGAATTTCGACCCCACGGTGAAAATTCAAATTGAACCGAGCCAGCCATGCCACTGCGAAAACGATCCAGGCGGTAATTGCAGCAAGAAGGAGGAAACTGCCCACTCCTACCCAGACAGCCGCCGCTTTATAGAATCCACGCACAAGGGCGTTTGTGTAGCGGAACGCCAGCAGCGAGGCGGCGACGAAGCTTACCGACAAAAAGCCAAAAACCAACCTGGTCCAGAGCCGATGCTGAGTTCCGGCGTTCGAAGCAAACTCCCAGGTTCGGTAGAGAAACAGATGCGCCAGAAAAAGAACAGATTGGATGACCAGCAAAAACACAACGAACCGCTTTCGCAATCGCATGCTGCATTAGATTCTCCGACCGGGCATTCGGATTGTTGGCTTAAGTTGTTTAGAATTAATGCTGAGATATGAGAAAAAATATTAAGAATCATTTCCCGAGACGGCTGATTGCCGGCGGCAAGTGGATTGCCGAAATTGTGACCCTGGCAGTTCTTGCGGGGTTGGGTCTGTGGGCGCAGAGCGCCAAGCCAGCACAGCCAGATGTAGTGCCGGCTCAGAAGAGTTCGCAACAAAGTTTGCAAACCAGCCCCCCTACTTCAAAGACCAGTCCTCAAACCGCTACGCAACCGGCAGCGAACATCCTTCCCCCGTTGCAACTGGACGGCACAGCGACTTTGCATCACCTGAACCAGGTCATCAGCTGGTATCGCCATACCACGACCGGCATTCCAACGGTCGGGCTCCCGAGCGACGCGATTTATCAGGACAACACGCAGAACATGGCCGCTCAAGTAGTCCGGCTGGCGTTTCAGTCAGCGAAAGCCGAAGCGGAGTTGATCAAGGCACAGCAAAAAAGCGGCGGAGGGAATCAGGCGGCTGGGGATCATGCGCTCCAAGAGACCACCCAGCAACAAAATCTGACGCAGATGCTGGCGAAAACCTCCGCGCAAATTGAGCAGTTGCAATCGCAAATTGAAGCTCTGAACCAGCAGATTGCGAAGACGCCAGTCTCGCGCCGGAACGATTTGAGTTCGCAGCGAGATGCCTTGCAGAGTCAGTTGGATCTGCAGAAGGCTCTTCTGGATGCGGTGCAGAAAATGGCGTCCTTTGTGGAGACGAACGGCGAAATCTCCGGAGAACTTGAGGGTGGAATCAATCAGTTGGAGCGATCGATTCCGGAGGTTCTTGCCTCGTCCACTGGCACCAGTACAAATCCTACAAAACCCGCGGCAGCGGCGGCCCCCACCAAGCCATCGCTGGCCAATTCCGGCGGCCTGATCAGCGAGGCCATGACCCTGTATGACTATATGAGCGCCGAGCGGCAAATTAACGATGTCGTCAAACAAACCGGCTACATGCACGATGTGGCGGATCGTTTGCGGACGCCGCTGCGCGATGCGATGCGAGCCACGATACAGCAGAGCCAGCAGCTATCCACTCAGCCCGGGGCCACGGATGCACAACAACTGCAGGCAGAGAGGCAGCAATTCCAGCAGCTCACCGAGCGATTCAAACAGCTTTCCGCCGCGCTGTTGCCGTTGAGCCAGGAAGCGATTGTGCTGAACGACAGCAAAACAAATTTCGACGAATGGCGGAGTTCAATCGCGCGCGAGTCGAAATATGTGCTGCGTTCGGTGCTGATCCGCGTGGTGGCAATCTTCTTCGCGCTGGGGGTGATTCTGGTTCTATCGGAGATCTGGCGGCGAATCACTTTCCGCTATGTGGGCGATCCGCGGCGGCGCAGGCAATTCCTGGTGATGCGGCGCGTGGTGATCGGTTTCCTGATTGTCATTGTGCTGGTGCTGGGCTTCGTGAGCGAATTCAGTTCTCTGGCGACGTTTGCCGGGTTTATTACGGCAGGCATTGCGGTTGGACTGCAAGCCGTTTTGTTGTCGGTTGCGGCGTATTTCTTCGTCATTGGACGGTATGGGATTCGGGTTGGAGACCGGATCAGTGTCGCCGGCGTAACCGGCGATGTTGTGGATATCGGACTGGTGAGGTTGTACCTGATGGAGATGGCGGGCACCGGATTGGATTTGTTTCCGACCGGCCGCATTGTTGTGTTTTCGAATTCCGTTCTTTTCCAGGCGGGCACGCCGCTTTTTAAGCAGATTCCTGGAACGGAATACTCCTGGCACGAAGTGGTGGTGATGGTTGCGCCGAACGGAAATCACAAAGCTGCGCAAGAGAAACTAATGGCCGGGGTAAACGAGGTTTATGCGCAATATCGCCAGGAGATTGAAAGTCAGCACGCCAGCATTGAACGTCGCGTGGATATTCAAGTGGAAGCACCTCGGCCCGAAGCGCGCATTCAATTCGCCGATACGGGGTTGGAACTGCTGGTGCGCTACCCGGTGGAGATTCGCAAGGCACCTCGCATTGACGAGGAGATGACGAGGAAAGTGCTGGAGTTGATTGAAACCGACGCTACGTTGAAAGCTGCCGTATCGGGTACTCCGAAAATTCGGTCGGCAGTAAAAGGATGACGCCCGGAAAGAATCCGTTGCAGCGCTTTTCGCACGCGTGGCGGGCGCTGCGGCATCGCAACTTCAGGCTGTTCTTCACCGGCCAAAGTATTTCGCTGATTGGCACCTGGATGACGCGGGTGGCGACGAGTTGGCTGGTGTACCAACTGACAGGGTCGGCCTTGCTGTTGGGCTTGGTTGGTTTTGCCGGGCAAATTCCTACATTCTTACTGGCGCCCTTTGCCGGAGTCCTGGTCGACCGGTTGGACCGGCGAAAGATGCTGGTGTGGACGCAGGCTCTGGCAGGCCTGCAATCGCTGGCGCTCGCGGCGCTGACGATCGGCAAGATCATCAATATTCGTGAAGTGATCTGGCTGAGCGTGATGCAAGGGTTAATTAATGCTTTCGATATGCCGGGGCGGCAAGCCTTCCTGGTGCAAATGGTCGAGGACAAGCAGGACCTGGGCAATGCGATTGCTCTGAATTCTTCCATGGTGAACATGGCGCGGCTGGTTGGTCCGGCATTAGCGGGAATCGTGATTGGGTCGGTGGGAGAAGGATATTGCTTTCTGATCGATGGGCTCAGCTATCTGGCGGTGATTGCTTCCTTGCTGATGATGCGGGTGAACATAGGGCCGGTGAGGCGGGCGGCCATATCGATGTTGCATCAGCTGAAAGAAGGATGGACGTATGTGCGGGGTTTTGCGCCGATCCGAACAATTCTGTTGCTGTTCGCGTTGATTAGCCTGATGGGGATGCCGTTCATGGTGTTGATGCCCATTTTCGCGGCACAAGTTTTGCACGGTGGACCGCATACCCTCGGATTTCTGCTGGGAGCCTCAGGCGTGGGGGCGTTGATTTCGGCGGTGTCCCTCGCGTTGCGAAAGACGGTACGCGGACTTACCAGCATGATTCAAATTTCGGCGGCAGTTTTTGGAATTGGCTTGATCTGCTTTGGCTTATCGCGAACCTTTCCGCTTTCGATGTTCCTGATGCTGATCGTTGGCTTTGGAATGATGCAAGGCCTGGCGGCGAGCAATACGGTAATTCAGACGTTGGTGCCGGAAGATAAGCGCGGCCGGGTAATGAGCTATTACACGATGGCATTTGTGGGAATGGCGCCGTTTGGAAGTCTGTTGGCGGGGACGCTGGCGCATCATCTGGGGGCGCCGCACGCGGTGATGATTACCGGAGCGTTTTGCCTGGCGGGATCGACGTGGTTCACGACGCAATTGAAATCGATCCGGAAAGTGATGCGGCCGATTTATGTCGAGATGGGGATCATTCGCAGCGAATTGACGCCGGCAATGGAAGATCAGGTGGGACGGTAGGGAGAAATCACTCGATCCCCGGACTCTGACACATCCTTACGCCTTTACGCCGCAGGGAATCGCGGGCGGGNNGCGAGCTTTTTAACTACTTTTAAGCATCCATTTAACCGTTCCCTTCTTACTATTCAGAAGATGAGTTTTGCTCCGAGTTGAACTTGCCGGGGAGCGAATGCGGCGTTTGGTTTTAGGAATTGTTGCGGTTGCTGATAGTAGGCGGGGTAGGGAGTTCCGTTCACATAGACCGAGTAGGGCGTGAAGGTGGTGGCTTCGGCGGTAAGGCCGTCCGAGGTGATGGTGACACGCTGGTTGTCACGATTCAAGAGGTTGAAAGAATCGGCGGTAAGCTCGAGGCGGTAGCGTGCACTGACGTGGATTTTGCGGACGAGGCGAAGGTCCGTGGAGGCGTAATCGGGTCCGGTGAAGGCATTGCGGCTGTAGCCCGGGAGACGGTCATTGTCGTCGTTGCCGTCCTGGTTAGGATCGCCAGAGACGGTGGCGTTGACGGGACGTCCGCTACCGGCGGTGACGATGCTGGAAATTTTCCAGTCGTTGAAGATGTGTCCGAGGAGTTCGTGTTCGCGATGAAAGAGACGAGGTTCCGCGGAGAAGGCGGCGACGAAACGCTGGCGCTGGTCCGTGACGCTGGGACCGCGCTCTGCGTTGGGCGCGTAGGAATTTTGGACCTCGGCGGGCTCGCCCGCCACGAGAGCGTCCTGCCCGTCATCGATGGCTTTGGCGAAGGTGTAGGAGAGACGGAGATAGGTGCCGTGGGAAACGCGGCGATTGATGGAGAGAGTTGCGCCGTTGTACACGCTGGAGGCTGCGCTTTGAAATTCGTCGATTGCGCCGAGTTGCGCGATAGGCCGGCCAAGCGGGTTGATGCAGGGCGGGTATGGGCAAGTCAGCGACGAGGTGAACTGCCAGGTTGCAAAGGAATCGACGGTGTAGTAGCCGTTTTGAAAAGTAGAACCGGTGGAATCGAAGATGGGGTAAGTAAGCGCCAGCGGTTGGGGAAGATTCACATCGAGCGCGCGGATCAGGTGTTCGCCGTGCACGTATAGGTAGGAGAGAGCGACTGTGGTGTGGCTGGCAAGTTCGCGTTCGAGCGTGAGGCTGGTCTGCTGGACACGCGGGGTGACAAAGTTGGGAGCGAACGCCGAGACGTCATGGGTTACGCCTTCGTTGAAGCCGAGAGGCAGGTTGCACGAGAGTGAGGTTGCTGCGCAGCTTACCAATGGGTTGGGATAGACGGGAAAGACTTGATGGTCATAGTAATTCGAGTTGTTGAGGAAGAGCTGAGAGTCGGTAATGCCGTTTTGAGTTGCGATGGCGGAGTTGTAAATCTGAGGGATCCGGACATAGAAGATGCCATAGCCGCCGCGAATGACCAAAGGATGTTCCTTGCCGATCGAGTAAGCCAATCCGCCGCGCGGGCCGAAGTTGTGAGGGTTATACGGAACCTTGCCGGCGGGCGGGAACAATGGATTCGGCTGAAGTCCGGCGGTGGTGAAGGTTTGGAGATCCCAGCGCACGCCCAGGTTGACGGCGAGATGGCCGGTGAGGCGGATGGTGTCCTGGACGAAAGCAGCGTAGTCGTTGCTGTTGGGATGGGAAGAAGCGGGGCCGAAGTTCTGTAAATAGTAATGAGGATCGGCGTGAGCATAGGCGCGGAGGGGCGTGAGCGGCAATCCGCCTTCCTCGGGCGCGAAGGTGAAGGGATGGACTTTCATTTCATAGAAAAGATATTCACCGTTCTGCTGGCTGGGGAAGAAATCGTAGATCCAGGTGATAAGCGAATCGCCGCCGAATTTGAGCGAGTGGCGACCGGTATCGAAGCTGAGGGTTTCGGCGAACTGGGCGCGGTGTTCGCGGGTGGCGCGGGGAAGAAGATCGGAGCGGCCGATGCCGTCGATGAGGTCGTTGATTTTAACCAGAGTGTTGTTCGTGTTGGTGTAGGACTGTCGCAGGTCGCGAGAGAACTGCGCACGAAGATGGCTGATTAGGCGCGTAGTGATGCTTGAGGTTAGCGAGGCCGAAGCAGTATCGGTGGAAACCATTTCTTCGCCGTTGTCGGAGATGGAATCGTAAGTGACGGGACTGGCGGGATCGAGGAAGACGTTGTTCGATCCCCAGTATCGGGAAGAGTTGTAGCGCAGGGCAAGTTGATTGCGCGGCGAGAGGTTGATATCGAGCTTGGCGTAGGCGGCATTGCCGATCTGAGCGGCGGGATAAGATCCGGCGAGCGAGTTGAGTTGTTCGGCGGCGGCGAAGACGAGCGCCTGATCGCCGGCTTCGTAATCTCCGGGAGAATAAGGACCGGTGCCGGCCTGGGGTTGGACCACCATCGATCCGTTTAGAAATTCGACTACGTCGGGAACGTGGAAGTAGTGCTGGTCGAAGCCCCCAAAGAAAAAAATCTTGTTCTTTTTGACTGGGCCGCCGAGGGTGGCACCGCCTTGCTGCTGGCGGCTGTGCGGCTTGAAGTCGAGAAAACGATCGGCGGCGCCGAAGGCGCTATCGCGGATGTAATACATGCCAGTGCCGTGCCAGTGATTGGAACCGGATTTGGTGACGACGTTCACCACCGCCCCTCCAGCGCGCCCAAGTTCGGCGCCATAGGAATTGGTGGAAACGCGAAACTCCTGCACCACCTCGTTTGAAAACTGGTAAGGCGTGCGATAGAGGCCGCGAGCCTGGGCGAAAAAAGCATTGTTGAAGTCGCCTCCATCCACCAGGAAGCTGTTCTGAAATCCGCGAAGCCCCCCGAACGAGAGATCGCCATTGGTCGCGGAGGTGAGGCTGCGCGGATCCTGAGTAACGCCGGGCGAGAGCAACATCAGGTCGGAAAAGCGGCGTCCGTTCAGCGGCAGATCGCCGATGGCGCGTTCGTCGAGCAATGTGGAAACAGCGCTGGGGCTGGTATCGACCAGTTTTGGGGCGCCGGAAACGGTGACGGTTTCCTGTGGCCCCGCAATGGTGAGATGGAATTCAAGTTGGGCGGCGCTGCCGACATCAACGTGGAGCGGCGGCGTTTCTTGCGGGGACATTTTATCCGCGACGGCGCGCGCGGTGTAATCGCCGGGCGGCAGAAGATCGAGCGCGAAGCGGCCATCGGAATCGGAAGTGGCGGAGTAGCGCACTCCGGTGGCGGAGTTCACCGCGACGATGGAGGCCTGGGCGATGGGTCCGCCAGCGGGATCGAGGACCGTGCCGTGGATCGCTCCGGTAGCGGCGTCCTGGGCGAGAATCGGCGAGGCTATTAATAAAGAGCAAGCCAGGGCGCCAGTGATCAGGGGGCGAAGAATCAGATTGCAAGGAACCGATAATGCGCGGGGCATCGAGTCCCACCTTTACTTGGGATGAGGCTCGGAGAGATCTTCTCGCGCGGCTTTACCGGAAGCAGCGCGGGGAATCGGGGAAACCAAGTTCTGTATAGCATGGGAATGGCGAGAAGGCTGTGACGGAGCGAAGTTTGTTTCGGGATGGGTGCAGGAATGGGAAAAGGAAACGATTAGGTTTGACTGTTCCGATCCGGGAGGCGAAATTCTGCGTTTGGCTTTGAAATTTGCTTTTGGGTGGCGCAGCGCTTCCAGCGCTGCGATAAGGTGGTTAGGAGAAACGGCTTCAGCCGCCGAGGTAGTTATGGCCGCGCCGCCCCGAGGAAATACCGGATACAACGTTTATTTCATCACCGCCTCCGCTTTTCAGCGGAGGCTGCTGTTCAGCAAAGAGCCGATGGCGCGATTGTTCTTGGAAGTGCTCTTTCATTATCGTGAGAAGAAGAATTATTTTCTGCACGAGTTCGTTCTGATGCCCGATCATTTTCATCTGCTGCTTTCACCTACTCTGAGTTTGGAACGATCACTGCAGCTGATCAAGGGAGGCTTCTCGTACCGCGCAAAGAAGGACCTGGGATTTATTGGAGAAATTTGGGATAAGAGTTTTTATGATCGCAGGGTAAGAGGACTTGAGGATTATCACAGTTTCAAATATTACATCCGGAGAAATCCGGTGAAGCGCGCTCTGGTTGGGAGTCCGGAAGAGTCTCGCTTTAGCTCGGCGCATCCGGGCTTTGTTCTTGATGACGTTCCCCAGAAACTTAAAATAACCGCTTGATCCTGGTGTTATGGGTGGCACACTGGCTTATACCGCGCTTTAAGCTCACTTGCGTGGGAGGATTGAGCCGAGAAGGTACCTCGGCGGCTGAAGCCGGCCAATTTCCACGGACTGAATCGCAGCGCTGAAAGCGCTGCGCCACCCAAAAGCCAAACGTATCAAAAGCGCTGCGCCACCTTAAAAAGGCAACTGCTATTTCTTCACCGCAATCCCCAATTCTTTTAACTGCGCCTCACTCACCGGCGTTGGCGCATCCACCATCAAATCCACAGCCCTTGCGGTTTTGGGGAAGGGAATTACTTCGCGGAGGCTTTCGGCTCCGGTGAGGATCATGACGATGCGGTCGAGGCCGAGCGCAATGCCGCCATGCGGAGGCGTGCCATATTCCAGCGCTTCCAGAAAGAATCCAAAGCGGGCGCGGGCTTCTTCGTCGGTCATGCCGAGGGCGCGGAAGATTTTGCTTTGAATGTCCTGGCGATGAATGCGGATCGATCCCGAGCCAAGCTCTGTGCCGTTCAGCACGACATCATAGGCTAGCGCGCGCACGGAGCTCAGCGGCGATTGCGGATCGTTCAGCGATTCGACGCCCGACTCGAGCTTGGGCATGTCTTCTTCGTGCGGCGAGGTGAAGGGATGGTGCGCCGCGTTCCAGCGCTTCTCGCCTTCATCCCACTCGAACATGGGGAAGTTCGTGACCCAGAGGAAACGGAAGTCTTTCGCGGGATCGCCGGTCTTCTTGAAAATGCCGTGGCGGTCGGAATATTTTTGCGCGAGCGCCAGCCGCAACAATCCTGCCGATGCGTAGATTGCCAATTCCTGCGGTGTGACTTTGCGATGCACGGGTAAAGGAGGCGCTGGTAAAGCAGTCTGCGGGCCGGCTTGGGCCGAGCTTCCCGGGCTAGAAGCAGCGATCAATACGATCAGGTCGCTTTCTTCCATTCCGGTTCGTTCTGCAATCGCGGCGGCCGCGTCGGGGAATTTATTTCCGATGCGTTTAAAGTCTTCGAATAGTTTCGCTCCACCTTTGGAGTGGAACATGGGCTTGATATCGTCGCGCTCTTTGCGGGAGAGTTCGCCGACGTTGGGCGTGCGAATGGCGATCACCGGAAGATTTGCATTGATCGCCAGCTCTTGCAGATTCTCCGGAGTGAAGCAGTCGCGAATGTCGATGAATGCGGGCAAGCGGAGGTCGGGCTTGTCGATTCCGTAAAGTCGAACGGCTTCGTCGTAATCCATGCGTGGGAACGGGGTTTTGATTTCCGATCCGGCGGCTTTAAATGCGGCAGTCAGAAATCCTTCCACCACTTCCCAAACACGCTCGGGCTGCGGGTAGGTCATCTCCAGATCGATTTGCGTGAACTCGGGCTGACGGTCGGCGCGCAGGTCTTCGTCGCGGAAGCAGCGCACGATCTGAAAATACTTGTCGAAGCCGGAGATCATCAAAATCTGCTTGAACATCTGCGGCGACTGCGGCAAAGCATAGAAGGTTCCGGGCTGCACGCGGCTCGGAACAAGGTAATCGCGCGCGCCCTCGGGGGTGGAGCGGGTCATGAACGGCGTTTCGATCTCGAAGAACCCCTGCGCGGAGAGATAGTCGCGAATCGCTTTCGCGACCTTGTGCCGCGTTTCGATGTTGAACTGCATCACGTCGCGACGCAGATCGATGTAGCGATATTTCAGGCGCGTCTCTTCGTTGGTCAGGGCGGTGTCGGAAGGCAGAAATGGAGGAAGTTTGGATTCGTTCAGAATGCGCAGTTCTTCGGCGACAAGCTCCACTTCGCCGGTGGGCATGTTGGGATTGATGGTATTCGGGTCGCGGAGCTTGACGGTGCCAATCACGGCGATGACGTATTCATTGCGCAGGGCTCCGGCTTTCGCATGGATGACCCCGTCGCGCTCCGCATTGAAAACAATTTGGGATACGCCGGTGCGGTCGCGCAGATCGATGAACAGCAGGTTGCCGTGGTCGCGACGGCGGTTGACCCAGCCCATGAGCACGGCTTTTTTCCCCGCATCGGAAGCGCGGAGAGC
Source organism: Acidobacteriaceae bacterium (assembly GCA_003165455.1). Lineage (GTDB taxonomy): Bacteria > Acidobacteriota > Terriglobia > Terriglobales > Acidobacteriaceae > Sulfotelmatobacter. The sequence continues at coordinate 19,861 of PLUJ01000322.1, read as the reverse complement.
GCCGCACATGTGAGTACGTCGTAGATCGCCTAGAAAATCGAGCAAAGAGAATATGTCCTTACAGTGGAGTGGTCAGAGTGATGAACCAAGAATTATAAATGGCGGCGCGTTGAAAAAACGGTAGTGGGTTGTGCCCGGCGCTTCAGCGCTCTCAAGAGCACACTTCCGTCCCTCACTATGACAACCTAAACACTTTCAGCGCCGGATAGCTCCTGATACCGGAATAGTGATACCGGCATTGGCATTGTATTGAAGTGAGGCTATTTCTTGCTGGCTTTACCATCCATGACTGTCGACCACTTGGTTCCATCCTGCGACACTTCATAGGCGAAGTTGTACGTGGTTGGGGACGTCCATTTCATGGTGAAGTGGGCTTTCATCGTCATGGCGCCCATCTTCATGTCGCTCGACCAAGTCCAGGTATCGCCATCGATCACGCCCTTGGATTCTCCATATTCGCCCCAGCTGTTGAATTCGTGGTAGGTGTAGGATTTGTCGTCGGAGGAGTATCCGTAGACGGTCAGGCCCACGCCGCTGCCCATAATGCCCGTGTAGTCAGAGTGACAAATTATGAAGAAACCGCCTTCCTGCCATTCGCACTTTTCTTTTTGGTTCACAGTGCCGCCGGGCCCCATGGAACTGGCTTTCATGCTGGCGTCAACCGACCATGAACCGGCGAAGGCGTCCAACTTTTTAACTTCGGGACCGGGTTTCGGCGCTTCCATCTGCGCCACAGCGGCTGCGGTGAGGATGATCCAGGCTGCCAAGAGCAATCCTGCCAGTTTCATTTGCGTTTCCTTTCGGATGTTCTTCTCACTTATTTGGAAGCAATGAGCGATACGGATTCTACACCGTTAGCTTCGTTGGCACAGCGAAATTACCAATCGCCCCAATGCTCCGCAGTCGCCTGATGGAACTTCAACCTCCACTGGCTGCCCTGCTTCACCCAGACCGAAGTGAAATGCTGGTAGCGCGGCGGAGGACCCTGATCTTCTTCCGGAGCTTCGCGCACGATTGCGTCGTAGGTCACGATCGCTCCATTGTCGCCGAGCGGAACTACTTCCATGTCATAGGGAGTCAGTTCGACAAGACTGGAGTCGCCGAGATTACCCTCTGCCGCTTCCCCCTGCAGCAGCATTCCATCGATGCCAACCAGCGAGAAATCACGACTCAGCGTGCGCTTGAAATAGGAAGCGTCGTCCTTCTTCTTGGCGGCAATGAGATCTTTCTCGTTCTCGATCGACGTTTGTTCGATCGAAGTCTGTTCCAAAGCGCTGGGAGGCTTGGAGTCGGATGGAGTACGCGCTGGGACTTGGGGCGCGGCTGCGAGAGCGAAAAGAACGACACAAGAAAACCAGTATGGCTTCACATTGCCTCCTTCAAGATATTGAAAGATATTGATCGCAAAGTATGGATCGACGAGTATCGATAAAAAAGTATCGATCGAAAGCGATCCGACAATTTATGTCGACAGGCCGGTAAGCCCGTCGATGCTTCGTTTATTCTTCCGTTCGCGATATTCTCGTAATCCATCCTCGCCCTTTTTCGCCGCCCACTTGGTGAGTTGCTTCCGGTCGCCCTCATACTCGAAACGAGGTACCGCGTAACCACAGGAATCGGTAACGCGAGTGAGTTCGACGACGATGATGGAGCGCGGATTATCGTAAGCGGGAAAATTCTGCGCCAGGGTGGAGAATTCCGTTTGGTCCGGCTCGACTGCACGGCCGTGGCCGTATAAGCGAATAATGTTCGGCGCACCTTGAAAGGCGCAGAACATCAGGACAATTCTGCCATTCTCTTTCAGGTGCGCGATGGTTTCAACGCCGCTGCCATTGAAATCGAGGTAGGCGACCGCCGATGGGCTGAGGATACGAAATGTATCGAGTCCCTTTGGAGAAAGATTCACATGCCCAGCGGCATCGAGCGGCGCGGAGGCGACAAAAAATATGTGTTGCGCTTCGATAAAGCGCCGCGTGGCATCGTCGATGATCGATCGGGTTGTGCCCATGCTTACTCCTGGACTTTTTGCGGCAGGACTTTTTGCGGCAAATCGGCGCGTGGTACGGAAATCTGTTCACCGGTTGCGAGATTTTTCAATGCGAACGTGTCTGCCTTCACTTCATTCTCGCCGACGATCAGAATATATTTTGCACCCGCCTTGGTGGCGGCCTCGAACGATTTCTTGAGCCGGAAAGTCTCGTCGCCCAGATCCGCGACGATATCGTGACGCCGCAGTTCGCGCGCCAGGCGTGCGGCTTCGGAGTTCATCCCCGCGCCCAGCGCAGCGACGTACACATCGGGCCGTTTCAATACGCTTTCCGCCGAAGCCGATTCTTGCAGCGACATCACCAGACGATCTTCGCCGATGGCGAAGCCGATGCCGGGAGCGGCCGGACCTCCGAGCGCTTCGGAAAGTCCGTCATAACGCCCGCCGCCGAGAATGGCATTCTGTGCTCCAAGCGCTCCATGCGTGAACTCGAAGGCCGTGCGAGTGTAGTAATCGAGGCCGCGCACCAGGCGGTCGTTCAGGGTGAAAGGCACGCCGACCTTGATCAGAATTTCTTTTACAGCTTCGAAATGCGTGCGGCAAGGCTCGTCGAGAAACTGGCTGATGCGCGGCAGGGTTTCGATGATCGGCTGATCGGCAGGAACTTTACAATCGAACACGCGAAGCGGATTGGTGATGGCACGGCGCTGGCAATCCGCGCACATGCTTCCCACGACCGGCTCCAAAGCCTTGCGCAGTGCCTGGTTGAAGGCGGCGCGGTCGTGGGCGCAGCCGACGGAATTCAATTCGAGCGTCCAGCCGGAAATTCGCAGGCGGTCGAGCAGCGTGGCCAACATTTCGAGCACTTCGGCGTCGCGCGCGGGAGATTCGCTGCCTGCCGATGCCGGGCCAATCACCTCCGCGCCAATCTGGTAGAACTGGCGGTAACGGCCTTTCTGCGGCCGCTCACGCCGGAACTGCGGTCCAATGTAGAAGAGTTTGTTCAGTCCGCGATCCCACAGTTTGTGCTCGATGTAGGCGCGAACCGTGCCCGCGGTGTTCTCGGGCCGAAGGGTGAGGGATTGTCCCTTGTCGCTTTCCGCGCGGCCGCGGTCTTCCCAGGTGAACATTTCTTTAGAAACAATGTCCGTGTCTTCGCCAACGCCGCGTGCGAAAAGTTCAGTGCTCTCGAAAATCGGCGTGCGGATTTCCTGAAAGTTGTAGGCGCGCATCACATCCCGCACCGCCGACTCGGCAAAGTTCCATAGCGCCGTATCGGGCGGTAGCAGATCGCGCGTTCCTCGGGGGGCTTTAATCATCGTGTCGTCTTCTGGTTCTCTGTCTACCGCTCCCGCAGATATTCTTCCGTATATCCGAGATAGTTGGTGGCATAGCGCATGATCATTTCATCTTCGCCATTCTCCAACTTCCGGCGAAGCTTTCCGGGTGATCCCATCCATAACGATCCCGGCTCAACCATCGTCCCCTCGGGAATTAGAGTTCCAGCGGCGATAATCGAGCCGGCGCCAATCTTTGCTCCGTTCAAAATAATCGATCCCATACCGATCAGGCAGCGGTCTTCAATCGTGCAGCCATGCAGCGTAACCGAATGCCCCACAGTGACGTACTCTCCCACGGTGACGCCGTAGGTGTGTTTCATGCCGTGCAGCACGCTGCAATCCTGAATGTTCGAATGCGCTCCGATGCGGATGGCGTAAACGTCGCCGCGGATGACGGCATTCATCCAAACCGAAGCGTGCTCTCCCAGCACCACATCGCCGATAATCTGCGCCGATTCATCCACGTAACAATTGGATGGAATCGTCGGTGTCATACCCTTGAACGAGCGAATCATTCCTCACTCCGGCGATCTCATTTGAGCAAGAATAAATACTACCAGCAGCGGCGCCGGCTTCGGCCTTCCGTGCGCCCCCTTCTTTGCGTTCCGGCATGCCATCTGCGAAACTGACGTATCCTCGAATACGATCCGAAACCGGAAACTTCCGCATGGGCCGCATCCACGTACTTTCCGAGCAGGTTGCCAACAAGATCGCCGCAGGCGAGGTGGTGGAGCGGCCTGCTTCGGTGGTGAAGGAGTTGCTGGAGAATGCGCTGGACGCGGGCGCGACGCGGATCAAAATCACCGTGGAAGCGGGCGGCAAGAAGCTCATTCAGATCACCGACAACGGATGCGGCATGGTGCGCGACGACGCCATGCTGGCCTTCGAACGGCATGCGACTTCGAAGCTCAAGGACGCGGAGGATCTGTTGAGCGTGGCCACGCTGGGATTTCGCGGCGAGGCGCTGCCTTCGATCGCTTCCGTGTCCCGGCTGCGCCTGGAGACTTGCGCCGCAGAATCGGGCGATTCTGCCGAGGGCACAATTCTCGAGGGCACAATCATCGGGGGCACGATTATCGAGATTAACGGCGGCAAGATGGCGCGCGTCGAAGAGGCTGGATTGCCCGTGGGAACGTCGATCACCGTGCGCGATCTTTTCTTTAATACACCGGCGCGGAAGAAGTTCTTGAAGGCCGAATCGACCGAACTGTCGCACATCGCTTCGCTGGTGACCCACTATGCGCTAGCTCATCCGGGAAAGCATTTTGAATTGCATTCCATGACCAACGCCATGCTGGTTGCGCCGCCCGTGGCGGGATACAGCGAACGGGTGTACCAGGTATTTGGAAAAGAAACCTTGGATCAACTGATCGCGGTGGCGGCCACGCAGTCGCTCGAACACGTTGGCCTGCCTCAACCTCCGCCATGGCGGCGGGAAGCGGCGGAAGCTGCCGAGCCCGGGGATCCCGGCCAGATGCGGCTTCACGGCTTCGTTTCAAAGCCGGAGATTCAGAAGCTGAACCGCAATTCGATTTATGTATTCGTCAATGGACGGCTGATCCGCGACCGGCTGGTGCAGCACGGGCTCACCGAGGCTTACCGGAATATCATTCCCCCGTCTGTGTTTCCCGTGGTCTTGTTATTTTTGGAAATGCCGCCGGGCGAAGTGGATGTGAATGTGCATCCCTCGAAGACCGAGGTCCGGTTCCGGCAATCGACCGTGATGCACGATTTTGTGCGCGACACGGTGAGGGCGGCGCTGATGAAGGCGCGTCCGGCGCCGCAGTTCACCACCGAGATTCGGGCGCACGCCACCGCCAGTTCTGGGCTGACGCCGGGCGCCAGAGAGTGGGGCCCACCTTCGGATCTGGCTGGGACCTCGGCAGAACTGGGTCGTGTCGCCTATGAACCGGCGAGTGGCCCAGGTTTCATGCTGCACGCGGCTGCGGCGCCGCCAACCTCCGCACGATTTCAATTTGACGGCGGGATCGCAGTTGAAGCAAACGCGGCGATTCCCGCGGCGCGCGGCCTGGAGACGCGTTCCTCCGCCGGAGCGTTTGCCAGCGCAGCGTTCGAAAGAAGAGAAGCAGATTCCATTCCGGATAACATGTACTACTTACATCCGTGCGCTCCGGAGCTCGAGGTTCGTGAAGAGGCTCGCGAAGAAGAGCCAACGCTCGAAGCGCTTTCGACCCTGCGGCCGCTGGGCCAGATTCGCAACTCGTTTATTCTGGCGGTGAATGAAGATGGATTATGGATTGTCGATCAGCACGTGGCGCACGAGCGTGTGCTCTTTGAGCGTGTGCTGAAGCAGCGCGCCGCGCAGGGCGTGGAAAGCCAGCGTTTGCTGATGCCGATTGTGCTGGAGCTTTCTCCCGCGCAGCAAGCCGTCTTTGCCGAGATTGCCGATGAACTACAGCACAATGGGTTTGAAGCCGAGCCGTTCGGCGCGCGCAGCGTGGCAGTGAAGGTCTCGCCGGCGGGTGTGGACGCGGCAGCGGTTGAGAACATGCTGCATGAATTGCTCGATCAAATTTCGCGGGAAGAGCAGTCGCTGAATCTGGAAAAGATACGCGGCCGCATCGCCGCATCGATTGCCTGCCATGCGGCGATCAAGGTGAATATGCCGCTCGATCAAAATAAAATGGAGTGGCTGCTCGCCGAACTGGCGAAAACCGATCATCCCATGTCCTGCCCGCACGGTCGACCCGTCGTACTAAGGTATTCTGTAAAGGACATTCAGAAAGCGTTTAAGAGGATATAGAAAACAAGCTATCGGTGGTTAGCTTACAGCTCTCAGCCAAACCCTGGCTGCGCGTCGTTTTTTAGCTGAGAGCTGACAGCTGAAGGCGGACAGCTTCTTTCCCATGACCGAACAAGACCTTTACGAACTTCGCCGCGCCAAATGGCGGCTGGATGGCAAGCCCATCCGGACCATCGAAGAGGCGCGCGCGTTCGTCGAGGCCGTGGGATTCTGCCTGATGTATCCGGTGCGGCCTTCCATGCCGGTGCCAACCTTCATCGGGGCATTCGTTGGTTCCGACACCCGGCTACCGACCTGGCAGCATGCCTATTCCGATCCGCGCGCCACTGAGGCGATTGAGCTCATGGTGCGGCTGCTGCGCGAGCGGTCGGCTTACGAAGCAAATATTTTCGAGGAAAACAATCCATTCCTGGTTGCCGCCTCCGCGTTTCCTTTCTTTTATGCTCTTGTGGGCGAACGCAACCCCAAGCTGGCTCCGAAGCAGGGTCCGCGTTCCGCCTATTCTCCGCTGGCCTGCGACGCATTTGAGCTGGTGCGGCGCGATGGCCCCATCTCAAAACAGAAGCTGCAGGAATCGCTGGGCGGCAGCGTCTCCCTGCCGGCACTCGATAAAGCTCTGGGTGAATTGCTCGGGAAGCTGCGCATCACGCGGGTCGATTACAAATCGAAAGAAGGCTCCTACTGGGATGAGCTGAACCGCTGGTCTCCGGATGCGGTGCGCGAAGGCGTAAATCTCTCGGTGCAGCAGGCGCTTTCGGCGCTGCTCTCCAAGTACCTGGACTGCGTGATCGCCGCCGAACCGTCCGAACTGGAAGCATTTTTCGGAAGGTTTGTATCGCGCACGCGCGTAAGAGAATCGGTGAATGCCTTGCTGGCGGCGCGAGAGTTAAGCTTCGTCCACGTGAATGGAAAATCGATGCTGCAAATCACTCCGGAGAAGGAAGCGCCGGTTCCTTATGTCGCGACAGCCAGACCGCCCAAGCCTCGGGCAGATGAGCACAGTCGTCCGCGTAAAACATTTTCCCGACCAGGCTCTAGAACGGGCTTCTCCGGTCCGCGGCGGCCATCGTTCACGCAACCCTCGGGCAAACCGAAGAAATAATTATTCCGCAGAAGTGATTCCCGAGACCGCGATAATTGCTTAGCGTGGTATCGAGTGCAGAAGCCGGGCAGCTTCCCCGCACAACTTAATCATCCCGTTCTCGCCATAGAGAGCAGGCGTAAGCGGGTTGAGCCTCAAGGCGATTTCACAAGCTGCTTGCCCGTCCCATCGCTACTCTCCGTGTACAATCGACTCGCGAAATGAACGACCAATTTAGCGCCGAACACTCTCCCCGCAAGCTGATCATCGCCATCGATGGCCCTGCGGGTGCGGGGAAGAGCACCATCGCATCGCGGTTGGCCCGGAAGCTGGGTTACATAAATCTGGAGAGCGGCGCGATGTACCGTGCGCTCGCCTTGCAAGCCATTGAGAACGACGTATCCTTCGACGATGAAACCGCCCTGCTGGCGCTGGCGCAGAAATCCCGCATTCAGCTCGAGCCCACAAGAGATGGAAACCGCACGCTGCTCAATGGCCATGACGTCTCGCCGCGCATTCGCGAGCGCGATGTCACCGAAGCTGCGTCGCGGGTTTCGGTGCATCCCGCCGTTCGGGCCTGGATGGTGGCGCGTCAGCGGGAAATGGGCGAAGGAGGCGGTATAGTCATGGAAGGCCGCGACATTGGGACGAAGGTTTTTCCCGACGCTGACCTGAAGATTTTTCTGGACGCCGACCCGGTCGTCCGCGAGCAGCGCCGGATGGAGCAGCACAAGATTAAGGGAGAAGTCGCGGCCAACCTGGCGGCGGACCTGCGTGAGCGCGATCATCGAGATCGAACCCGCGCCGCTTCACCTCTCATGGCCGCCGAAGATGCCGTCGTGATCGACTCTACTGCGCTGGACGAAGCCGAGGTTTTAGCGAAGGTGGAAGCGCTGGCGGCGGAACGATTGCATCCATAGAACCGTCTGCAGCGCGGTCTTCGGGTGCCCGCCTTAATTCTCCGCCAGCTAGTTTTCCGTGAATTAGTTCTCCGTCGGTTCAACCTTCGCCTTGGGCGCGGGCAGAGATTTGCCCGGCTTCGCCGGCGGGGACGGTGGAGCGGGCGGCGCGGGCGAGGCTGCCGCTGCAACCGCGGAAGCCTTTCGGATCTCAATGCCGTCGTGCTGATTGTTGATCACGATGTGAGACGTTCCATTTCCAACCGTACCGCTGGCCGTCGCCTCGTGATCCCCGTTTTCGATTTTTAACTCCGGAAAGTCGGATTGGATTTCGCCGTCGCGGGTGCGCGCATCCACGCGGAATCCCGCTTTATCGGGAACGCTTAACTCCACGTCGCCACTGCGGCTGTCAATCTGGACGTTCCCTAGCGAACGCATGGAGATTTCCACTCCGCCATTTTCATCCTGCAGCCGGACATCTCCCGTGACCTCTTCAAGCCGAACTTCCTTGGAGCGCGTGGTCAAATGCACTGGACCCGTGATCTTATCCGCGTGCAGATCGTCTGAGTCCAGATCCAGTTCTCCGGCGATGCTGGAAAATTCCATGTCCGTACGCGAAGACTTGAACGCCACGTTTTTGCTGATGCGGGCCAGCTTGACGCTCTCCTCGAATTCACCGTCCAGTTGAACTGAGCCTTTCACGTCGGTAATCGAAACTTCGTTCAGATGCCCGTCAATGTGAACGTCTCCGGCAATCTGCTCGACTTTGGCGGAACTCTTGTCGAGATTCAGTTTCACGTTTCCCGTGACGTCCTCCACCGAAACATCGCCATGCTGGGCGGCGACCTCCACTTGCCCGTCACGGCCGCTTACCGAGACGTCGCCCTTGCGAGCCGTGATGTGCAGCTCCATCTTTCGCGGAATCGAAATATCGAGGTCCGTTTGTACACCGTGATTTCCTGACGCCTGGGTCTTGCCGTCCAGCGTCAGCACCGGACCATTCGACGTAATCGTCGGGAATGTTTGCGCATTGTATTTGTCGGCATCGCTCTGATTGTCCGCTCCAACGCGCTTGTGGATCACCACGCTGATTTTATTGTCCGTGGCCGCGGTCACTCGAACTGCGCCATAATCGTCATTCACGCGCAGATCGGTCACCGCGGGCGGAATGTCCTGTTCGAGATGGTCGTCAAAGTTGAAAGTTTCGCCAAAGATATTATCCAGATCGCTATCGTCGATGCCCATGTTGTTGCGAATCTCGCCCCAGTTGAAGCGGGACGCCTGCGTCGCGATCAGTCCGCAGATGACGATGACGACAACCAGGAAGACTCCTCCCGCCCCGATGCCGCGAGAGGGAACTCCATCCCGTTGCGACTGTTGGTACTCGACAATTTTCACCACTCCCCACAGGATCAATAACAGCGGCCAGTAGTGCGCGAACAAAGTTCCCAGCCGAGCCCATGACAGCTTGTGCAGATTGCCCAGCAGGAAGACGATTCCGAGAACAATTAGTACAAGGGGTCCGGCAAAGGATCGGCGGTGACGCCGCGGCGGCATCGGGGGCTGTACCGGAGTCTGGAGTGGACTAGCCATGGCTCACCTCCCCGGAAGAAGAAGTCGTGCCCGGATCGGACGGTGGTGGTTGCATTGGCATCACCGGCGGAACTGGGGGCACAGTTTGCGTAGCCGGAGCGAACCGTTCGATATGTCCCGTCGTAGAAGCATTGCTTTGCAGCAGCTTCACTACGCCAATCACCAGCAGTATCGCCGGCCAGGTGCGGTCAAAGCTCACCACGTCCAGGCTCTGGAGCAAAAACAATGTGCCGATCGTGAGCAACATGGCCGGGCCCATCATCCGGCGCATCCGGCAGCGATCGCAGGGACAACCGCGCCGCACACCGATAATCCCCCACTGTTTCGCGAACATCCATCCACCCAGTGCGATCAGGATCAGCGGCCAGAGCCGGTCCATGCCGAACTCGAAGATATTCATCGTGTGCAGCAGGAACAAAACGCCCAGGCCAATCAGGATGATGGCAACCGCGGGAATGCTTGTGGGCTCGCTTCTTTCTCCAAAACTGAACGCCTGCGCCAGACCAAATGGGTCCGGAGGCGGCTGATTAGCCTGAACCGCGTGCGCGGTGCGGACCGCATCGATGATCTGGTAAACGTAGAAGAACGCAATGCCGATGCCGAACAAGGCGTCCCAGCTTCCCGCATGATCGGAGCCAAAGATGAGCAATCCGAAAATAACCAGATGCGCCAGTCCTTTGGCATATTGCGAGCAATACACCGCTCCCACGCCGAAGGGAAAAAATCCTGCCAGGATGCCGGCGACCGCCGGGTTCGGACCGGAACCCGTGCGCACCGGGGGTGCAACTGTTCCCATTGGTGGATATGTAGTCTGCTGAGGCACGAAACCCGCCGCCGGTGCAGCGCCTTCCATACGGGCTGCCAGACAACTCTCGCAGTAAACGACTCCTCGGATGTCGCGAGTGCAATGCGCGCAGAGCGGCTTGCCGCACGTCCGGCAAAACGCTACCGCGGCCATATCGTTATGCGTGGCGCAGTTCATACGAACCTCCTGTACGCGGTCACCGACACTACAGACGGGTCGTTGATTGACGAGTCGTTGATAGATGGGCGCTCGATAGATGAATCGTCGAGAGACGGGCCTTTTAGCGACGAACCCGGCAGAGCTTGAGCCAGAATCAATTGACTCTCCCGCTGGCTGTAATTACGCTCCTGCTTCTGCTCGGGCTCTTGCGTTGTGTCATTGCTATGGTCTTTCTTTTCCGGCGCAGCTTCCTTGGAAGGCGCCACTGCGGGCGCAACGTCTCGCTTCAGCTCCCGTACTCGCGATTCCACCTCGTAGACGAACCGGATATTTTCGTAATACCGAACTACGCGGGCCTGCGAATTGTAGTACGTGTGCCGTATGGCGGCAGGACGCAGACTCACCTGGCGAAGATCGGCAGGCCGTACCCCGAGTACGCTCAGCGCGACTGATAACGAAAAGAAGGCCATGCCAAATGACATGGCAAACCGGGGTTGACGCACCGTCTCCCAAATGGGCTGCATCGCTCCCGAGGCCCAGGCCTGCGCCCGCTCCCACACTGTAACGCGCGGTTGCGGCGAAGCTGAGTTCACCCGCAGGCGTTGGGTGTCAACGCCCGACGTGGATGCCAGAATACTCGTTACCAGGCCGGCTGGAGGCTCCACCTCCGTGAGATCCTTCAGCCAGTTGCGGCCCGCCTCAACCTCGGCGAACAGCGGCCCGCACGCCGGACAACTCCGCGTATGAGCCTGGAACCGGTCGAGTCGAACGCCCGTCAGAACGCCATCGAGCGCGTCCGTGAGCAGGCCGTCAAACTCGGCGCACTGCATTCCGTTACTGGTTAGGTCTGGCATCACATCACCTGCCTATAGGTACGTTGCAAAAGGCGCGCAAGTTCCGCCCGCCCGCGATTTATTCGACTTTTCACAGTTCCCTCCGGAACCCTCAAAACATTGGCAATCTCGCGATAGTCCATATCCTGTAAATCTCTTAGAATCACAGCTTCCCGCAGCTCCGGCGAAAGCCGGGAAAGTGCCGCGTGAACCGTTTCCCCCACCTCGCGGCTGCGTACGCGCGCGTCAGGAGGCGCACTTTGGTCCTGAATTTGCTCACTGAGCGGCTGCGCGTCCTCGTGCGAGGAGGACGCCGCATCCAGCGAGTCGGTAATCCGATCATTCTTGGTTTTGCGGAAATGATCCACCAGCAGGTTGCGGGTAATGGTGGTGACCCAGGTGACAAACGCACCCTTGGAGCTGTCATAGCTGCCAAGCGTGCGGTACATCTTGATAAAAACTTCTTGCGCCAGATCCTCGGCGTCATCTCCCGACCCGGCAAAACGATAGCAAATGTTATAAATCCGCCGGTGATATGTCTGGACGATCTCCTCCCAGGCAGCCGCGTCTCCCGCCACGCAGCGGCGCACCAGCATCGCAACTACCTGGACATCTTCCATTCAGGACCCAAAAAACCTTGTCATTCCGATCGCAGGGAGGAATCTGCTGTCTGCCGTTCGTCCAGCCGCCCGCCCCACACAAGACAGTACGCGGATGTACACCCGCAAGTTCGCCGAATGACAGCCAATGCAATGACTTATTCGAAACACGGCATTGTAGCAGTGAGGAAAGTTCAACAATCGTCACTTGCGGCTGCGATCCACTGTTTGCATTGACTTCGCCTTCCGAACGCCCCTAAGATTGCAGCCCAGACCGCCTTCATCGGCCAAAACAGGATCGGCGAAAGCAGGATCCGCCAAATATGATCGGGCAAACTATCTCGCATTACCGCATCATCGAAAAGCTGGGTGGCGGCGGCATGGGTGTCGTTTACAAGGCCGAAGACATCAAGCTCGATCGCTTCGTCGCCCTCAAGTTTTTGCCCGAAGATGTGGCAAGAGATCCTCAGGCTCTGAGCCGCTTCCAGCGCGAGGCCAAGGCCGCATCCGCGTTGAACCATCCCAACATCTGCACCGTTCACGAAATTGACGAGCAGAATGGCCAGACCTTCATTGTGATGGAGTTTCTCGATGGGGCAACCCTGAAGCACATGATTGGTAATCGCGCTATGGAGTTGGATCGGGTCCTTGAGGTCGGCATTGAAGTGGCCGACGCGCTCGATGCCGCTCACACCTTGGGCATCGTGCATCGCGACATCNNCACGCCAAGGTTCTCGACTTCGGTTTGGCCAAGGTGACGCCCAAACCCGAAATGGTTGCGATTGAAGCTACCGCCACCGCCGTCGCCGACGAGCATCTCACCAGCCCCGGCAGCACCCTGGGAACAGTAGCCTACATGTCGCCCGAACAGGTCTTGGGAAAGGACCTCGACGTCCGCACCGATCTTTTCTCCTTCGGCATCGTGCTCTACGAAATGGCCACCGGCACTCTGCCTTTTCGCGGTGAGACCGCGGGAGTAATCTTCGATTCCATCCTCCACAAACAACCCTCCGCCGTCGTGCGCCTGAATCCCAATCTTCCGCCCAAGCTTGAAGACGTGATTGCCAAGTCTCTGGAAAAAGATCGTGAAGTCCGCTACCAGTCCGCCACGGAGCTAAAAGCAGACCTGAAACGACTCAAGCGCGACACCGATTCGCAGCGCCTTGGGATCGTCACCGCGGAAGCAACTAAGCCGGCTCACGCAAACCGTAGGAAGGTATGGATATTTGCCGCCGCATTCTTGCTGGCGTTTGCCTTGGCTGTAATCGCGGGGCGCACATACAGTTCGCGCGTCCGCTCATCGCAAGCCGCGCCACCAGTTGCAAAGCCCTTAGTCGAAACCATGGCGGTCCTCCCCTTCCGCGACATTTCAGCGGCCACCACTGACAACTGGGGTATCGGCATCACCGATGCAATCATTAGCCGCTTAACCTCATTGCAGAATCTCGCGGTCCGGCCTACAACATCTGTTTTGAGGTATTCGAAGGAAACGCCCGAGCCAGCGGAAGTAGCCAAAACACTAAACGTGGAAAGCGTCCTGGAAGGAACCTATCAGCGATCTTCCGACGTCATCCGCGTGACCGTGCAATTGATCGACGCTCCTACTGGCAACACGAAATGGTCGCAACGCTATGATCTGCACAGCGCCGACCTGCTCACCTTCGAAGATCAGATCGCAACCAAAGTCGTTGAAGGATTGCAGATCGAAATCTCGCCCACCGAACAAAAATCAATCGAACAGCCCCTGACCACCAGCGTCGACGCCTATAACGGCTACCTCGACGCACGCGTCTCTCTGAACGAATATTTCGTGCATTCCCAGCTCGGAAGTCTGGAAAAGGGCGAGCAAGTGCTCTTGCGCTCGATTTCTTTGGATAAGAATTTCGCCGACGCCTACGCGCTGCTGGCAGAGCTTTATTCCCTCCAGGCGGCGAACTTTTTTGTGGACGCAGGGGAGAATGTGAAGCGTGGCGAGCTTGCCGCACAGAACGCTTTGACGATCAACCCCCAATCCTCCGAGGGATTGATCGCTCTGGGCGGCATTTACGGCGAAGAGGGCCGGGAGCAAGAGGCGATCCGCACCATGAGAAAGGCGGTTGTCGTCGCCCCCAACAATGAAACCGCGTGGCAGATGCTGGGTTATTCCTACTATTACGCCGGACTGAACGACTTGGCCGAGCCAGCTTACCGCCATCTGACAGAAATGAACCCCACGGTTCCTCAGCCGCACTGGATGCACGCCCGAATGCTTCTTTACATGGGTAGAGCGCCTGAGGCCGAAAAGGAAATGCGGGAGTTGGTGGCCAATCATCCCGGTCAATACAAAGCCTTGGCATACCTTGGCTGTGTGCTCTACTACGAAGGCCAACTGATCGAGGCCAAAACGAATTTCGACCGCGGCGTTCAACTGGCCGGCGACACCAGCGATAACGCTCCCCGAATGCTGGCCGCGTTTTGGTATGCATCCCAGGGGCAGCGGGGGAAAATTGCTCCTAGACTATTTACCTACCGCCCCGACCAGGTGATCGATGGTGACGCCGCCTACTGGCTCGCGGGAATCTATGCCTTGCTCGGCGACCGGCAGCATGCGCTCGTGTGGTTGAAACGTACCGTCGAGCTCGGAGACGTGAATTATCCCTGGTTCGAACGCGACAAGAACTTCGACAGCCTGCGCGCCGATCCGGAATACCAGACGATTATGGCTGGCATTCGTGAACGCTGGGAAAGCTATATGAAGGAGTTCGATGCCCCTTCGTCCTAGAAGGCGACCATCCTACAGCCTCGCCTTTAGAGCCTGCTCCGCGATCAGGAATTACTTCTGGCTCAGAAGATAAAGATCGGCGTTCCCACCCGGCCGCGCGTACACAACCGTGGAAAGGTCTTTAGAAAAATCATATGCATTGCCGGAGTAATCCTGGCGAAATGCAAACGGAAGCTTCACCGCCGCTTGCACCGGTCCCGCCAGCTTTCCGTCGTGCCACGGCTGGCGATAGATCGTCGTCGCCCCATGCGACGAGGCTACATACAGGATTGCTTTCCCATCCGAGGCAAAGCGGACGACCAGAGTACTGGTGTCCGGCAGCAGAGAAATACATTTGCCATCGGCCAGCGAGAATTCACTGATGCCTAGCGATTGCGCTCCATTTCCGAGTAACGAGGTAAGCAGATACTTGCCGTCGGGCGACGTATCCCAGACTGCGCCGCAATTATCCACCACTTTCTCCACGCCTGAGCCGTCGGTCTTGACCTTCCACGTTGTGACCTTTGCTAAATCGGTCTCCTGACCACCCAGGTAAAAGTAATTCGGGTCTGGACTCGGCGCTCCATAGCCTCCTGAAACTCCGGACCATGGTATCTGGCGAAGGCCGGTGCCGTTGGATTTAACAATGTAGATCTTTGTATTGCCTCCTTCATGCACGGCAAACGCCAGCTTGGAACCGTCCCCTGTAAACGACACTGTGATCAATTCTGTTCCCGAAGTGATTTTCGTCCGGTTGCTTCCATCAATATCCGAAAACCAAAGGTCTCCCTGCTGCGCATTTCCCGAGAGAGTGATGTACATGACATGGCGCCCGTCCCACGAGAGAGCCGGCTGCGTGGCCTCCTCCTGAGTTAAATCGAGCGACTGCTTCGTCTTCATGTTGTAAACCGTAAGGAAGCCCGATCGCCTTCCGTTCACGAAATAAATTCCCTTGGCGGCGGCGCTGGGCATCGGCGAGAGATCGGGACCGGCGCCAAAAGTGATTTGCTTCAGATTCGCGTCGCTCAATCCGAATTCCCAAATGTTGGTGACGCCATTGACCGTTCGGCTGCACAACAGCGTTTGCCCTGCATCGTGCCAGACGATGCCAGTCGGACTTCCGGTAATTTCGCCGACTTTCTGGGATGCATGACTGGCCACGGTGACCCGGTAAAGCTCCACGCTGGTCGATCCCATTACGGTGTCATTTCCGGCGAGCACGAGCAGATCCTTGCCGTCCGGAAAGGGCAGAACTCCTATCGGACTCAAACCCTCGGGAGAGCGAAAAATCATCTCCTCGGCAAGGCCTGCGTTGGCCTTGCGAAATACCTCATTCTCGTGGCCTCCCCTGATGAAATAGAAGGAAGTTCCGTCCGGTGATGCGGCCAAGCCGAAACCTGAGGCCATTACGGTGGAAGCGCCCCCGAGAGTTGGCACACTCCGAACTTCCAGCCCACTGAAGTCATCGGCGTAATAGATTTGCGTCCCATCCGCCGAAAAGCCGTCAACTATCTTGGCCACCGAGTCGCTGGTTAGTTGCAGCGGCTCGCCGCCGGAAGCGAGCATGACAAAAACCTGGTCGAATCCTTCGACCGGCGAAGTAAATGCCACGGTGTGCCCGTCCGGAGAAACCACCGCATGGTTCATAGGCTTGTTCCAATGGCTGATCTGCGTCACTTTGGCGGGGCCGCTGGATGAGAACGAACTGCGAAAGTAATAAGCGGCCAGCGCACCCAGCACAATCACAACTGCAGCCGCGGCCGCGGCAATTAGATATCCTTTGCGCGAAGTTGTGCCGTCCTGGACCGCTGCTGCCGACGTTCCACTCTTCATTTGCGGCGCAGCCACGTCGAGCGCGACGGCGGAGGATGCGTGAGAAGAGGATGCGTGAGAACCGCCCGAACCCGAATCGCGTTTCGTGCGTTTCAGGTCGCCCCGCAATTCGGCGCTTGATTGATACCGAAGCTCGGGATCTTTCTCCAGGGCCTTGTTGATGATGCGATCCAGTTCCGGAGGAAGCTCGGGATTCAGGCGCAGAGCTGAAACCGGCACCTTGTGCAGAATTGCGTCAAAAATTACCGCCGAAGTCCCACCGGAAAATGCCGGTCGCGCCGTCACCATTTCATATAAAACCAGACCAAATGAGAAGAGGTCCGTCCGCGCGTCCAACATCTCTCCTCGCGCCTGCTCCGGCGACATATATGCAACTGTTCCCAGCGCGCTCCCCGGGCTGGTGAGATGCTCCTCCATTTCCAGCGTCGGAGAACTCATGCCCCCGCTCTCATTCTTGGAGGTAACCTTGGCCAGCCCGAAATCCAGTATTTTTGCCTGACCCCGCGGCGTCACAAATATGTTCGCCGGCTTGATGTCCCGATGAACAATTCCTTTGGCGTGCGCCGCGTCCAGCGCGTCCGCGATCTGGATACTTAAATCGATAACCGTATCGATTTCCAGAGGCTTCGCCGAAATCCTGTGCTTCAGCGTCGCGCCTTCCAGATACTCCATGGCAATGAACGCCTGTCCGCTCTGTTCGTCAATTTCATAGATCGTGCAGATGTTGGGATGATTGAGCGCCGATGCGGATTTGGCTTCGCGCTGGAAACGTGCAAGTGCCTGCGGGTCTCTTGCTACGTCGTCAGGGAGAAATTTAAGGGCCACGAAACGGCCGAGTTTCAAATCCTCAGCCTTGTAAACCACGCCCATCCCGCCGCCCCCGAGCTTCTCGATGACGCGGTAATGCGAGATGGTTTGGTCAATCATGAATGAGATTTCAGCTTAGCGGTCGCCTCATCTTACGGACGCAGCCACGGCGCAGTCAACGAATAGTAGGGTTCCCAAACTTCGCTGCGCTGCGAAACTCGACTCCAGTTCAATGCGGCTTTCCCGCATGAATCGTTCTGTGAGTTTATTTCTTCAATGCGGCCGTGAAGTTAGTAATGATCGTAACCGGCTGGTTCACCTGCTGCGCGAGTCTCTCCATCAGCAGCCTCTTGCCGTCGGGAGAGAGGCTGTAGAACGGGGTCGTCAGAACCGTCCACTGGCTGATCAACGTCTGCGGAGCTCCGAATTCCAGCGCGCCTCCCACCTCCTTGACCGGAACGGCGAGAATGGACTGGTTTGCGTCAAAAAAGAGAAGCTCTTTGCCGTCCGCGCTCCAATGCGGAATCTGGCCGCCATTGGGCGAGACCTGCCATTTCCCTTGGCCGCCGCCATAAGCCTCTACATAGATTTCGGACTGCCCTGATTGAGCTGATCCATAGGCGAGCCATCGGCCATTGGGGGAAAGAGTCGCGCCGGATCCCTGGGCCATGATCTGGTGTGGTTTTCGCTCCCCATCCAACGATACCGCCCATATTCCCTCGGCTTTTTGAGTGAAGAGGTTCGGCGAATAAAACAGAGTTTTGCCGTCGCTCGACCAGTCATCGGGGGCGTAAACCGCTCCAGCGGGATCGGGGATTAATAGCTCTTCCGCGCCCGTACCGTCCGCACGTTTGCGGTAGATGCCACTGCCGACCGCGCGCAGTGAGCTGTAGGCGATCCACTTACCATCCGGCGACCACACCGGAAAAGTATTTCCGTTCGGGCCAAAGGTGAGGCGCGTGCGGACGCCGCGCGACAGATCGAACGACCAGAGGTCGTTGACACCGGAATCGATCATGAGCGCGATGCGATCACCGTGCGGCGACAGGCGCGCAAATTGCAGGTTCTGCAAATTATCGGCGGCAACGCTCAGCTGTTTTCCAGTGCGGTCCATCCAAACCAATTGAACGCCGCCGGAACTGCCGTTGCCAAAGGCCAGCAGCCCACCGTCTGTCGCCGTCGCGCCCATGCGCCAGGTGGTGACGTCGTTCAGAACTCCGGAAGAAAGCGTTTCCGGTTCGCCGCTCAACTCGCCCTTGGCGGGATCGAAAGGCTGGGCCATCAACTGATCGCCACGACCAAACAGAAGGTAGCCAGCCGCATAAATCGCATTGCTCTGCGTATGAATCAGCAGCCGGTTGTCCCGCCCATCGAGCGACGCATAGTAGATGGCATTGTTCGATACCTGGGATGGATTGTGATTCATCGCGAAGTAAAGATAATGTTTGCCATCGGGAAGAAAAAACGGCCAGCGGTGGGAGGAGTGCAGCGCGGGATCCACTTTTGTCAGCGGAGTGGGAGAGCCTCCGCTGGCGTTGATCTGCGATAACGGCGCGATGGGAGACTCGGAAAACACAATCACGCCAGTGGAACTCCACGTGCCGCCGCGTCCCAGTTGGGCGTCGCAAAGAGACTGCGCCGTGGTGCCGTTGAGTTCGATGGTCTTGAGTCTGCCCTTGGCGAAGAATCCAAGCGAACGGCCGTTCGGCGACCAGAAAGGGAAGATGGCATCGTCGGTATCGGACAGCACATGCGCGTCGGATCCGTTCATGGGCCGCACCCAAATGGAGGTCTTGCCGTCGGTACCCGTCGCAGTGAATGCCAGATACGCACCGTCGGGCGAGAGCACCGGCGGCCCAGCCACGTCAGAGGTCAGGCGGAAATGCGTGTCCGGCGGCGGATTGATCACCGCACGAATGCTGGCACTTGAAACCGCGGGGCGGTGAAGAAAAAATCCGGCAAGCGTTCCTAAAACAATTGCGGCCGCGACGGCGGCAAACCACAGAAGGCGATTTGGTGCGGGTGCCGGAGCTAATTCCGCATCAGCCGGCTTTGCACCTTGAGATTCAATCCAGCGCAAATCCATCGCCACGTCATGCGCCGATTGAAATCGATCCGCTGGATCTTTCGCCAGGCAGGCGCCCACCACACGATCCAGCATCGGCGGTGCAAGCGGCTGCGTCGCGCTGATCGGCTCCGGATNNTCGCTGCGCGCGTCGGCTTCCGCTCCTTGCAGAAGCTCCGGCGCCATATATTGAAATGTCCCTACGATCGAACCCTTCTGCGTCAGCGGCGACGCCGCCGAGGTAAGCGCCGCCAGATTCATGGTCGGCGTGGACGGCGTGAACGTTCCCACGGCCTGCGATGCAATTGGCAACTGTGACTTCGGCTTCGCCAGTCCAAAGTCCATCAGCTTCGCGC
>PLUJ01000228.1 GCA_003165455.1 Acidobacteriaceae bacterium | reverse complement strand
TCGTCCTGTTCCTGCACCTGTCGCAAACCTACATCTACGGATCGTACAAAGGGCGGCGCGAGATTCTCTGGCTCTCCGGGTGTGTCCTCCTCAGTCTCGTCTTGGCGATGGCGTTCACAGGTTATCTGCTCCCCTGGGATCAGAGGGCTTATTTTGCCACTGCTGTAGGAACCAACGCCGTCAGCGAAGTTCCTGTGATTGGGGAATACATTAAGCGCCTCATGCGGGGTGGCACGGAGATGGGAACGCTTACGATCTCCCGGTTTTTCGTGGCCCATGTTTTCTTTATTCCGGCGTGCATCTTCGCCCTTGTGGCTTCGCACATTTTTCTTTTCCGCAAAGCGGGAGCGGCCGGACCAGTGGAAGAAGATCCTTACCATCCCGACGAGCACGCAGAACTCTTCTACCCTCGTCAGGTGCTGATGGATCTGTCCCTGACCGCGCTGCTGATTGCGGGCCTAGGGTTACTTTCCTTCTTTGTTCCGATGCAACTGGGGCCTCCTGCCAACCCAGCGGATGCGCAGTACGTGCCGCGCCCCGAGTGGTATTACCTGCCCATCTTTCAGTGGCTGAAGTACTGGCATGGGTCCGCCGCGATCGTCGGCGTGCTGGTAATTCCAACGCTGCTCGTCCTGGGCGTCCTGGCGCTTCCTTTTCTGGATCGAAGTGTCGAACGCCGTCCGTGGAAGCGCCCCATCGCGATGGCAGCATACTCAGTCGTGTTGTTTTCACTGGTGGGCCTCGGCCTGCGCAGCCAGTACTTGGATCGGCATGACCCCGGAGTCACCCAGCAACTGGCAAAGCAGGGAGCCGAAGAAGACGCATATATGCGCAAGCCATTCGAGCCGGAACTCTCTTCCGCGTCGCTTGCGGCAGCCAATGTGACGCTCTCGGACCCGCTGGCCGCGAAAGGGAAAACCATCTTCGAAGGCCATTCGTGCAATGCCTGCCATGGAGATGGCGGAGTGGGCACGGCCGCGGCTCCGGCGCTTGTTGGCATAAACGCAAAATTCTCGCCTGACCAACTAGCCGCACTTTTCAAACACTTCACCCCGAAGATGAAGGCTGGCGGCATGCCATCCATCGATCTTCCGCCGGATGATTTGAAGGCGTTGATCGCCTACGTAGAGAGTCTGAAATAACTTACGGCGCCCCGGACGCATTGGAACCGAATCCTGCTTCTTCTGACGGAGAAACTCGGATTACCTAAACTGAACTTCCAGGTCTTGCGCCGAACGATGGCAACGCTGGCGAAGTAAGGGATCGGTGAAGGACATCCAAGCTCACCTGCGGCACTCCAAGGCTGATACCACAGCCAACGAGTATCTGCAGAGCTGCCGGAGAGTGTTGGGCGGATGGTCGAATCGATGTACGAGGAGTTAATTCAAAGTCAACCTGCAGCGTCTGCCGATTTGCTGCCAAATGCTACCAAAGAGGATGGGACCCCTACCGCATATGTGTAGGAAAGAAATGGTAGGCCCGAATGGACTCGAACCATCGACCTCCTCCGTGTCAGGGAGGCGCTCTAACCAACTGAGCTACGGGCCTACACAACAGAATCAGACACTTACAACCCTCGGTATCCTAAATGGCGTCCACGCAAGCAGTAGAACCATAACCCAACGTACCACAGGAGGACGAAACCATGCTCAAAAAGTGTGGAAAATACATGGCGGACTGGCGCGACTCAAAAGGCGTTCGCCACCGAGCCGCATTCCCCACCGCTGCAGAAGCCGAAGCGCATCAGCAACGCATGAGGCAAGCGGCGGATCGTTCTTGCCAGTTGCCAAGGCAGGGGCGCGACGGCGACAATCGTTCCATGAACGCAAATGCTGCAGGGGCAAGTGCTACAGGGGAAGATAGCCGATCCGCGGAAACAGCGTCCCCCGGTATTCCGTTCGTGCGCGGATCCATGGTGGTGGTTACGCTCGGCAATCCGCGGGACAAATTCTGGGGCATGATTTTATCGCTGGCGCCCGAAGGCCTCAGCATCAGTGGCGCCGAACTGGCTTCCTTCGAAGATCTCGTCGTGATGGTCAAAGATGGGGATTCGTTTACTCCCGCTGTGGTTTTTTTCCCCATGCACCGCATCGAACGCCTCGAGCTTGACCTGCCCGATGGCAGCCTGCCTTCGCTCTCGCAGCGTTTCTCTGCTAAAACCGGCCGCACGCCACAATCCGCGCTCGGCGGGTTTCCTGCAATTCGCACTTCTCAGGACTATATAGTCGATCCTCAACCGGCAATCGTTCCTAAGAAAGACAAAGCATGAAGCTGTCGCAAGTTTTCACCGCTCCCAACCAACTCACTATGCTGCGGATGGCTTTCGTCCCCTTCATCGTGATCGAGTTGGTCGAGGGCCGATATTTCTGGGCCTTACTCTTGTTCGTGATCGCCGGATTCAGCGATGGTCTCGATGGGCTACTGGCCCGCAGGCTACACCAGCAAACCCTGCTCGGACAATATCTCGATCCCATTGCCGACAAGCTTTTGCTCAGCACTATGTTTCCCGTGCTCTCCATCCTGCACAAAATTCCGTGGAAGTTTACCGTCCTGGTATTCAGCCGGGATATCTCGATACTGGCGGCAAGCGCCGTGCTATTCGCAATCGCCGGCTTGCGCGATTTTCGCCCCAGCATCTTCGGCAAGGCAAACACTTTTTCGCAGATCGCGGCGGTATTTTTCGTCATGCTGCTGGCGATTCGTCCTGAGCGCTGGATCTGGATTGCGCGCACGGTTTTTTTGCGCGCTACGTTTTCCTTCACCATTATCTCCGCGCTGCACTATGTTTTTCTGGTGCAACATCGGCTCAGGTCTCACACTCATACGCTCCCAGCTCAAACTTCCGCCGGTTTGCCCGCCAGTTGACTTCTCGGCGTCCGTTGCGGAATCGTGAAATCGATTTTTTCTTGCTCAGTGCATAATCACTTATGGCTCTTCGTCTCTATAACACGATGTCTTCGCAGGTTGAAGACTTCCAAACCATCCGCGACAAGGAGGTCCGCATGTACGCGTGCGGCCCCACTGTCTACGATTACGGACATATCGGCAACTTCCGCACCTTCCTCGCCGTCGACATGCTGCAGCGCTTTTTGCGCCAGTCCGGATATTCCGTTCGCTACGTGATGAACATCACCGACGTCGACGATAAGATCATCCGTAACGCCGCTCGAGACGGGGTCTCCGTTCAGCAATACACCGCCAAGTACGAAAAAGCATTTCTGGAAGACTCCGCAATGATCGGCATTCAGCAGCCCACCCTGGTACGAGCCACTGACCACATTCCGCAGATGGCGGACTTTGTCGCCAGACTGGTAGAAAAAGACATTGCCTACCGAACCGATGACGGGTCGTATTATTTCCGCATCGCGAAATTCCCCGCCTACGGAAAACTCTCCAAGAAAGATTTCGGTGGAATGATCGACAGCGCCCGCGTCGAATTCGACGAATACGATAAAGACAGCGCCCGTGACTTTGCGCTCTGGAAGGCGCCGAAACCCGGAGAGGCCTTCTGGAGCACATCCATCGGCGCTGGCCGTCCCGGCTGGCACCTCGAGTGTTCCGTCATGTCGATGGAAGAACTCGGTGAAACCTTCGATCTCCATGCGGGAGGCGAAGACCTCGTCTTCCCTCATCATGAAAATGAAATTGCTCAATCCGAGTCGCTGACGGGAAAAATGTTCGCACGCTTCTGGTTTCACGTTCGTTTTCTTCTTGTCGAGGGCGAGAAGATGTCCAAAAGCCTGGGAAATTTCTTTACTCTGCGCGACCTCGTGCTGAAGGGGCACAAACCCTCCTCGATCCGCTATCTGCTCACGTCCGTCCCTTACCGCAACCAGTTAAATTTCACGTTCGACGGGCTCAAGCAAGCCGCCGTCTCCGTCGATCGCCTGCGCAACTTCCGCCAGCGCCTGAATTGCGGGAACTTTTCTCCCGGCTCGAATCCGGAAATGCAGTCCTTGGCCACTGAGACGACTGACCGTATGAAAGCCGCGCTGGAAGACGATCTCAACACCGCGCAAGCGCAAGCCGCGATCTTCGAAATGGTTCGCCGTGCGAATGCCGCTTTGGATTCGAATGCGGTTCAGAAAGAAGACATTCCAAGCCTGCTTGCTGCTCTGGAAAAGTTCGATGACATCTTCGCCGTTCTCAACGATGACGATGCCGCCAAGATGAAGCAGGTTTTCGAGTGGGCTCCTACCGAAGGCCGGGACAAAGATATCGGCGCGGAGTTGCGAGACGCAGTTCAGTTTGCGCAACTCTCCGGCGCTGATATCGAAAATAAGATCGCCGAGATGGAAGCCGCGCGTCGTTCGCGCAACTTCAAATCATCCGACGCCCTGCGCACCGAACTCACTACCGCCGGCATCATAATCGAGAACACCAAAGATGGCGTGCGCTGGCGAAGAAAATGAACTGAATTTAGCGATTGTGCCAGCGAGGATTGTGAAACTAGGCCGCAGAAGACACTTGAAGTCTCTCGACGAATATCTCATCGACGCCGAACAAGCCCACGGCCATCTATGCGCCGGACAGGTGCTTGGCGTGCGTCTTGCCATGCTGGGCTTGCGCAAACTTGGCATCGACGATCCCCGGGGTAAAGATCGCAAACGGCTCGTCACTNNTCGAAATCGACCGCTGCGCCACCGACGCTGTTGCTGTGGTCACCGGTTGCCGCCTCGGCAAGCGTGCTCTCAAGTTCCGCGACTGGGGAAAAGTTGCCGCAACCTTCGTCGACGTTTCCAACGGCAAAGCAATCCGCATCGCGGCTAAAGAATCATCGAAGACTCTAGCCCGCGAAATGCATCCCGAGATCGCCGACAAGAATCAGCAGCAGATGCTTGCTTACCGGGAGATCACGGACGCTGATCTGTTTACTTTGCAATGGGTAAAGGTCGATCTGCCACCGGAGGAATTTCCGGGCTACAAAGGCGAACGGATTGTGTGCGAAGAGTGCGGCGAAGGAATCAACTTCAAGCGCGAAGTTCGTCGCGATGGAAAAGTGCTATGCCGCGGGTGCTCCGGCGAACAGTACTACGAGCGGATTTAGCCGCCGCTGAAAAGATTCTCACGCACGCTCTTTAGCCCACAGGCATCGATCCTTTCCAGAAGCCTGTTACTCCTGCTCGTACGCATGAGCCACGCGCAAAATCGTCGCTTCATCAAAATGCCTTCCCAGAATCTGCAATCCAATCGGCAACCTCTCTTTCGTCTCGCCACATGGAATCGAAATCCCCGGAATCCCCGCCAAGTCCGCCGTCACCGTATAAATATCGGCCAGATACATCGCCAGCGGATCATCCGATTTCTCGCCCAGTCGAAAAGCGGCCGTCGGACTCGTCGGTGTAACAATCGCATCCACGTTACGAAACGCATCTTCAAAATCTTGCGCCAGCAGTGTTCGAACTTTCTGTGCCTTCAAATAATAGGCATCGTAATATCCCGCGCTCAACGCGTAAGTGCCCAGCATAATGCGCCGCTTCACCTCCGCTCCAAATCCTTCATCGCGAGTACGCCGGTACATTTCTGAAAGCGACTTTACTCCCCCGGCTCGGTGCCCGTAGCGTACCCCGTCATACCGCGCCAGGTTCGATGAGGCTTCCGCCGTCGCTATAAGATAATAAGCGGGAATCGCATAAGAGGTGTGCGGAAGCGACACCGGAACCACTTCGCAGCCCAAACCTTTCAACCGATCAACCGCCAGTTCAACCGCTTGTCGAACTTCGTCATTCAATCCTTCTCCAAAATATTCTTTCGCCACTCCCAGCTTAAGTCCGCGCACCGGTTTTTCAATCTCGGCAACATAATCCGGCACCGGAACATCGGCTGAGGTCGAATCCATCGGATCGCGCCCCGCAATTGTGCGTAACACCGTTGCCGCGTCCCTCACTGTCCGCGTAAGCGGCCCAATGTGATCGAGCGAAGACGCAAACGCAATCAGCCCGTAGCGAGACACCCGCCCGTAAGTCGGCATCAATCCTACGACTCCGCAAAACGATGCTGGCTGACGAATCGACCCTCCCGTGTCTGATCCCAGGGAACACACCGCCATGTCAGCCGCCACTGCTGCCGCCGAGCCTCCGGACGATCCACCTGGAACCCGCGTCAAGTCGCGCGGATTACGCACCGGACGATATGCCGAATTCTCATTCGAAGATCCCATGGCAAACTCGTCGCAGTTGGTCTTGCCCAGCACCACCGCTCCCGCGGCTTCCAGCCGTGCGACGGCCGTGCAGTCATAAGGCGGAATATAGTTGTCGAGAATCTTGGATCCAGCCGTCGTCCGCACGCCACGCGTCGACATCACATCCTTAATCGCAACCGGAACGCCCCCCAGCGGCGGCAAAACCTTGCCTTCCGCTGCCATGCGATCCATGCGATCCGCCTGCTCCAGTGCCCGATCCTTGCACAAAGTCAGATACGCGCCGATCTGCTCATCTTCCTGCTGAATCCGCGAGTAATGTGCCTCGGCAATTGAGAAGGCGGTCGTGTCGCGCGATTGCACAGCGTTTCGAACTGAGTCGATGGTGAGGAGATTTTTGTCCATGAAAAATCGTGGGGTGCCCCAGGTCTCGCCGCCTTCGCGAGACCTGGGAATCACTGACTGGGAATCACTGACTGCGAACCACTAAAACGATAGGCAGTTGAAAATCCGCCCTGGACCGCTGTTCTTCTTATCGCTCAATCACTTTCGGCACTCGAAAAAACCTTCCGTCTGCATCAGACGCATTGGCCAGCGCAGACTCCTGCGACAAAGACTTGCGCAAGGCCTCGGGAACATCTTCACGGTATGCGTACGAGAATCTCTCGCTGCCCTGTTTCACCTTATCAACGCCATAGCGATCCGAAACCTGCGCCATGGGTTCCACATTCGATGTATCAAGCTCGTTGAGTCTGTCGATGTAGTCAAGAATCGAGTTCAGATCTCGAACCATGCCTGCGCTTTCTTCTCCGGAGAGCTCCAGATTAGCGAGGTCAGCGACGTAAGCGACATCTTTCTCGGTTACCTTCATCGTTCGCGGCCATCGTTTCGCTGAATCACGAATTCGATTCTTTCCACGCGCTGTCCCGCATATCGATTCAACATCGCAACGTAGCGCGGAGCCAACGCCTGCAACTCCCGCTTCCAGCCGGCGTCCGGAACTTCCACCCGCAGAACCGCATCCCCAAACTCCAGCGCTCGGGTGCGCTCCGCCACAGCCGAGCCGCAAACCAAGGGCCATGCAAGCAGCGGCGCATCACCCGGCGGCACTCGCCGCAAAGAACTCAAAACAATTTTTTCCAGCCCCGATCCCGCCTGCTCCAAGCAAAACCTCGCGTATCGCCTTGAATCAAGAAACTGATTCTAGCAGGGTACAAAAAAAGTCGCGTCGATTCATTACTCGCTGCCCATCGATCAATCACTTCATTGAACGCCGCGACACGCGACCCTCCTCGGTGATATCTTTTATCCTTGCTATAAATGCACAAGGTTGGAGGAATGCATAATCATGGCTCAAGTCAAAATCACCGTTCGTCCCAATGGCCCGTTCCGGGTGGAAGCTCCTGAAGGCTCGGTCGAACTCGTCGACGTCAACGGAACTCCGTACGATCTCACCGGGAAGCCCGCCTTCTCGCTCTGTCGCTGCGGCGGATCTGTAAATAAGCCGTTCTGCGATGGTACCCACAGTCGCATCGGCTTCCAGGGTGCGGAACTCGCCGTCAAGAAAGCTGAAGGTTAGATTTTTCTTCGCGCCGTCCGATATCGACCAGCACGCGAGGGACGCGCAGCCCGAGAGATCGGGGTTCTAAATTCATGAGCCACGACAAAATCACCGACCGTGATCTGGGCATGCACTGCGCCATCACGCGCCGTGATTTTCTCAACGGCGTGGCCGTAACCGCCGGCGCGAGTTTGCTGCCCGGCCGTCTCTTCGCCGACGGCGATCGCNNATCGCGATCCGCAAAGTTCTCCCGGATACTATCCTCCCGCGCTTACCGGTTTACGCGGCAGCCATCCCGGTTCTTCCGATGCAGCCCATGCCTTGCGTGATGGAACTTTCTGGTCGACTGCCGGCACGCCGCATGATACCGGAGAAATTTACGATCTCGTCATTGTTGGCGGGGGCATCAGCGGCCTCNNCACGACGACTTCGGCGGACACGCCAAGCGCAACGAATTCCGTGTGGGCGACAAGACGCTCATCGGTTACGGCGGAACCTACTCGATCGAAAGCCCCGAGCCCTACAGCGCGGTTGCAAGAAATCTGATCGAAGAATTGGGAATCGAAGTCAGCAGCTTCCCCAAATACCTGGATCGCGATCTCTATGGTTCGAGGGGACGAATTCCTAAAATCTTTTTCGATAAGGAAACGTTTGGCACCGATAAGCTGGTCGACGATCCGTACTCTTTTCCTGGTGGAGAAACCTACGATCTTGCAGTCGCTAAACCTGATGCCTGGACCAACTTTATGGCTGAGGCGCCGATTGCGGAACAAGCCCGCAAGGACGTTTCTCGTTTGTGCCGCGACAATAAAGATTATCTTCCCGCCCTCGATGCCGAAGGGAAAGAAGCGCGCCTGGCGCGCATCAGTTACGCACAATTTCTGACGGAGCTCGTGGGGGTACATGCCGACGTGATTCGTCTCTACCAAACGATTTCTCAACCTTTATTTGGGGTTGGCATCGAGGCCATTTCCGCGCTCGATGCCTCGGAGACAGGCTATCCTGGCTTCAGCGGGATGGGCCTTAACTCTGACGCTCTCAGCAACGAACGAAAATATTTCTTTCACTTTCCCGATGGCAACGCCAGCATCGCTCGCTTGCTTGTGCGCAAATTGATTCCAGATGCGCTGCCGGGCAACTCCTCAATCGACATTGTCACCTCGAAGGCAAATTACTCCAGGCTTGATCGAGACAAATCACCCTTACGCATTCGCTTGAGCAGCACAGTGGTGCGCGTGCAGCACTCTGGCGATCCGGCGCGCGCAAGCGAAGTTCAGATCGCTTACGCTCGTGGCGGCAAGGTGTATCAGGTCAGAACGAAGCATGCAATCCTGGCTTGCTGGAACCAGATGATTCCTTTCTTGTGTCCAGAATTACCGGATGCGCAGAAGGAAGCGCTCGCATCCGCGACCAAAGTTCCACTTCTCTATAGCAACGTTCTGTTACGTAACTCCACTTCATTTCAGAAGCTGTCAGTAAATTCGATCTATGCGCCGGGCGGCTATCACACGCATGTCGACCTGGATCTGCCGGTCAGCATTGGCGAGTATCGCTGCCCGCGCTCGCCAGAAGAACCCGTCGTTGTTCACATGAGCAAGGCGCCATGCGAGGCGGGCTTGCCGGCGCGCGATCAACATCTTTCCGGCCGCCTCGAACTCTACAGCACAACCTTTGAAACCATGGAGCGCAAGATTCGTGAACAACTGGCTCGTAGCCTGGGCCCGGGAGGCTTCGATCCCGCGCAGGACATCCTGGCCATCACTGTCAACCGCTGGCCTCACGGATATGCCTACGAGTACAGCAGCCTTTGGGACAAATTCGTGCTGGAGGGTGGCGAGACTCCATGTGAAAAAGCGCGCAAGCCTTTTGGAAGAATTGCGATCGCCAACTCGGATGCTGGCGCTCGCGCCTACACAGACGAAGCGATCAACCAGGCTTGGCGCGCCGTGGGTGAGCTGAAGGGCTAGTCGTCGCTGCAAGTCACATGCGCAAATCGCATGCTGCAAATCGCATGAATGTTCCGGCCGGAACATTCCAAATTCGCAAAAGTTGAAATTGCAAGTTGTTGATTCTTCGTGCGACGCTTTTGCTCTGTCAATGGAATCAAGGGGTTAGCCTGTGGAAAGAATGTCGACTTTCGAGTACGGGCGGTGTCCACTAAAGTGGGCTTGAGAGGGGGGCTCGGTACTTTTTAAGGTACGCTCATTTTTGCGCTAGGTTCGCTTTCTATTCGTGGGGCATCCACTTTGCAAGGCTCAATGCGATATTTATCCCCAGTTTAATGGGGGGCTTGGCTCGAAGCGGGCGGCTTCCAAAGCGAATGGCCGCTGGGCGGAAGACCGAGGAAGTCGGCGAGGCGAAAAGTCGTCATTGCGAAAGGCCCTTTCTAAGAAGCCGCTTCACGTCGCGTTTGCTGTGGAGGACGGCGATGATTTCCACGGTCGCGGCGCGGCGGTACACGATTAGATATTGATAGACGCCGAAGAAAAGTACGTCGCGAGTGGTTAGGTCGGGACGCCTGTGACCCTGTGCGGGAACGTTGGCTAGTTCCTGGAACGCATCCACCAGTTCCGTTTGAATTTGGTTGGCCGCCGCTAAACCCGCTGCGCCTAGAAGATAGCGCCAAATCCGCTGCAGATGGTTTTCCGCCTCCGGGGCAACGACGTAGGACTTCACGACTCCGAGCGATCCGCGATTCACGTGGCTTTGTCGGCTTCGAGTCGGTCGCGTAGTTTCTCGCCGGTGATGCCTTCACCGCGGTCCAGTTGGGCGAGGCCGCGCTCGATCTCGGCGTGAATCGCCTCTTTGTTTTCCTGCAGCCAAACCTCGCGCTCGGCTTGGACTTCCAACGCATCAGAGATTACGTCTTCCGCACTCTGGAACGCGCCGCTCTGCAGCCGCTGCTGGACCAGCGCCTCAATCTCGGGACGGTTGATTTGGATAGTCATGGATGGCCTCATGGGAATTGTACGCTTTCGAGCCGATCCGGCGGGAGGTCCTGGAGCGCCGCGAAACGAGCGGCTTCCAATGGAAATGGGCCGCTGGGCGGAAGGCCGAAGAAGGCAGCCTGAACCCCGTTGTCAAGCTAAACGCCCACCTTTTCCAAAGGATGCGGCGGAACAAGAGATGCTGCGCTATGGAACTGCCGCCGTTATGCTGATTGGATGAGATGCATTGTCATATGTCACGGTTAGAGATGCGGGCAAAGTTCCGGGCGCGGCAGTAACTGGGGGATGGAATGTCACGGTGATGGAGCAGTTATCGCCAGCCTGAACGGATGCCGGACATCTATGGGTCTCCGTGTAGGTGCCGGCGGCTGAGGGTGCTTTCATTATTAGCGCCACGGTCGTGTTGCTGAGCGGTGCGTTCGTATTGTTAATTAGAGTTATCGCTTTTTCTAGCGCTTGAGCGCCAGAGGAAGTGTGGCCGAAGTCTAGGGAGCTCGGGATCATTGACACGCCGGGTTTCACGGTCACCGTCAAAGTCGTGGATTGAGATTCGGCTCCCTTGAGCGCGTAAGACACCTTATAGGTTGTCGCCTTTAGGCCAATTAGATCCTTGACTGCGAAAGTCACAGTCGCTTGCGTATTATCGCCGCCAGTTACCGAGACAGCGCCCGTAGCTTGGTCGTTCGAGTCAGTAGGATTTTGCAAGAGGATCTGACTGAGCAGATCTAGGTCGCTTCCCTTGACGGCGCAGGTTGCGGTTGTGCCACCAATTTGCGAAAGGTCGATGGTCGTGTTGTTCGTGGGAGTGCAGGTGATGCTCGAGAGAGTCGGCTGGCTCGCCGTTTCCTTAATGTGTACTCCGCTCACGACTACGAAAAGGCGGTGCTCCAAAATCTCAAGGGCGGCGGGGGCCCACCTCCTGAAGGGGAAGGGCTTATCGTAAGACGCGGGCTGGAGGGCGGCAGATTTGGGTTGCTCTTCCGGAATATCGCAGAATGAATACTTGCTTGCGCCTGGCGTGTCGTCTGGCATGAAAAAGGACGTGCTACGGTTGGTGCCGCAGCGGGCAAACGGCAGTTGCCCCAGCGGCTCTTCGGCCATGAAGGTGATCAGTGGAGCGGAGCCCTGGATGGGAACCACAGTTTTACTGGTGGACGATGCGGAGAATGCAAGGTCGTTGATGTGGTTGAGGTGTTCGAGCGTATGGTCAGGGAAAATGTTAATCAACCCGGTGATGAACGGGCCCTGAAAAATGGCGACGGCTGCGCCGAGATCGGTAGCTTGCGCTGCGCTGGCTGTGCCTTGAAGTACGGCGGCACTAGCGCCGCCGGCTATCGCGCCGAAGGCTTGTAGAACGTTGATGATGACATTGCGGTGGTCTTCTGTTTGACCACGTTGTGCGACGCTGCGCACGATGAGTTTATCCCGGGCAGCCTGGAAGCGCCCGAATTGAGCGGGATTCAGACCAGTGTCGATGGCGATTTGGATATCGTGGACTAGAAACTCGTCCGTAAGATTTAGATTACGAACCGTTACTTGGAGTGCTACGTAGTCATCGGCTACGCGGCGGCCAAACGTGTCCGCCGTTTCTTTTCGCTGAAGGATGGAGAAGGAACAGCTGACGTCGGGAGGACGATTAAAGGCCTGTGCCGCAGCGAATGCGCCCAGCTTGGTTTCGATCTGAGCTAGGGCTTGTGCTGTGACCTTGGGATCTATTCCGTTAACGGTCGCTAAGTCTTGCACAACTTCGGGAACCTCGCTGAACGGAATTCGGAGGTTCTGGATATTATCGGCGGTTAGTTTTGTACTGGTAAAGTTACGAACCGTATCACTCTTGTCATCGGCGGGCACTCCTTGCAGGAAACTAGCTTGGATGAGGTTTGCGACGATTGTGGCCTGGTACGAAGTGAGTTGTTGCGGCCGGACGCGCAGGTCGAGACTCTGATCGCCGTCGAAGATGCATGGCACGTAATCCCCCAGCGGAGGCTTTTTTGTTTTAGTGCTTGTCTCGGGCGCGGCTGCGAGGTTGGAGGACGGAGCAGGGGCTGATTTTTCGGCCTTGGTGGTGTCGGGGGGCGCTTCCGCCGGAGCAGCTTCTGCAGCCGGGGCGCCGGTTGTGCTCGCGGGGTTGGGGCTCGCAGTGCTATTTGTGGTAGGCGCGCCGGCGGCCGGCGTTTGAGTAGTCTGCGTCGGGAGAGTGGAAGGCTTACTAACGTTCTGACAATATGCAATCGTGCAGCAAGCGGCAAACATAGCGCACGCTAGAGATGCGCGTACCAAGGGCGAGGTCATTCCGGTCTCCAGGTAGTCTTAGTGCGCTCCGCAAGGACTCCGACCAAAAAGGACCGCAGTGACTTAGTCCTCTTGCCAGTTCCAAGCACTTCGAGCGACCGAGCCCCCCTCGGCGATGCTGCTCGTGGCACGGAACTTACACTTGTCCACCTATGGATGTCAAGTTGAAATATAACGAAGTTAGCGCTGTTCTCAGCGGCCAAGCCTACGCACTTAGTGTCACCATGATCGTTCATGTTATCGCGGAAGATATATAGTGCCCTTTCTTACTCGGTTAACCCAGTCAAAGCATCGCTACGCTCGGGAAGAAAGGTCTTGGGAGTGCCGCGAATGTAGGGATCCTTCATTTCCCACAACGTCGTAGGCTGAATGGTAACTAGCGCATGTAACAGTCGAGATAGGAGCAAAGTCAAAGGCAGCGGGC
>PLUJ01000027.1:10404-13058 GCA_003165455.1 Acidobacteriaceae bacterium | reverse complement strand
GAATCCTAAAAGGCATGTAGTGAGTCCTAGACGGTTGGATGGCTTACTGCCACTCTCATCCGCTCCAAGCAAAGCATCGACGTTCTTCGGGCCCGCTAGTCAGCTGGCGGCGGACAAGCCAGCCAGTTTGGCCGCAACCCAGCGGACAAGTGCGAATTACCCCAGAATCGTATCCTCTGCGGTTAATTCCGCGGATGCTAGCACCCCCGCGAAGGTCCGGTCAAGCGCGAGAGTCCGCATCATAAGCGTCTAATATCAACGACTTATCTAGTGATAAGAAATTGAGCCCGAAGTGAGCCCTCGGGCATTGCGCCCAGCCGCCTTTTCAAGCAAATTGCGTGAACTTGCTTTGCTCCACCCTCCGGGGTCTTGAGAAAAAGCATAGACAGCTCAACTAATTAAGAGGAGAAGGACGATGAATGAGATCCTTAGGATCACGTTTAAAATGCTTCGGAGCAGGCGGTTCTCCGCAGTTACTGTATTGGTGGGACTGGGCCTTTTGTTCACAGCTGCAGGCGCCAGGGCTTCTTGTGCCATTCCTTACAAAGCTGGGGTCGCCGCGGCAATTCCTTTCGTCAGCCCTCACGCGGACGGAGAATGGAACGAGCATGCGACTATCGTGGGTTTGTGGCATGTGCTTTACACTGCAACTTACGATGATAATTTCCCTCCGGGAGGACCTTATCCTCCCACCCCATTCCCATTCCTCGAATCCTTCAAGACTTGGCACCAGGATGGCACTGAATTTGAAAATGCATTTCTTCCGCCCACGGGCGGGAATATCTGCTTCGGGGTCTGGAAGGACCTGGGTGACCATCGCGCCAAGCTGCACCATATCGGTTTAATGTTTGCCCCGGACGGCAGCATCTCAAGCATCTTCACCAATGACGAAAAGGTTACCGTCGCCTCGGACGGCAAAACCTACAAAGGGATGTTCGATTTCAAACTCTGGCCCCCCAGCTACGATGCCGTCGGCGTGGGAGCACCAATATCAGAAGTCAAGGGGACCATTGCCGCTACTCGCATTACCGTCGATTGAGGAATTAATTGCCGTTCCACCCCATGGACCGCCGTAGCAGCAAGGCCCACGCTTTCATACCTGGGAGCGTGGGCTATATTATCTGCTTATATAAGCAGCGGCGCCGTCCAGCTTTCGTCCACGATGTTGAACAAAGGCATCGCCCGTGCCGAGGTTGCGTCGTCCAGCTTCGCAAAGACCGCGCTAAAGGTCTTCCCATACACTTCATCGAAGGGCAGTTGTTGTTCCTCTGTGGCAGCCTTGGCGCGAGCGTAGATCTCATACTGGAGATCGCGCCACTCAGGGTTGCTGATATGCGCGGAGTGGCGAAAGTCACGCAACGCGCCAAAAGTCTGGACAGCCTTATCATACTGACCTGCTGCAGCCTGAAGTGCAGAAAGATGCGCGAGATAGGTTTCTCGATCAGCCTCTTTGTAGATCGGGAGAGCCCAAATCGCCAGCTTCGTCAGCGCTTTGGAGAGAACCGCTGGATCTTGCGCGGCAGCTTCCGGGAAGTCAAACTGCTGCGCGTGTGTCCTAGGTATGAGGACGAGGGCGCAGTGCGCTGCTTCCGGCAGCTATTGCAATTTTGCGTATTCGGCTTGGGCTTGCTTCAGGAGGGGGATATCCGGATCGACTTGTTTCCAACTATCAGAATCCATTGGTCGTGCCGCCAGTCAGTTCCCGGTAAAGCCAGGCCTTGGCCGTGCTCCAGTCCCGCATCACTGTAACGGACGATACGTTGAGCACCTCGGCCGTCTCTTCCACGCTGAGTCCGCCAAAAAAGCGCATTTCGACGACCTGCACTTTGCGGGGGTCGATCCGCGCGAGCGCGTCCAGGGCGTCATCGAGAGCCCCCAAGTCTGCTGCCCGATCACCGCCCACTTCGGCCGTATCTTCAAAGGAAACATGCTGTACGCCGCCCCCACGTTTCAGGTTATGGCGCCGTGCATGTTCCACCAGGATGCGCCTCATCAACTGGGCCGAAACCGCGAAAAAATGGGCGCGATTCTGCCACTGCATGCTCTTGTAATCCACCAGGCGCATGTAGGCTTCATTGACCAGGGCCGTTGTTTGCAGGCTGTGACCGGTGCGCTCGCCTCTCATGTAACGGCTGGCGAGGCGGCGGAGTTCGTCATAGACGATGGGAGTCAGTCGGTCGAGCGCGGCTCGATCTCCTTCGCTCCAGGCTCGGAGTAAGCCGCTCACCTCCGCATTATCGGTAGCCTGCGCCTCGTTGTGCGCCGATTGCTCGGAATTCTCCATAGCCCCACACTCCGGGCAATCATACCCTGCCAGGCCAGCCCTTCAAAGAAAAAGAGATCCCGGGATGATAGTTCCACGCTACAGATTGCGCCTACTTAGACAAGAGCGAAATGAGCTCAAGGATCAACCGCATACAACGCGGACAAAACTTAGGAGGCCACATGAAATCTCAATCTTTGTTGTCCCTTTCGACGTGCTTGCTCGCGGCTCTGGCGGTTCCACTGACCGCTGCCGCGCAGGACACCCAGCGACGTACACTCCCAGCCGCCCAGTACACCATCACCGACCTCGGCGCGTTGGATGGCGGAACGTTCAGCCAGCCATTCTTTATTAACAGGTATGGTCTAGTAAGTGGTTCGGCCAGCCTCCC
>PLUJ01000027.1:0-10256 GCA_003165455.1 Acidobacteriaceae bacterium | reverse complement strand
GGCGATCAGCAATCGGGGAGAAGTGGCCGGATTTGCGGAGAACTCAACACCCGACCCAGGATGCCCAGCTCCCCAAGTTCTCCAATTTAACCCTGTCGTCTGGGAAAAAGGCGTGATTCACGAACTGCCTACGTTTGGAGTCGATCCAGATGGCGTCGCCCAGCAGATCAACGATTACGGACAGGTTGTCGGCGGGTCGGGTACCTGTGCAGCTTTCAACACGAATTTCCTCTACAACCTCGTGCCGGTTCATGCCTTGCTCTGGGAAAAAGGCAAAGCCATAGACCTCGGCAATCTCGGCGGCCAAACAGGACAAGCGGGCGGAAACATCGCCTATGACATCAATAACCAGGGTCAGGTGGTCGGTAACTCGGACTTGCAGGGCGACACAACTTTTGACGCTTTTCTCTGGACCAGGAAAACTGGGATGCAGGATTTACACACACTCTCCGGGGATGTAGCGAGCACCAGCATCAGCATTAACGACGCCGGGTCGGTGGTGGGCCTGTCCTTGGACGCGGACTTCAACCCGCGGGCATTTCTGTGGGAGAAAGGCGTGATGACCGACCTCAACACCCTGATTGCGGGTGATTCTCCNNCGGCGAAATTCACACCTATCTGGCCCGCCCGGCACACGGTGTTGCCACCAGCGAGAGTACTTCACAACGCGGGATCAACCCGAGAGTTCTGAGCGACGATGCCCGCAAACTGCTTCAGCAACAATTGCGCTTCGGCCGATTCGGAGCCCGGCTCATGGGGCTGGAATAGTGGTGTCGGCTTATCGCCAGTGTACGAAGGGCCGAGGAGTGGTAGATGAAAGTGCTGCGATTAAGAGAGCAGGAAGTCCCCCTGCTCTCTTTTTTCCTTCTATCTTTTCCGTCCCGAAGGCAGATGTGGAAGGTCGTACGTAGGTGCACCGAAACGGCTGGCCGATGCTCCTTCGCTTTCACTATTCGCTTATGGCATTCGGAGTCAGCCCCATACGACGGACGAGTTCCCCGAATCGCGCGTCCGAGCGCAGCGAGTCGAAAGCCGGATCGACATTCAAAAGGGTCCCCAGGGCCCTTCGTTCTTCATAGTTGCGGTTCAGCCCCTCCAATGCGTTTTGCTTGTCTCCGAGCCGCGCATAAATTTGCGGCATGTCGAACTCGCCGATGTTACCCACCAATTTCTCGTTCGACCTCAGAAGTTGCTGCCAGAATCCCCTGGGTCCCTCTGCCGCTAATGCCTTCCTGAGGGCAACATCGTCAGCGGCTGCGGCTTTGACGGTGCGATCATCGCCGGAAAGGAGCCGTCCTTTTGTGAGTTCGCCGATGGCTTTCTCATACTGCCCGATTTGCGAGTACAGCCACGCTAGGTGGTAGTGAGTGACAAAAAAATCGGGGTTCAACTTGACTGCCTTCTGGAATTGTTCCTGAGCCTGGTCATATCTGCGGGCATAGAAATAGGTCAGACCAAGAACGGTATTGTAGATGGGGGAAAAGGGATCCAGTTCCAATGCCCTCTTCATTTCGGCGTTGGCTTGCTCTGATTTGCCGAGCGGCATTAGGTAAGTCAAAGCATGGCGAAAATGGGCCTCGGCATAGTTCGGGTTGAGTTCAAGCGCTCTCTTGAACTCCCGCTCCGCGCCTGGCCAGTCATATTCAAAGTCAGCTTTTTCCGCTCCCAACGCGGCGTGGGCTTCGGCAAGCTCGTCGTCCAACTCCAGCGCTCTGGAAGCCGCTGTCTTCGCCTTTGGTTCAAAGTCCTGTGGGGATCGAATCGCATTCGCGAGGTAGGAGTCGGCAAGCCCGGCATAGCCCAGGGCAAAGCCCGGATCTTTCTCGACGGCGCGTTGAAAATACTCCGTGCTCTTATCGATCTCCGCGTAGGTCCGCTGGTTCAGGTAAAACCGGCCTTTGAGGTAAAGCTCGTAAGCCTCTGGATTTGGGGCGTACTTGTTGGTCGACCGACCTCCGTAAGGCGGCGCGAGTTTAACCTGAACCTGCTGTGCGATGGCTCGGCCCAACTCGTTTTGTAGTGCGAGAAGTCCCCCGGTTTCGCGGTCATAATTGTGCGCCCACAGATGGACTTGATCTTTGACCCGAATCAGTTGGGCGCTGATGCGGGCGGTTCCACCCTCTCGCCGGACGCTGCCCTCAAGGATGTAGTCGACTCCCAGTTCGCGCCCGATTTGAGCGATCGTCTTGTTGGTGTGTTTATAGGACGCAGCCGAAGTTCGCGCGATCACGCCGAGCCGTTCCGGGTTGAGTTCGCCTAAATCTGTAATGGTCTCTTCGGTCAAACCATCGCTGAAGTACTCCTGCTCCGGGTCATTACTCAGGTTGGCGAAGGGCAGCACCGCGAGCATTGCCCGGTGTTGCATCCCTGCAGATTGCAACCGGCTGCGTTGACTCAATTCATAAGCGCCCACGGCTAGAATTACGATGAGCAAAGCTGCCAGCAAAGCGGCCGATGGCCATAATTTCCAAGCGGCTCCAAGCTGCCGAAGGCCTGACCGGGAATTCCCGTCTTGCCTGTAAGTGTCGGGGGATTCGAGCTTCTGGCCGATGTCACCTGGGCTGACCGCAACGATAGTCTCAGTAACCGCCGCGATGAACCGATACCCTTTCCCCGTAACCGTTTGTACAAAGACTGGGTTTTCTGGATCGTCGTTCAAAACCTGACGAATTTTGCGGATCGCGGAATTGATGCTGTTGTCGGTATCCAGGAAGACGTCCTTACCCCAGATCCTTCCGATGATGTCCTCTCGGGCGACCAGTTGCCCCCGGCGCTCGAGCAGCAGGAGCAAGATCTCCATGGGGATTCTCTCCAGCTTCAGAGCGCGACCAGAACGGCGCAGTTCATAGGCGCCCCGGTCCAATTCAAGCTCCTCTCCGAATCTCACCACGTCCGCAGGCATATCCCCACCACACTCAATGAAGAGGACCACATTCTACATCACCTCTATCCGGCAGCGACAACGATCATCTTTTCAGCGGTTTAACGAGGTCACGAAAAAATAAGCCAATCGTCAGGCACGCGCCATTGCCATTCCTGCCGGCTTACGGCAATCTGCCCTTCGAACGAAACGACTGAGGCCTCAAGGCCCAGAAAATCTATCTTCGAGGAGACAAAACATGAAAACTTTTTTCTGCAAAGGAACACTGGCGGCAGCGGTAGCATGCCTGACCCTTGTGGTCGCAACCCGTGCGCAAGCACGGTCGTGCTCGAACGCTTCACTAAGGGGCAAGTACGGCCAAAACATCTCCGGCGAAGTTCTGCCCGGGCCTGGCG
Source organism: Acidobacteriaceae bacterium (assembly GCA_003165455.1). Classification (GTDB taxonomy): domain Bacteria; phylum Acidobacteriota; class Terriglobia; order Terriglobales; family Acidobacteriaceae; genus Sulfotelmatobacter. The sequence goes on along the minus strand of PLUJ01000027.1, from coordinate 6,980 downwards.
TCGTGCTGCCTCAAAACGGAATCGCGATGACAACTTTCGATGGAAAAGGAACCTTCACCCAAGAAGATTTCGTCGTGATTGACGGAGTTCCCCAGACATCGGGCTTTCAGACCGGCGAAACCGGCACCTATGCGATCAACGCCGACTGTACCGGGACCGCTACCATCAACTACCCGGACGGGTCGTTCATTAACCTGGAGGTGCTGGTTGTAATGGATGGACGTGAGTTTCGCACCGTTGTCTCACTCCTGAACATGGCCGGGACTACGGCCCCTGCAAACATCGGTAGCTCGGGTGTGCGCGTGGACGAGGGGTACGGAGACTAATCAAACCTTACCGGCCTTCACTCCGTGATCGCGCATTGAGCAGCGACCTCTTGCGGAGAAGGTCACACCCGATTAGTTTCTTTACCGGGCGAACATGGCGGCGCTAGCCCGTGTGGGCAGTGGGAACCCCACACGGGGCGCGGTAAGCGGGATCGGACTTTTTTCGTTCAAGAAAAGTGACCTCTGCATGATAGTTCTGTCCGGCCATTTGCGCCTATCTAGATAAGGGCGACGCAAGTCTCCCAGTTAGGAGATTTTGCAGTGGCAAAACGCGTGTTGTCGATTCTCGAAATTAAGTTAAGAGAGGAAGCCATGAAGAATATCGCAGTGTGCCTAATGTTATCGAGCTGTCCGCTAATGGCCCGCGCGGCCTGGGCAGCGTGGGGGAGCTTCACCCCCACCGGCACCGCCGCCGGTATCGGCAATCCATCTTGCGCCCCTGTCTCGACCGGACAGGTTGCGTGCGCGGTGCGGAGTGGCACGTCCACCATCATGGTCAATAAGTTCAATGGGACTACGTGGGGAACATGGAAAAGCGTCGCCGGGGCGGTCAGTTCCGATCCAAGCTGTACCAGCGATGGGAACGGCAATGTGTTCTGCGCGGCAGCCGCAACCAACGGCGATCTGCAGGTGACAGTTCTAAAGGGTGGCGTATGGAGCACTCCAGCAAAAATTAAGGCGGCGCTGTTTTCCGCCCCCAGTTGTGCCGAACTGGCAGCCGGTCAAGTTCTATGCGCGGCGCGAAGCACGGCAGGCGGCTTAGCGTGGTCTCTTTACAACGGGACCGCGTGGAGCGCATTCGCCAACCTCACGACCTCCGCCACCTCCGCGCCGAGCTGCACTACCGACAACGACAGCGGCGTGATTTGCGCCGTATACACAACCGGCTTCACTACGCTGGTCAATCGGTTCACTGGCGGCGCGTGGCAGGGTTTCTTCAACATCGGCGGAACCGCTGGTGGCGAGCCCGATTGCTCATTCTGGGAAGCTCCTGGGGAAGTGATGTGCTTCGCAAAAGGATTCAACTCGGGAATCAATGTGGCCATTTTCAACGGAGGAGCGTGGGCCGCAGGCGACTGGGACGCCTACGGCAGCCTCGGCGGTGAGGTAAATGACAACGCCAGTTGCACAACGCAGGCTGCGGACCAGCTTGTCTGCGGAGTCATCGGGGTCGGCGCCGACGACAACGCATTTTACGCCAACGTCTTAAACGGCGGCACCTGGTCGAGCTGGACTTTGATCGGAGGTACAGGAATCGGCACGCCCGCCTGCGCGCCGCTGGGCACGGGGCAGGCCGTGTGCGTGATCATGGGCATAGACAACAAGCTGAGCAGCGTCGTCGGACCCTGAGGCTGGAAGGAAACAATCCCAGATCTAGTCGGAGCCCTGTCCAGATGAGGGCGACGTACGTCGCACAGTGGGACATTCTTGCAGTGGCAAAAAGCTTATGCAAGCAGGATCAAAATCTGTGGGAGGGATCGAAATGAAATACCGTAGCGTAAAGGTCGGTCTTAGTCTGATTGCCTTAGTCGGCAGTCTCGTGTTGGCAGGAATGGCGCAGCAGAGCGCGGTGACGGCTGCGAATGCTACGGTTCCTCCGTTAATCCAGTTTTCCAATGTCGCCACTGATGAAGGCGGCAATTCCCTGAGCGGCGTGGTGAGTATCACTTTCTCGCTCTACAACAGTCAGCAGGGCGGCGAGCCGCTGTGGGCGGAGACACAGAATAATGTCCGGCTCGACGCCACTGGACACTACTCCGTGCAACTGGGCATCACGAAGCCTTCCGGCTTGCCCACCACGTTGTTTACCACGGGGGAAGCGCGCTGGCTCGGAGTACAGGTCGCTGAGCAGGGGGAGCAGCCGCGGGTGCTGCTACTCAGCGTGCCCTATGCACTGAAGGCTGGGGATGCGGCGACAATCGGGGGATTGCCGCCCTCCGCCTTCTTGCTGGCGGCGGCAGGGACGGCTTCTTCCGCTTCCGCGCCGACCACTTTCATTGCATCGACGGCATCTTCGGGTGACGCCCCGACTGCCACTAACGTGACCGGCTCTGGCACTGCCGATTTCATCCCACTCTGGACCAGCACTTCCAACATTGCCGACTCGGTGCTGTTTCAGTTGGGCACCGGCACCACGGCGAAAGTGGGAATCGGCATCATGACGCCGGCCTCAACCTTAGATGTCAAAGGCGGCGGCACCATTCGAGGCACGCTGAGTCTGCCCGCAACCGGTACCGCCTCAGCCACGGCGGGAGCCAACTCGCAAGCACTGAGTTTGGCGGCCTCGGCATTTAACAGCAGCACCAGCGCCGCCGCGAATCAAACCTTCTTCTGGCTGGCCCAACCCGCGGACAATGACACCGCTACGCCCTCAGGCACCCTGAATCTGCTGTTTGCCGAAGGAACTGGTGCTCCCGCGCAGACCGGGTTGCACATCGCTAACAACGGAGAGATTACGTTCGCCACTGGGCAGACATTTCCCGGCACCGGCGACGGAACGCTTACCGGAGTGACCACGGCCACCGGCAGCGGACTCACCGGCGGCGGGACCAGCGGCACGCTGGCGCTAGGTCTGCTGAAGACCTGCGCCACGAGCCAAGTGCTGCAGTGGAACGGCACGGCATGGGCTTGCGCCAGCGCGGGAACTGGAACGGTTACCAGCGTGGGGAGCGGAGCCGGACTCGCCGGCGGCCCAATCACCGGCAGCGGAACTCTCGGCATCGCCAATGCCGGAGTGACCAATACCATGCTGCAAAATTCAGCAGTGACGCTGAATGCCAGCACGGCGGGGGGATTGACTGTCCCAGGGGCCATGAGCCTGGGCAGCACTAACACCATCGGTTTGAAGACTTGCAGTTCGAATCAAGTGCTGCAATACAATGGCACCGCCTGGGCTTGTGCCAACATGGGAACTGGAACTGTTACCAGCGTAGGCAGCGGCGCGGGATTGACCGGCGGTCCGATCACCGGAACTGGCTCGTTGAGCATTGCCACGGCCGGGGTAAGCAATGCCATGCTGGCGAATCCGTCGCTGACGATATCGCCGGGCACAGCCCTGACCGGCGGCGGTGCGGTGTCGTTGGGCGGCAGCACCACGCTCAGTCTCGACACCACCAAGGTGCCGCTGCTGGCGGCGGCCAACACCTTCTCCACAAATCAGATGGTGAACGGCACGCTTACGGCTACATCGTTTTCCGGCAATGGTGCCGCATTGACCAACGTCACCGCGGCCAATTCGATCGAACTGGGCGGTCAAGTTTATACCTCTTACGCCCAGTTAGCGGCGGCCAACACCTTCTCGGCGAATCAGACTGTGAACGGCACACTTACCGCCTCGTCCAGTGGTTACTCAATCAGCGCCAGTAGCAGCGGCGTCACGTCCCCCGCCGTTTTTGGTTTCGGAGCAGGCCTCGGCATTCTTGGCTCGTCTCCGGGGACAGGTGTGGAAGGCGAGGCAAATTCGACCTCTGGCATTGGAGTGTATGGCCTTTCGTCTGCCGGATCGGGCACTACGTATGGTGTTTACGGCGGGGCCGTGTCGGATTCTGGCTATGGCGTTTATGGTACTAGTCAGAACATTGGCGTTGAGGGTTTAGGCGCCAATGTCGGCGTTTATGGGACTGCTGTTGGCAGCAGCGGTATTGGCGCGATTGGCCCCCCTGGAGTGTGGGGCGACACTGGGAGCGAATCGGAGGATGCCGCGGGGGTATATGGAACCGCCAATTTTGGCATGGCCGGTTTCTTCCTGAACAACAGCACGACTTCTTCGACGCTCTATGCCGTCAATAATGCGACCACCTTCGGAGGCGAAGCTTTTGAGGCGTACGTGGCGAGTGTTGGGACATCCGCGATCATTGGAGACCCGGGGTGCAATGTTGGATTCATAGCCCTTCAGCTTGCGCAAGGAGGCATGTCGGGCTGTAGCAACTACACGATAGCCGGAGGCAACAACGGTCACACGTACATTAACGCCGTGACCGGTGCCGCCGCACACATCCGCATCAACAGCGTCGACCAATTGGTGGCTAGCAGCGGAAACGTGGACGTTCTCGGCACGCTCTCCAAAGGCGGCGGCTCATTCAAGATCGACCATCCACTCGACCCTGCGAACAAGTATCTCTACCACTCCTTCGTCGAATCGCCCGACATGAAGAACATGTACGACGGCAATATCACCACCGACGACGCTGGTCTGGCTACGGTTACGTTGCCTGATTGGTTCGAGACGCTCAACCGGGATTTCCGCTATCAGTTGACCGTGATCGGCCAGTTCGCGCAAGCCATTGTGGCTTCTGAGATCAGCGGCAACCAATTCGGCATTCGGACCGACAAGCCGAACGTGAAAGTCTCCTGGCAGGTGACGGGAACGCGCCAGGACGCGTTCGCCAACGCGCACCGGATTCAGGTCGAGGTCGAGAAGGCTCCTGCCGATCGCGGCCACTACCTGTATCCCGAACTCGTCGGGGCGCCTGAAACGGCGCGCATCGGCTACATGGCGCTAGCACCGGGAAGCGAGCAGATCGTGCACCATCGCCCAACCCTCCCGCAACGCGACAACGCTTCGCCGTTGCAGCGGACGCCGCCCAGCATTCCCGTTCCACCGAAGTTGGTTGCGCCCAAGTTAGCTATGTTGCCCCATCCGGCCGCGCCAGCAGGGAAAGTGGAGATCAACCAAAAGTAATCGGCGCTCTATGAAAGAAACATTCTTGCAGAGATTTTAAAAACTGGGACCCAGCCTCATCCTGTCAAACTGCACGAAGCAACCAGACAGAAAGAGAAAGAGAGAGAGAACATGACGACCAACGGATTCATCTTTTGCGCGGCGACCATTGCCCTCGTGTGGATTCCAGTTCAGGCATCTGCACAGCTCACACTCGACAATTTTACGTCGGGACACTACGTCAAACACCTCAACATCGCGAACTGCTCTGTGGATTTTCTACGGGGAGACTCTCTCCGGGACCGAAGTTCCATTGGGCCTGGACCTCGCTGGATATTCGGGTCTCCAACTGGACTTCGCAGGCATCTCCACCACCGAAGCCCTACTCGCGATTATCACTGTATGGCCGCATGACAACTTGGTCCCGCATAGTCTCGAGCTAGTGCTGGCCCCTGAAGTCGATCCTATTTCCGTAGATTTTCCGTTTTCAAGTTTTTCCGATGGCGGCCTCACGCAGACCGACCTCAGCGATATTGACTACATCTTCATCCAAGTGCAGGACGGCGTCTCCGCGAGTTGGGGAATAACTGCCTTTCAGGCGGTCAACTAGCCCGACATGACGAATCGTTTGGCAGCGGCCATATATGATCTCAGCGGGAACTCCCCGAACAACGGCTATCTCAACCACGTGAGCGTAGCGGTTTCTTGGAGCCTTACAGCTTGCGGGTGAAAGTACGGTGCGGCGGTCATGAAAACCAGGCAGCAGACGCGGACTTTGGGAGCACATCTACCTGAGTGCCACAAAACCTTCGACTCGCGAAGAAATGAAAAGCCTATAATTTTCTCCCTTGCTCAGTGAGAGATCTTGATTCCTGCCGCACTTGTGCCCAAGGGATGGGGAGATCGACGACCGTCCCGCTTTGGTTAATCGTCTGAACAGCTTCGAAGGCAGTGAGAATCACCTGTCGCTGGACACGGGTACAGAAAGGCGCACCAAAGTGATGGCCCATTGGCCAGGGAACGAAAACCGCCCGCGGAGCTTTGATGGCGCGGGTCACGTCTTTGGCCACCGTGATCGAGACAGTCGGAATTCCGCGTTCTTCGATCTTTCTCTGAATCAGTCCGACCGACTGATGACAAATTGGTCATGCCGGAGCGAGCAGCGCAACGTCCGCCCGCTCTTCTTCATCGACTGCGCGGGCAATGCCCTCGGCTACCGTAGCCTCGAACCGCTCCGGATCCATGTTGTAGCCGATGAAGCTGAAGAAATTTCTTGTGAGCCCGCCGATGACTCCTTCAGCCGCTAAATCCTGTAATCGTTCGATAGGGAAGATGACATTAATGTCCACGTCAGCATCGTCATGCGGATATTTGAGTTGATGAATGATTAGATCAGATTGCCGGGCGTCGGAGGGCACGCGACGAAAGCTGAAGTCGCCCAAAGGATGCGCAACCTCCATCGGACGGTCCCGCTTGAGGTGTACGCCGCAAGAACTGATGAGGCAGACTGTGCTGTCCTTCAGCGCCTTTGCGAGTCGCGCCAGGGGTACGAACGCACTCTTGGTGATCATCGAGCCGGGATAACGCTCATTGATGGTCTGCCAGAGACCGGGGCGGAGTTGAGTTCCGCTCTCTCGGGGGTCGATCGACGATTCCGTTGTCTTCGAGGAGTGCAAATTAGCGGCTGCCATCGTGAATCCATTCCCCTGAATTGCGAATGAAATAAAAGTGCAGACGAAAGTAAAGCAACGCCAGTGTGGATGAATCCTTCTGCATGGTTTGCTCAATGAAGTCGCAATCTGGCTCCTGATCATGCAGAAGAACCTTCAGGGCTTCGGTCCAGGACTTGTCGATCTCTTTCCGGCCAACATTTTCGTTGCCATCGCCAAGGTGCAGGCGTACGAAGCGAATGAGCTTCTCTGAATCGCCGTCTTTTACAGCTTCGCGCAAATAAGGCACTGACATCTTCTATTCTCTTCTTTCCTCGGCAACGC
>PLUJ01000160.1:15422-27673 GCA_003165455.1 Acidobacteriaceae bacterium | reverse complement strand
ATTCATTGATAAAGAATCGGTCGACAAGTGAACCGATCGGCCCTTGTCCGGCCCAGTCTTCGTTGCGGAAGACACGACTGATCTTTCATCAGCACCGCTGCAGTTCACGTTCCCCCTCCGGAACATTACCGACAATACTTCGGTTGCCCAACGTCATCGTTCAACTGGCAGTCGCCAAATCGCTACGACAATCAAAACAACTTGAATTGTAAAGATCTAACCGGAAAGACCACTTCGCGAATAGTGTCAGGATTTGCGGCCAGCCTTGGCTGGCCGNNTGGCCGCAAACCTATTTTGTTCTTTAGTACACCGTCAGCGGGAAGCTGGCGGAGCTGCTGGGGTTGTTGTCGGAGTTGCCGGCGTAGCCCGCGGTCAGCGTCGTGGTTTCCGCTGCCGTGAACGTCAGCACGCACTTGCCGCTGGCCACCGTTCCCGTGCAGCTTTGTCCCGAGGCGGCGTTCACCGTCACGTTGCCTGCCACCGCCGTCGCCGTACCGTTGCTCACCGTGAAGGACACCGTCACCCTCAGCGGATTCGTTCCCGCTACCGTGTTGGTGATTGTCGTCGTCGTGTTCAGCATGGTAGCCGTGGTCGACTGCTCCAGCGTCGCCGCCAGATAGTCGCTGTTGGCTGCCCACAATGCTCTCACCGTACACGTTCCCGTCCCGTTCTTCATCGTCACCACTCCGCTGCTCACCGAGCAAACGGTACCAGTCGTCGAAGTGATGGTTGGCGTGACGCCATCATTGGTGGTCGTCGTTACCGGGAAGGTGGACAAGTATGCAGCCGAGCCCGGCGCACCGGTGAAGGTCACTGTGGGAGCAATCTTCTCCGCTGTGGTGCGCTGAGTGGCGGTTGCCGCCTTGTACACATCCGTCGCCGGCCAGCTCGCCTTCAACGCGCAGGTTCCGGCCCCCGATGTCATGGTTACCGTCGTCCCGCTCACCGTGCAAGGCCCGGTTGAGGTGATTGTCGCCGCTACTCCGGCGTTCGTGGTCGCCGTCACGCTAAACGTCGACTGGTACGGTGCGCTCGTCGGTGCTCCCGTAAAGCTCACCGTCGGAGGAATCGCCGCCGCCACCGTGGTGGTTTCGGTGACCTGCGCCGCCGCCGCGTAGTTGCTATTGGCCGCCGCGTTCATCGTCTCTGTGCACGCTACCTTGCCGCTGCTCGCCATGGTGTAGGTCCCGCCCGCGTTGGTGCAGCCTCCCGCGCTACCGAAGGTGACCGTTCCCGAAGGAGCCGTGGCCACCACCGTGAAGCTGCTCTTCAGCGTCGCGGTTGCCGGCGCTGGTGTGGTTACCGCGATGCTCTGGGAAGCCTTCGTCGCGTTCACACTCTCCGTAACCGGTGTCGCCGCCGCGTAGTCGCTGTTCCCTGGCTGATTCGCCGTCACCGAACATGCGCCGGTGCCGCTCGTCATGGTGTACGTCGCTCCCGCGTTGCCGCACGATCCGGAAGATGCGTACGTCACAGCCAACCCTGAACTGGCATTGGCCGCTACCGTGAAGCTGCTGTTATAAACCGCGCTCGCCGGTGCATTCTGGCTGAACGTGATCGTCTGGCTCGCCGGGTTGACGACTTGGTTGAATGAGCCCGTGCTCCCGCCATGGTTGCTGTCGCCCGAGTAGGTCGCGCTAATCGTATCCGTCCCGCCCGGCAGTGTGGTCGTAGTGCAAGTTGCCGTTCCCGGATTGCCCGACGTTACCGCCGTCGTCCCGCATCCCGTGTTCGAGCTCCACGCCACCGTCCCCGTTACGTCCTGGCCGCGCATTCCCTTCTTTCCGCCTTTGACGAAGTTATTCTCGCCACTGACGGCAGCGGTGAACGTCACCGACTGCCCGAAGGTAGACGGACTGCCACTCGTTGTGACCACGGTGGTGGAGGTCGCCGCGTTGATGGTGAAGTTGCCGGTCTGCGGACTCGTCGAGCCGCTGTAGTTTGTGTCTCCCGAGAATGTAGCCGTCTCGGTGTAAGACCCCGCCACATCCGCGTTCGTCGGGGTGTAGGTCGCCTGGCAGGTAATGGTGTCTCCAGAGCGCGGCGAGCAACTCGTCGCTCCGTAGGTGCCGTTTCCAGTGCCGCCGATGGTCACATCGCTCGCCGTTGGCGCCGCTCCGTGTCCAGTCCACGACAACACTGCCGTGATCGCGACTGGCGTGTCCGCGGCGAAGTCTTCATTCGTCGGGTTCACGTTCGTCACGTTGATCGTCGTCGCGATTCCGCCCTGCACCACCTGGACCACGCTGCCCGTGCTTCCGCTGTGGTTTGAGTCACCCGAATAAGCGGCCGTAACCGTATCGTTCCCCACCGGCAGATGCGTCGCCGCAGAAGTCGTACAGGTCGCGATTCCCGGATTCCCCGACGTTACCGCTGTCGTTCCGCACCCGGTATTCGCGCTCCACGCCACCGTCCCGGTTACATCCGGATTCAGTGCCACTCGCTTGTTCCTGCCATTCTTGCCCGGCGGAATCTTCGTGAAGTTATTCTCGCCGTTAATGGTTGCCGTGAACACAACCTGCTGCGCATACGTCGATGGATTCGGCGTCGATCCCACCGTCGTCGTGGAGGTCGCCGCGTTGATAGTGAAGTTGCCGGTCTGCGTGCTGCTCGATGCCGTGTAGTTGCTGTCTCCGGAGAACGCGGCCGTCTCGTTATAGGAGCCCGGCAACTCAGTGCCAGTTGGACTGTAGGTGGCGTTGCAGGTCAGCGTGTCGCCACTGGCAGGTCCGCAGGAAGTGGCGCTATATGAGCCAGCACCGTTGCCACCGATGATTACATCGCTGGCGGTAGGCGCGCTGCTGCTCCCCGACCACGAGAGAACTGCCGTGATTGTGACCGGAGAGGTCGAGCCGTAGTCTTCCGAAGACGGGCTCACGCTGCTGACTGCAATCGAGGTTGCAGCCTTGGTCGCATTCGTCGTTTCCGTAACGGTGGGTGCAGCCGAGTAGCTGCTGTTGCCCGCCTGGTTCGCNNGCCGCTGGTCATGGTATAGGTTGCGCCCGCATTCGAGCAGTATCCCGATGAGGTGAACGTCACCGCCAGGCCCGAAGTAGCCGTGGCAGCTACAGTAAAGTTGCTACCGTCGGCGGCGCTGGCTGGCGCATTCGTGGTGAACGTGATGGTCTGGCAGCTCGAACTCCACACGCAGTTATTCACCATGTTGTAGGCGTTGACGCTTCCCAGTCCCGTGGCCATGTCATAGCCTGGCGCTGCACCGTATGAGGGCTGATAGCTGGATGACGCGGTTCCGGCGGTGGTGTTAGCCACGGCGATTGCGCCGCTGCCCCCGCCACCGGTAAGAGTAATGGGCGTCTGCGGTCCATAGCCTGAGCTTCCAGCCGCTACCGTGATGGCGCTGACGTAGCCCGGCCCTGCACCGGTTGCGGTCTGCGAGATCGTCACAACCTCGAGTGCCTGGAAGAAAACGTTGGTGGATGCAAGACTCACGCTGAAGTTGCCTGCGTAGCCAGCGGTTTTCGCGGTTGTCGTCACCGTGCTGGTGGACTCAGTCGCCGTTGCGACCGGGTTGGCTGTTGTGCCAGTCGAGAAGCAAGGCGCGGTGGTGCACTGCGACGAGGTCGCATTGATCGCCGCCTCGAGGTTTTTCGCATTATCGGTTTCCTGGGTACCTGTGCTGCCGCTGGTTACCAGCAACACCGAGTTGGCGGGCGCGCCTGTTAATGAGGTGACGAATGTATAAGTGACGCCGCCAATGTTGAACCCTAATTGGTTCGGGTAGTCCGTGTTGATGGTTGACCCAGATGCAATGAACTTAATGGTGTAGGTGGCGCTGGTAGATCCGCTGGCAAACGCTGCCGTGCAAGTCGCCTGCGTACCGCCCGCAAACAGAGTAGCCCCGGCCGGTGTCTTGTAGGGATTACTGTTAGTCGGACCCGCAACGGTGCAGGTCGGAGCGGAAGTGTAACCCACGCCACCGCTAACGATGACAGTACCTGAAATAACATCGGTGCTGTCCACGCCGAATGTGCCCGATGGTTTATAGCAGTGCGACTCTGCCGTGGTGCCGTCATCTTCGCAACCCACATCAATGTCGCCCTGAGTTATGTCATTGAATACGCACGAGTTGCCCGAGCCATTGCTCGAATTGCAGGAGCCGCCTAAGAAACTTCCGCCGGCTGTGCCGTACTCATTCTGCGCGATCTGATAATAGATCGGGTTGGGGTTGCCCCAGTTCTCGCCCGTCTTCTGATTGACGAGGGCCTGAATGCCAGCCAGGGAGGGTGCGGCGACCGACGTTCCGCCAAAGCCCGACCACGTGCTCGGTGCACCGCTGCATGACACAGCCCCACCTGAGGTTTGTGTTGGGTCAGACCAGCAAACTGTTTCGAAGTGGCCCCAAACGCCGTTTGCGGCGAACATCGAAACATCGGGGATATCGCGCAAGCCGTCATTCGGCATGCCATAGACCGCCTAGCCGCCCGACAGCGACGAACCCGCCTGATACGAGGGTTTGGGATATCCCTGGCAGTAAGCGTCGGAGACGGCGGCGCTGGTTTGGCTCGCGCCTCCGTTTCCGGTCGCGCAATTGCTCGCGCCTCCGCTGCCGGCACCGGGACTCTCATAGCCACTCGTGGTATTAAACGGACTCTTGTTGCACGTGCCGGTGCTGCCATAAGTGGTGAAAGTATTGTTGGCAACCTCGGAGATCAGCACATTAGCGCAGGAATCGTCCCAGGGCATTTCAGGAATATAGCTCAGAGCCGAGCCGTAGGTCGCGGAGTTCGTCGAGCTCCAATAGGTGCTGAGCGGAGCTCCGCCATTCGCGGCGGCTTTCAAGTTGTAAACATCTTCGAAATCGGTGCCGCCCACGGATACGTTGTAAGGCGATTCACCCCACCCGGTAACGCCCAAAGTGGTTACGTCATAATCCGTACCGAACAGCGAAGAGCAACTGGATGGACCTTCATCGCCGGAAGATACAAAAGCCGAGATGCCCTGCGCCGCCGTCTGCTCAAAGGTATTGTAGAAGTAGGCATTTGCTCCGTTGCCGGTGCCGGCTTCGCACAAGCCGTAGCTCATGCTGACCACGTTGGGATACGGTCCGCTGGCGTTGACCAGGTTCGACAGGGCGAGTACGCCGCCGAAGGTGAAGCTCCCCGACCCGCATGAGATCAACTGAATGCTTGCGCCCGGTGCGAACGAACTCGCCATTTCCACGTCAATGGCCGCTTCGCCGTCATCCGCATTTGAGCCCGGGTCGGCACAGCCGCCGGGATGCGCCTCGGTGTAAGTTCCGCCGTAGCCGCTCAAACCAAAAGTTGTGACGTACGTGTTCCAGTCGCTGGCAAAGGTCCCGCCGCTGGGTGTGTAGGTATCTGTGTCCTCAACCAGGGCGATGGTCTGGCCCTGTCCCGTGACACCAGCGCTCCAGAGCGGGTTCAGGTTGTAGATGACCGCGTTGTCCTGCGGGATGACTGCGTAGCAAGTACCGGGTTCCGTTGGCACGTCGGCGGAGGAGGCGCAGCCACCAAAGGTGTAGTCCGTCTTCGACCTGTACATCGGGTGCGGCTTGAAATCGTTTAACGAGAAGGTCCCTTTGACGACCGGCGCGAGGGCGGCAGGAACCCACGGGTCACCAACGTTGGAGATATGCTGCTCGCCCCTGACCTCGAGATAATGCATGGAGGTGTGAAAGGCCGTCCGCACGGAGGCCGCGGAGCCGGAGAAATCGATCATCATGTGGTTGGCGTAAACCGTATTGACGCGGAAACCATTCGACTCGAGCCAACCCGTGACCTTGTCGATGTCTTCTTGCGCCACTCCATACCTTCCGAATTCTTCGGGCGTCATCCAGTGATGGAAGTTCGGCGAGTTCCTGTCGTTCAGCGATTCGATCAGCGTCTTGAGTTCCTGCTCCTGCTCGGGCGAGCGCTGGAGCACGAGCAAAATGTGATCGAAGTCGTAACCATCGGGCACCGGCCCGCGATCATTCGCCAGAATGGCCTCAGGGCGGGTGTTGCCCGCCAGCCTCATTAGGTTTGTTGTCATCGATGGCTTGGGTGACGCGACTGGGTGCAGTTGCGCCGTTATCCACCTGTGGGGAGGCCGCTGATTTGGCGAATGTTGTGGTTGAGAAAGCGGCCAGGAAGCACAATACAACAAGGAACGACAAAAGGCGCGAAGCAGATCGCATCGTTGGTATCCTGAATATCAAAAATTTTATTTGCTGCGTTACGGCTTACTTCTACAGAGAGTTGCCCCAATGCTCGTTCGGAATACTGAAGGCCAAGGCAGACAATGGAAGTGGTTGAGTTCCAAAATCTTGGCGCGGCAACCCTACATATATTTCCCTGGTGTGTCAATAAAAAAATATAGATTTAAGTATTAGAGTCGTCTTCTCACACCGCTCGTACCCAAACGACTCGTAGGCAAAGTTCACTTTGGAAGTTCGTTTCGAAATGCAGAACATGAAGAAATGAATGCTCTACACTGTTTCCCATGATGGCGTCCGATGCTCAATCCAACTCTTCCGCATGTTCTGAGAATCAAACATCATCGGCGTGGAATGTGGCAGGACTCTCGCGATGATCAAACTGATGAGCGTGGTGGGAACCCGGCCCAATTTCATGAAAATTGCGCCCATCGTCGAAGAGTTGAAAAAGTATCCGCACATCGAGCACCGCCTGGTACATTCCGGCCAGCACTACGATCAACTTCTTTCCGATAACTTTTTCCACGATCTTGCTCTGCCAAAGCCGGCCGTGAATCTGAACGCAGGCTCGGGTAGTCATGCGGTGCAGACCGCGGAGATCATGAAGCGCATCGAACCGGTCCTGCTCGAGTACAAACCGCACATGCTTCTGGTAGTTGGCGACGTGAACTCCACGCTCGCTGCGGCTCTGACCGCCGTTAAACTTGGGTTCGCCGTGGCTCATGTCGAGGCGGGACTGCGAAGCTTCGACTTGTCCATGCCCGAGGAGATTAATCGAAAACTGACTGACTCCATCTCCAGCCTTTTGTTTGTAACCGAACAAAGTGGAGTCGACAACTTAGTAAGTGAGGGTATCTTCACCAATAAGATATTTCTGGTGGGGAACGTGATGATCGATTGCCTGCTGCGGTACCGCGAGGAAGCCGCGCGCTCGGAAATCCTGGAACGTCTTGGGGTATCGAATAATGGCCAGGCCTGCCGGCCTTACGGCGTGCTCACGCTTCATCGGCCGTCCAACGTGGAAGATCGCAGCACGCTGAACGGAATTCTTACTGCGGTGAAGAATATCTCGCATGAATTCCCGGTGTTTTTTCCAATTCACCCTCGAACTCGCAAGAATCTTGAAACTTTTGGTTTGCTGCATTATCTATCCGATTCGCCGCGAGAACAGAATGGAATCATTTCTCTCGATCCGTTGGGCTATCTGGAATTTCTTTCTCTCAACGATCACGCCCGCATTGTCATGACCGATTCCGGAGGTGTGCAGGAAGAAACCACGGTTCTCGGCGTACCTTGCCTTACCCTGCGCGAAAATACAGAACGCCCCGCAACCGTGGACCACGGCACCAATCAAGTCGTCGGCGTGAAGCCGGACCGCATTTTGGCGGCGGCGCAAGACATTTTGCGCAATGTCGTCTTGGGAGATGATGTTCGCCCGTCCCGCAGGCCCCCGCTCTGGGATGGAAAAACCGCGCCCAGAATTGTGGCGATCCTTCAAGACTATCTCGACCGCTCTTCGCCGCAAAATTAACCAGGCCAGCTAGCAATCCCCGGCTGGCTTCCTCAAAATTGAGCGACGCCGGCACCCTCCATCTAATTCTTCCGCGTGACCTGTGGCTTGCGGTAGGGTACGTTGATCCCCGGCCCGCCTCGCGAATCATTGTTACTCTTTGCGCTTAGCGCTTTGACTGGCGGCGTATGCACAGGCCGCGACGCCACCGCCTTTTGCCCTTCCAGACGCGTAAGTTCCGCGGCTGCGCTATCTTTCTGAGTGGGAACCTTGATCGCCGCTGCTGATTTATGAGGCGAGGCCATGGCCGACTTTGGAGTCAGTGGGCTCGTTGCAACCACCATAGGATCTCGTCCTGCATTTGCTGAACGAGAACCCGAAGACTGCGCCGCTGCGAGTGACGCCATCAAGCTCGCGGCCGCCGCATACACAACGATTCTGCCATTCATGGTCGAAACCCTCCTGTACCCGGCATGCCAATATCACTGCTTGCGAACGTCTTCTTACTCCCTAAATTATTATTGATGCTGCATTATTAGAGCACGTTTTGCCTGCACCGCCCGTTGAAGATACTCTTGAAGAAACTCTTGAGACATTTAATAGGTGCGCCTCAAATCCTATGAACCAGAGCCTGAACATCACGGATTCGAATTTCGAAATTCAGCCCACCCTGCTTCTTCCCGACAATGAAGTACATCTCTGGCGAGTCGATTTGGAGAACGTTCGTGCCGAGGAACCACGCTGGGAGCCAATGCTCTCCGCGGACGAGAAGCATCGCGCTTCTCGATTTATTTTCCCCGCCGATCGCCAGCGTTTTATTGCGGCACGAGCCCTTCTGCGGACAATTCTCGCCGGCTATTTAACGGCCGATCCATGCAGCCTTACCTTTATCTATTCGAAACGAGATAAGCCATCTCTAGCGGCTCCTTATGGAGCCAGCGAAATTACTTTTAACCTCTCCCATTCCGGCGGCGTAGCTCTTTATGCCATCACGCGTCGCCGGGAAGTGGGCGTGGATATCGAACAGATGCGCCGCAATTCCGATCTCGAAGGCATTGCGCGCCGATTTTTTTCCGCGCACGAGCAGCGTCAGCTCGAGGGTTTGCCCGCGGAAGAAAAAGTGCATGCCTTCTTCCGCTGCTGGGCTCGCAAGGAGTCCTATATCAAAGCAACCGGCGATGGGCTATCCCTTCCGCTCAGCCAGTTTGATGTTTCTCTCGAGGCCGGCAGTACCAACGCCCTGGTGGCCACGCGTCCAGACCGCTCCGAAGCCGCGCTCTGGCAGCTTCGAGAAATACCGGCGGGAATCGGGTACGCTGCCGCTCTCTGCATTAAAGGTCACGATTGCCAACTAAGAAGCTGGTCACACGACTCAGTCTAGCTCCACTTCGCCTCCCGGCGAACCGGCTCTCCATTTTGTTGCAATTTTTTTCACACGCCGGAATTGAACCATTTCAACTATGCAAGAAACTATCCATGCCTGCTGTGTTTTCAGAGGTTTGCATCCCAAATGTTTTTGCCGGAAGGTCTGGCAATTGCTTCTGGCAAATGTTACCCTCGTTGCACGAAGTCAGGTTTTCCGGTTGCGCCAGAAGTGATACTCTGTTGATTAGGTTTTCGGGGCTTTCCTCTCCCTGTAGCATCTGCAATCGACTACGCGCCAGCCGGGTTAAAGGCTAGGAATAAATCCAGTCCAATACGATAAAGGTAATAGACAAGAATCTAGGAGGCTTTGCACTTGACTGCTTCAACCAGCCACTTAATCTCGCCGCACGGCGGCGAACTCATCAACCTCATCGTCAAATCAGAAAAAGCCTCCCAATTAAAAAGTCAGTCCAAGGACTGGCCTTCGTGGGACCTTACCGCGCGCCAGTTATGCGATCTTGAATTGCTGGTCACAGGCGGATTCTCTCCTCTTCGTGGCTTCATGTCGCGAGCCGATTACGACAGCGTCTGCCAGAACATGCGTCTCTCGAGCGGCCTGCTGTGGCCAATGCCCATCACCTTGGATGTCACCGAGGAATTCGCCAAAAAGCTTACACCCGGCAGCAGTAAGGTCGCTCTCCGCGACCCTGAAGGCGTTATGCTTGCTGTTCTGCACGTCGAAGACGTTTGGCAAGCTGACCGTAAAGCCGAAGCCCACGCCGTTTTCGCCAGCACCAGCGCCGCACATCCGGGCGCCGATTACGCCATCAACAAAGCGAACCCCTGGTACGTTGGCGGAAAAATCGAAGCCATGCAGGTTCCTTCGCACTATGACTTCCGCAGTCTCCGGCTCACGCCGGCCGAAGTTCGCGCCGAGTTCGCCCGTCAAGGCTGGCGCAAAGTGGTCGCGTTTCAAACCCGCAATCCCATGCACCGCGCCCACGTCGAACTCGCATTCCGCGCCGCCAAGCAGGTCGAAGCCAACTTGCTCATCCATCCCGTGGTCGGCATGACCAAGCCCGGCGACGTGGATTACTACACCCGCGTACGCTGCTATCAACTCTTGCTTTCGAAGTTCCCGCAAGCGACCGCCAAACTTTCGTTGCTCCCGCTCGCCATGCGCATGGGCGGACCCCGCGAGGCCATCTGGCACGCTCTCATCCGCAAGAATCACGGCTGCACTCATTTCATCGTAGGCCGCGACCATGCGGGTCCTGGCAAAGACACTGACGGCAAGCCTTTCTACGGCCCCTACGAGGCGCAGGAAGTCTTCAAGAAACACGAAGCCGATATCGGCGTGACCATGGTTCCTTTCAACATGATGGTCTACCTTGAGGATCAGGATAAGTACGTTCCCGATGACGAAGTGAAAAAAGGCGATCGCGTGCTGAATATCTCCGGCACCGAGCTTCGCCAGCGCTTGAACGAAGGCCGCGAAATTCCGGCATGGTTCACCTATCCGGAGGTCGTTACCGAATTGCGCCGCAGTTTCCCGCCTCGTCATAAACAAGGCGTAACCATCTTCTTCACCGGTCTTTCGGGCTCCGGTAAGTCAACCATCGCCAACGTTCTGCTCACCAAATTTCTCGAAGCTGGCGGCCGCCCCGTCACCTTGCTCGACGGTGATTTGGTGCGGAAGAATCTTTCCTCCGAGCTCGGGTTCTCCAAAGAGCACCGCGATATCAACATCCGCCGCATCGGTTATGTTGCCTCAGAGATTACCAAGAACGGCGGAATCGCCATCTGCGCGCCCATCGCTCCCTATGACGTCACACGCAAACACGTGAGGCAACTGATTGAGCCCTATGGGGGATTCATTCTCGTCCATATCGCAACGTCCGTAGATGTTTGCGAACAGCGCGACCGCAAAGGCCTGTACGCTAAGGCGCGCGCGGGGATTCTCAAAGAATTCACCGGCATCTCGGATCCCTACGAATCTCCCACCGATGCCGATGTCACCATCAACACCGGGGAACTCTCCGCTGAAGAGGCCGCGCAGGCAATCATCTTGCACCTCGAGCGCGAAGGTTTTATCGGAACAACTGCGCCTTCGGCCTAACACCCGAGTAGTTCACGGACGAACTGCTTTGCTGATGAATTGGGCTGGATGATGGATTTGGATGAATGGATCTGCTGATTAAAATTCTGGTGGGTTTGTTTGTTGGAACCCTCATCGGAATGACGGGCGTTGGGGGCGGCGTTCTGCTGCTCCCAATTCTCATCTTCGGATTGGGCGTCCCTCCCATTCGTGCTGTGGGATCCGATGCCTTCTTCAACTTCATCACCAAGATCGGCGCGAGCATCGTCCATCTGCGCAGGGGCACGGTCCGCCGGAAGGTAGTTTTAGCGTTAGCTGCCGGCAGCGCTCCAGGATCGTATCTGGGCGTCACCCTCTTAATCCATTTGCGCAATGTTTACGGCAATGGCGTGAATCATTTCATCACCATTGCCGTCGGTGTTTTGCTGGTATGTATTCCCACCTTTTTGTTCTTCCAGAAAAAGATCGAAGACCGTGCGGCAGCACGGCCTCCCACTATGAGATCGTTCGCCTGGATATCGCTCATAGGGCTGGTAGCCGGCTTCCTCGTGGGCATCACTTCCGTCGGCTCCGGAAGCATCGTCATGATGATGCTTCTCCTCTTCTACAGCTTTCAGCCGAAGGTCATGGTCGGGACCGACATCGTTCACGCTCTGATCCTCACCGGCGTCACCAGCCTTCTCCATTTTCGTATGCACAATGTCGACGTACATCTGGCGGGCGCTCTCTTGATTGGATCGATTCCCGGCGGGCTGCTTGGCTCATACTTAAGCACACGCGTACCGGTCCCCTGGCTCCGGCGTATTCTTTGTGCCGTTCTGCTGGCCACCGGGGCGCGCATGTTGCTGGCGTAAGGCAGTTTTCTGTTTCGCCGCCGAAGAATGCTCCCTGACTGAGGACCGCCAACCGAAGCGCGACGGACAACTGACAAACCATGAAATCGAACTCATACGAACAAATCCTGCAACGCATTCAGTCCGCCATCCAGGCATCGCGCGAAGTCTTCTCGCGGTTCACGCCAGGTGCTATTGAAACCGAATACAAAATAGGACACGATCCCGTAACCGAAGCCGATCGCGCACTCGACGCGGTTCTGCGCAAAG
>PLUJ01000160.1:0-15385 GCA_003165455.1 Acidobacteriaceae bacterium | reverse complement strand
CCGCCACTGACGAAACCTTCCTGGGCGCGATCGATTGCGGCGTCACCTACAACGGCAACCCTTCGCAGCCCTCTCAGCGCGCCACTCTCGAGGGCGCTCTCATCCTGGCCAGCCGCAGCGAAGTAAAGCGCGGCGAGTGGAAGCCCTTCGAAAATGCCGGTTATATTGTCCGGCCCATGGGTTCGGTTGCCTACAAACTCGCATTGGTTTCAGTGGGACTCGCCGATATTACCTTCACGCTGACTCCCAAGAACGAGTGGGACGTGGTGGCTGGAGCAGCTCTGGTGCTCAGCGCCGGCGGATTCATCGGCACGCTGGACCGAACCGATTTCACGGCGAACCGCCGTGATCCTCTTTTGCCGGGCCTCTTAGCAAGTGGGCCACGCTTGAAAGATCAACTTCTTGCGCTTGTCGCTCCCCATGTGCCAGCCGCGGCTGAACGATAAGAAAACGGAGCAATAACTAACTAACCGTTGCTCGCGCGCAATCGGCGGTCTGATCGCCATCCGACTTCAACACCATGATCACGTGCTGAACCGGTGTGCTCGGGTCGACGTGACCCAAATCGTTGGCTTTTTTCACCGCCACCGTGACATGGCCGAAAATTGTCGTACGTTTGCTGTTGTCCACAGGCGTGGTCACTCGCACCTTCGGAGTTGCCGAGGTATGCATCTTCGTAAACGTTGTGGTTGAGAAAGCAGCCAGGACAGCCAGCACAGCGAGAGAAGACAGAAGGCGCGAGCCTGTTCGCATCGGACCCTTATCCTTCAAAAGCTAAGTTAAATTTTTACGGAAACTGCTTAGACAGCGGAACGGCGGGGGTTTCGTGAAGCGCCCGAACATTACAGTCTGGTTAATATGCGTGTCAAGAGACTTTTCTAATGAAACTTTTCTAATCTAAACTTTTGGTTATTCTTGGCGCGGGGACTTCAGGATTGGTTTTGTTCTAAGCGACGCTTAAGATGTCGTCCTCCTCCCCCTCTCCTCTCTCTAAATTCACAAAACATTAACCTCTCGGTAACTTTGGCGTAACCCGGCGCACGCTAACCTGAACGCTTCTCGCGGAACGTCCAAAACAATTCAGAACCCGGCTTCACGCAAAGCATTCGGTCCTTCACAATACGAACCGCGAAGCGAACTCGGAAAAGAATGGAAGAGGTTACGTTTATGGATCGCAGAATCGCATTCCTGTTCGCTCTGTCACTATCGATGAGCGCCTGCGGCGGCAATAACAGCACCCCTGTGTCGGCCGACTCACTCTCTGGAAACTGGCAGATGACCCTTAACGATGCTAGCAACACCAAGATCAACAACACACAATCCGGCTCGCTCATTCAGAATGGCGGCAATCTTACGGGTAGTGTGATTCTCAGCGACAGTCCTTGTTCAGGAGTAGGCAATGTTAGCGGAACCGTGACGGGCAGCACCGTTTCGTTAACCGTCGATCCGGTCGGAACCACCCTTACTCTCAGCGGTACCACTTCCACTATGAATAGCCAGCCATCGATGAGCGGGAATTACACCATTCTCTCCACCGGATGCGCCGGCTCCCAATCCGATCCTGGCACAGGCACTTTTATCGCGAACCTTGTCACTCCGCTGAACGGCAATATCACGGGATCTTTTGTGTCGAATGAGGAAACATCCTATGCCGTGAGCGGCCAGGTTACTCAGGGTACAAACAACGGCACTAGCAGCACGCCGCTGAGTGGCAGCTTCACTTTCACGGGCTTCTGTTATCCAAACGCAAACATCGTGGGTTCAGTCAGCGGGACCTCGGTGGTGATGAACTTGGCGGACTCCGATGGTACTCAGATCGGACAAATGACCGGAACCGCATCGCTCGATGGCACCACCGTCACCGGTACCTACAATGATTTGGGACTCGGCAAGGGCGCAGCTTCCGGCTGCACCGGCGCCGGTAAAGGCACCGTCACCCTGGCCATCGCGGGGTCTTGAAAGAGGGGTTTTGCACGTACCTTTCCCGGTACACGCCTATGCTGTCAAGTCTACTTTAGTAGCTATTGACCGTCCCCGAAAGTAGACACTTTTCCCACAGCCTAACCTCTTGATTCGATTACCTCGTACAAAACCTGGGACCTGGAATCAATGACTTACAAAGTTGGATTCTGGCAGGATGGAATGTTCCACGTGGAACACTCGTGCGATTTGCACGCGCGCAGTTCTCCTACGTTCCCGTTCCCGAAAGCGGGATGCTTTGCGTGCTCGATCCAGTTACCGCAACTGTCAGCGTGGCGGAACGCGCGCCCTTGGCCGATGGAGTGAAGATCACGCTGAGGCCGCAAGTCGCGTGAGGCTGCAACTGCAGAGCGCAACTATTCAGCAATGAGAAGTCGCTTGCGTTCGCGCCCTGAATGGAAATTTGATCCGTCAGAATCGCAGCGCCAATATCGTCCACTGTCACCGGAATCGAGGCGCTTGGCGTTCCCACGCTCAAGCTTCCAAAGCTGATGCTCGAAACCGAGAGCGTGACGGAAACGCTGGGCGCAGGCAGATAGATGATTGTGTTGTACGTCACACAAAGATTGACTTCCGTATAAGCGCACAAAATTCCTGATGGAGTTCCTGAAGACATCGCCGTTCCGCCGGGCAGCGCCGCTGCCGAACCATTGCCTGCGCCTATGCCAGCGTCGCTCAGAACCGAAGCGATTTTTATTTTGGCGACCCACTGCTGGTTAGCGTCGACGAGCAGTCCATAATTATTCTGGTCGTACACGCTGTTGAAAGCCGCGATGGCATTGGCATCATTGCCATTGATGAAAGGCTGTGAATCCGGAGTGGCTGGCATGGAACCATAACCATAAAAAATCGCCGACGACAAAAGTGGCTGTGAAGCATCGGTTGGCCAGGGCGCTTCGAAGCCGACACAGTTGCCCGAGGTCTGACTGGTGAACAAAGTGTGAGCGGTGTTGTTCTGCACAGCATTGGCGCTGATCCCCATCGCAACCATGTTCAGGTTTGCCGGTTCTGGCGCACCGCAAACGCCCAATCCTACGAGCGGGCTCGGCACGGGACTTTGCGGAGCGGCTACGTTGAGCAGCGACTGCTCGCCGGTCGCGGCATCGACCACTGCGGCGTAATTTGTGAGCGGGTCAATCACAGCGGCGCCCGGCGTGGTCACACCAACGGCGCTCGCGCTCACTGTGGTGACCGCGTTCGTGGTTAGGTTCAGAATTTGTATATCGCCTGTAGTTGGATTGGTCGCCAGCACGTAAGGATTTGGAGTCGCGATTGGATTGAGAGAAAGATTTGGCGATGGTGCGGGCGCAGGCGTGAATGGCAGCGCGGTAAACGTACCAGAAAAAGGATCCATCGCGTAGTAACCTTCCGCGGTACTCAACAGAAGCTTGCCGGTGGCCGGATTGAAAATGGCTGCGCAAATCATGCAGCTAAAAGCCTGCGGCGTACCCGCATAGAAACTGACAGACTGCGAAATGGGGGCGGTGAAGGTATTGATGACAGTGTTGTTGGCCACATCGCTGGAGAGATTGCTGGCGTCGATAATCTGTACCTGGGCCGAACTATAGCTTAACGCTACAACAAGAAAATCAGATTGGTCAGCAACTGTAATGTTCGGAATAAAGGCCGCCGGCATGGGAATTGAAGCCAGCAGCGCGACTGGCACAGGCAATGCGCTTGCAAACTGATCCGCATCCAGATTCACTTCCTGGACGGCAAAGGCGCCCTGATTCTTGGTTAAGGACTGAGGAAGATAGGCCGCATCTACAATGACGGACTTAAAAGGAACCGAAAGAATGGCGGTGGTTCCGGAAGCGAAACCATTGGTGTCGGCAGTGAGCTGAAGCGCCCCAGTCACGGGCCCGAGGCTTGCCGTCACCACGGTTGCGCCGACCGCCGTTGCGGTGGCCAATCCGCTCGGATTGACGACGACGTAGTCGGTGGAACTGGGAGCGGAAGAAGATCTCCAGGTCACTTGCGAAGTGATGTTGTTCGTGCTGCCGTCGCTGTAAACTCCGGTGGCGCTGAGCTGACGCTTTTCGGCGAGGCCGATCAATGGAGTGGTGGGCGAGATTTGGACGGAGACGAGTTGGATATTGGGGGCCGGATTATTTGCGGTGGGCGTGACGTATGCGGAGCTGGAACCGCCGCCGCACCCTTGCAGAAGCAGAGTCGCCACAGCCATCGTGACAAAGGCCAGAGTATGGCGAATGATTCTCGTTTTCGATTTCCTTTTCACGGGATGTTTTCTGGACATCTGCATCGAATCTCCTGAGTTCGGTGAACAACTTCCCTTACCGCGCGCAGCCTATTGCTGTGAGTCTTTCTTGTGCTCGGATGAAATTTTCCCCTGGGTTTGCCCGACTCGCTGTAATCCGGCACAACTCTGAATTGCATTTTCTGTTTGATCCAATCGAAACCAGTCCCGCCCGCGATCGCGGCACGGAAGGCCGCGGTGTTGTCGTAGTGGACAATTTGGAAATCAGGACCGGAGGGAATGGCGGCTTCTATTTTTTGCTGCACGTCAGCGGGGGTGATCAAGACATCTTTGATGAATTGAATTCGGACGTTCGGCGTCTTCAACTTCGGCAGCCACTTCACGGGATCGAGAGGAGCGACGGCTGCCATCCAGTCGGGCTTCAGATAGTCAGGGCGTTCTTTTCCTGGAACGCGTGCCGATTCCTTGATCCAATCGGGCCAATCGCCCCAGGGGTCGAGCAGGTCCAAAGTTTTGATTCGCGGATCGACCGCGGCGGCGAGAATGGCGATGGTCGCTCCCGAGCCGTCGCCAAAAATGCCTACGCGATTCATGTCAACATCGCCGCGCGATGCCATGTAGGTCAGAATCATCTGCACATCGTGAGCCGTGGTGGCCAGGGATTCCGGCAACTGACTGACGAACCACTCTTTCATGGGCCGTGGGGTGTGATAGCGCTGGCCGGTGAGAGCGGAGGCGAAGCCGATGGCGGAGTAACCATTCCTGACCAGAAACTTGCAAAAGTCGTGATTTAGAAAACGATCCGTTTCGAACGGGTAACTATAAAGATAGAGAATGACGGGAGGGTTCTTCACTCCGACCGGCTTGACGATGTAGAGATCGATGGGATCCGCCGGACGCCACTGGACACGCGTGACTTCGTGAGTATAGACGCCATCGACGATATCGACATCCCCGGGAATGACGTCCGCCGCTTTTAGATCGCTGCCTTCGAGCGAAGGCGTGTTCCAAAGCTCAACCGACTTGGCTTTCAGCGAATCGCTGGAAATATCTCCGCGCGTCGATTCAGTTGCGGGAGGCACGCCAATGTTGCGGGAGGACGGACTTGCGCCCGACGCATCCTGCGCTTGAGACATTCCCGTGGTAAGCCAGTTGGCGGTAAACATGGCGAACGCCAGGAACAATCGCAGCCTACGGCTGGTTATCGTTCGGTTCTTCGACAAACCGCAACTCCTTTTTCGGACTTATTTTTATACTCGGTAATGTCGATAATATCCATTGATATTCTTGAGAAATAAGTATTTTTCTTAAGGCTTTCATGCCAGAAATCGAAAACCGAGGCAGACTGCTCAGCAAGCCAGTCTGCCTCAGATTTTTGCCGCCAGCTCAATCGTCCAAAGATCGATCTCCGAAGAAGCGAGCTATTGTTTTTTCCCGACTACGCCAGGTGTGGTGGCAGCAGGGAAGGTGTAAGCGAACGGAGCGGAGTAAGGAATGCCGACCGTGCTGGCACCCGGGTTGGTGGTGACATACAGGATGGTGGTGGTAAGAGCTATGTTCGCAACGGTGTAGTTGTTACCATTGATGGTGATGGTAGAGCCTTCCCACGATGAACCAGCCGTGAACTTAGCTCCAGACTTCCAGGTTACTTTGTAGCCTTTGTGCAAGGTGTCAGTGCTGGAGGTGGTTACATCGCCGGTGGTATCAGCAACGGTAACTCCGAACGGTCCTTCAATCAAACCGCCTTCGTCGCCGCCTGCTTCCACTGCGCTGCAGCTACCGTGAGGAGCGGCACCAAGCGTGTTGCCGCCATCGAGGGTGTTCGCTACGCTGGCGCAGCCGTTGTTTTCCGTAACCGCTTCCTGAGTGAAGTGCGAATGGTAGACTTCCAGGCCATCGCTGTTGGTTGAGGTCTGGAACGGAACGAAATCAGCGACATCTGAATCTACGTAGTCCTGAGCAGACTGGGCAACCGCGTCGAAACCGTACGGGTCCGATCCGATGTTGCTGTCGGCGATGAGCCAACGATAGATCGACCACGCCTTGTAGGTACCGTTGCGGAGGTTGGGGTAGCTGAGACCGGCGGGGCTGGTGTTGCTCCAGAGGCTAGCCGGGCAAGTTGGTGCGGAGGAGCCGCCGCAATTCGGCAACTGCTGTCCAGGGGTGAGGCTGGCGGGCAAGCCGAGAGGATCGACGCCATCCACGGTTAAGTAGTTAAAGCTTGAGCCGGTCACTTTGGAAGCGTTGGCGAAACCGTAGAAGATGTAGCCAATCGAGTTCGGAGTTCCGAGAACGCCGTAGGCAGGCGAGCTGCTGCCCACGACTTCGCCGGTACCAATGGCGCGCTCGCGCTTGCCATGGGTTGGGCAGTTGAGGGCCAACGGGTTATAGGGAGTGTTCAGAGGATTGATTACGCCGGTTTCCTGGGAACCATCGGGGTTGCCGAAAGAGCGGAACAGGCTGAATTCAGTGGTGTTCATGGTGCCGGAGAGAGGCTCGCGCAGGAAAACCGTGAGGGGAGTTCCCAGGCCATCGCCAGGTCCACCGAAGGCGGCGGCGTGGGTATCGCAAGCGACCGTGCCACCGAAGAACTGTTCAGCATAGTAAGGACCGGAGGTCTTGACACCGGGGGTAACGCCGGATTCGAGGTTATAAATGGCAGGCGTGCCATTGTTGTTGGTGATGAAGACGATCGGAGCAGCGCCGATCGGAATGGTTTTGTAGGAAGGCACGTCGGTGTGGGTGATGGGATCGGCTTTGCCAGCGAGGGCGAACAGGACCGGGGTAGCTTCGGTTCCGGTGCCCTGATCCGTATAGATGGGAGCGCCGATGTTCGCGGTGACTCCCTTATAGCCGAGACCGGCATAGGTGGTGGTATTCAGGGTAGCGAGAGCGCGCTTGGTGGCGAACAGTGCATCTTCAGGACGGATATCCGTCATGCCGACGTTGACATTGATTCCAGCGGCGATAGCGCTGACCACACCGCCGTTGATGTTGCTGTCGGAGTTGGCAACGCCAAAGTTATCGGGCCAAAGCGCCTTCTGGATTTTGTTCTGACCGGCGGTGCCGGAAACAACAGCGGAATTGAGACTGACGACGGCACCCGAACCGCCGCCACTTGGTTGCTGGGCTGAGAAAGTGCGGACGCCGACGGTGGAGTCGACGCTGACGGCGAGCCAGATGTCAGTCACTGTGGCTGTGGTGCTGGAGCAGGCTGCATTCTGACTCCAGACGATCCAAACGTTGCCGGTTTCCGGCAGGATTCGCACGTCGCGATTGTCGGTGACGAGTGCATCGGTGTTGCTGGATCCGGTGGCGCCGGTCCAGTGGCAAACGGTTCCATTGCCCTGGTTGATGGCGAGCTGGTCGGCAGCAAGAGCTGCCATGGTCCATTGTGCCGAAGAGCCAGAGCCGACGAAGTGGAATGTCTGCGCATTGGCTGCCGGAACAACGGCAACAATCGCGGATGCTACGGCAGCCGCGAAGAGGGATTTCATTCGTGTCATTGTATTCATTCTCCTAAAACCAGTTTGAACAACGTGGACAAGGTGTTGGGACCAAGCTAGTGCCGGCAGAAAACACCATCCGCACACCGAGAATGGAACCCATCCAAAAGGTTTAATTTTTTTTCGTTTACTCAGAAGGACCAACAGCGCGCCCGCTCCATTGGTCGCAGCAACTATGCGCGAGATGTGTTACGCAGGCATGACTCGATTATGAAAGTTCCGATAATTTCGGGAATGGATTGTGGAAAAGGATGCGATGGCTGAATGCGAAATGAGTAGTTTTGGGATTAAGTCTCTGCGGCGCCCCACGCACCGTTAACGGCCGCCGCTCGCAGAGTTCGGAAGAGATCGTGCGAAGGGCTTCATGAATGCGAGGTTGAAGCCATTCTTCCAGATGATTCGGGGAGAACTGTAACCTGAATTTAACCAATCTGTCATGCCTCCGTAACAACTGCCGTGTAAGTGTATTTGCTCCATGATTTCCGGCTTGTCCGCATCACTTCTCGAAGCGAGAGAATCGTGTGGGCGGCGGGAGATCGATGCGAGAGCCTGATTTCCCTTTGAAAGCTCGTTTACCATTCTGTGCAACTGGCTGATTTGTGTTTGTACGCAGGGAGAACGCCTGCGAGTTGCCAGAAGTGTGGTGTGTGCGAGGGGGAGAAGCGATTGCAATCGAATGGTTTGAAGGGGTGCAGGAATCGTGAGACTTCCCAAAGCTATTTTTTGTTTAGTGATTTGCGTTGCCGTTATTTTTACGGGCGCGCTCGGTGTAGCGGTTCCCGCGCTGCAGGGCGGCATTCGCAGTGTTGGAAGCGAGGGTGGATTCCGTTGGGAAGGGAATGGCGCACTAGCCGCGGCGATGCCGCAGGAAGGCATTGCCTCTATGAGCGGGACGGTGGCGGATGGTTCGAGCAAGCCTCTGGCGGGAGCCACGGTTGCGGTGAAGAATGCGGCGGGAGTGAGCCAGAGAGCGAGAACGGATAGTAAAGGAAAATATTGGATCGGCGGGCTGGACGCGGGGACTTACACGATTTCAGTGCGGGCCAAGGGATTCAAGAATTTCGAAGTGGCGGATATCCCGCTGGCGGCGGGAGATTCGGTTCCGCTGGATGTGCTGATGGAAGCGGGAGTGATGGAGGAAGAACCGGCGTTGAACGAAGCTGCGGCGTCGAGGGGAGCGGGGGCGACGGGTGCGGTTGGGCAAGCGGGGACGACGAATGCGGCGGCGGCTCCGGGGACTGGAGGAGCGGCAGCGCAAGCTGGCACTGCGGGCGCGGCTCCGGAAACAGCGCAGACGCAAAGCGCCGCACCGAACTGGCTGTACATTGCACCGGTGATTCCGCCTGCGCCGCCGGGGGCGACGGCTCCGATTGTGGTGGAGCGAGCGCCGGTGGCGACGGAAAAGACAAACAATGGCGGGAAGACGGCGAGCGTGACCGGCAGCGTTACGGACCAGACAGGCGCGGTGCTAACCGGCGCCACAGTGACCGTGTCAAATGCTTCGGGGATCAAACAAAGCGCCACGACGAATGCGCAAGGAGTTTATTCGGTCAGCGGCTTGCCGCCTGGGACTTACGATATGGCGGTGACGGCGGCGAATTTCAAAATATTTCAGACTTCTGGAATTGCGTTAGCGGCAGGCGACGTGCTTCCCATGGACGCATTGCTTGAGACCGGCGGAGAAAAGCAGGAAGTGAACGTGACTGCAGGAGGTGCGGCGCAGGTGGAAACGGAAAATGCCGAAGTCTCGGGAACCATCACACAAAAAGAAGTGACGAACCTGGGATTGAATGGCCGCAACTTTACGCAGTTGATCACGCTGACGCCGGGCGTCAGCAACCAGACCGGGCAGGATGAAGCGAGGGTAGGCGTAAACGGCAGCGTGAAGTACAGCGTGAATGGCGGGCGGGTGGAGTACAACTCGTTCGAAGTGGATGGCAGCGACGTACTGAATGCGGGACTGAGTGGGGCGGAGAGCACACTGGTGGTGTATCCGAGCCTGGATGCGATTCAGGAAGTGAAAGTTCTTACCTCGAATTATGGCGCGCAGTATGGGAGAACCGCGTCGGGCACCGTGCAAGTGACGACGAAGTCGGGCGGCAGCCAGTGGCATGGGAATGCCTATGAATTTTTCCGCAACGAGGATTTGAACGCGCGCAACTACTTCGACCAGACGCTGCACGCGCCGCTTTATCGCAGAAACGATTTTGGTTTCACGCTAGGCGGACCGCTGTGGATTCCGAATGTTTACAACCAGAATAAGCAGAAGACATTTGTATTTTTCTCGGAGGAGCATCGCATCGAGAAATCGCCGAGCGAGCTGCAGCCGAATTTTAATCAGGCGGTGCCGACGCTGGCGGAGCGGCAGGGAGACTTCAGCGATGTGTGCCCGAATCCTTATGATCCGCAGGACGCGAAGAAGCTGAAGGGATCGTCGCTGGGGCCCTTGTTTCCGGTCGCAAGTTTTCCGGATTGTCCGGGGGTTCCGAACGGATCGGAGACGATTGGATACCGGCTGATCTTTTCGAATTTCAATCCGGCGACGCAGAGTTTTTCTTATAACAATCTGATGGGCGGGGCACGCAGCGATAATCCGGCGAACGCGGGGCTCGATCCGAATGGGCTGGCGATTTTGAATTCAAATCTGATTCCGCTGCCGAATGCCTTTACGGGCTGCAACTCGAGTCTGGTCGGGCAGGTGGATCATACGACTTTGCAGCCGATTATGCCGTGCTATGACGCGGTGATTTCCGAGCCGACGCACTGGCGCGAGGAATTGTTTCGCATCGACCATCATTTCAGTCCGAAATTGCTGGGAACCTTCCGGTACATTCACGATTCGTGGGACACGATTACGCCGACGCCGAATTGGGGCACGGTGAAGAATACGTTTCCGACGGTGCAGAACAATTTTGTGGGACCGGGAATTGACATGGTGGTACGGCTGACGCAGACGGTTACGCCGTCGTTATTGAACGAGACGGTGTTCAGTTATACGGATGCGCATATCACTCTGGCCGATGTGAACGGGCCCGGGGGAGCCGACTTCGAGCGTCCAGAGGGGCTGGGCAATCCGAATAATGTGGGCACCTGCACGGGGGGCGCGGCGGGAGTTCCGCCGCAGTGTCCGACGGGATATTTATTCAACAACGGCTTCGGCGGCAAAGTGCCGGGAGTGGTGCTTACAGGCAACAATCAGGAGTACGGCGGAGCCGGATTCACAGCCGATCCGTCGTATATGCCGTGGGAGCATACGAATCCGACTTACAATTTCCGCGACGACCTGAGCAAGGTGAAGGGGAAACATACGCTGCAGTTTGGAGTGCAGTACATTCTGGCACAAAAGAACGAAACCAATGGCGCGCTGGGAGCGGCTTCGGGCGATGTGCAAGGGCTGCTGACGGTAAGCAACGTGAATGGGGGCGCGTATAACACGGGGAATGCTTTTGCGAATCTGATCTATAACGATGGGGAGGAAAACTCGAATCCGGCGATTCTTGGCGGAGGCAACGCGATTCGAAGTTATACGCAGGACAGCACGCAGCTTCGTTACTACAACCGTTATCAGATTGGCGAACCATTCTTTCAGGATGATTGGAGAGTAAGTCCGCGGCTGACGGTGAACATGGGATTGCGGATCAGCCTATTCGGAAACTATCACGAGAAATATCTCCGGGAATACAACTGGGAGCCACAAGCGTTCAGCCAGACGCTGGCTTCCGAAGTGAAGGTCGATCCGTCCAGCGGACAGTTGCTGGGCATACCGGGCAACAAGCCAATTCCGTTTAACCTTGGTAGTTTGGATCCGCGCATCATCAACGGGATTGTGGAATGCGGACCGAATGGCGTCCCTGCGGGCTGCGTCAATAGCCATGTGTTTAATCCGGCGCCGCGGGTTGGATTCGCGTGGGATCCGCAAGGCAACGGAAAAACTTCGATTCGCTCAGGCTACGGTATTTTCTTCGAGCACGGCACGGGCGATGAAGCCAATACAGGATCGCTGGAAGCGAGCGCACCCGACGTGTTGAACCTGACGCAACCGTTTCCCGCGGGCTATGCATGTATTGGAGACTTCGGGACAACATGCAATGTATCGGGGAATGGAAAGCCATCCGCACCGGGCGCGTTTCCGATTAACGTAACGTCGATCCCTACGAAAACACCTTATTCGTACTCACAGCAGTGGAGTTTGAGCGTGCAGCGCGAATTGCCCAAGGACTTTGTGGCAACTTTCGCTTATGTGGGCAGCAAAGGGACGCACCTTACGGTGGAGCGCCAGCTCAATCAATTGGAACCAGTTGCTCCGGCGTTGAATCCATTCGGTCTGCATGAGCCCTTTCTTCTGGCGGTCCCCGGAGGTTCGGCGGCGGACTGCGACAATGTGACTTCGAACGCGACCTCGCCGGTTTTCATATTGCAGAATGGCGTGACGATCGCGCCGAACAATCCTGCCTCGATTAATATGCAGGTTTCGTGTCAGGGGCAATCGTCCGACGCATTCGCACATCCGGTGCTTCCGCTGACAAATACTTTTCGACCGTATCCGGGATTAGGTGAGATTTTCTCGCTGCAGAACGGCGCGGATTCGTCGTATAACGGGTTTCAGACCACGATCCGGCGCACGCGCGGGCCGTTGACAGCCGGCGTGGCGTATTCCTACAGCCACTCGATTGACGACTCCTCGGATCGAACCGATCCTACGTTTGTAAATTCGCTTGATTTGCGATCCAACAAAGCCAGCTCGAACTTCGATCAGCGGCACCTGCTGAATATCAGCTATGTATACAGCTTCCCGAACTTCAGCCGGGCGCTGCAGCGGGATCTGCTGGATCCTCTCGACACCACGGCGGACGACGATAAGAATCTACCAAAGTCCGGCAATCCTTCTCCGCTGATGAAATTTATCGGAGAAGGATGGCAGCTATCGGGAATCACTTCCTATCAGTCGGGCACACCGTTCAGCGTCATCAACAATGCCGGAAGCAGCGGGATTGGGGTGTTGGATAACGCAGGAGTAGCGAATGGAGTGGGAGCCGGTTCGTATCCCGATCTGGCGACCAATCCGCAGCCCGAGGCTTTGAAGACGAATGCCAGCAGTTTTGGTCCGCTGCTGTTGAATCCGAATGACTTTGTGGCGCCGCGCGGGCTTACGTTCGGAGACGCGGGACGAAATTATTTAAACAATCCCAGCCGTTTGAATTTTGATATGTCGCTGCTGAAGCACTTTGTGATCCGCGAAGGCAGCGAATTGGAGTTCCGCGCAGAAGCGTTCAATGTCTTCAACCACACGCAGTTCCGACTGTATAACCCGGACCTGGGAAATACCGGCAGTAATACCATCAATTGCTATGGTGGATCCGATTATTCAGCGGGAGCTTACTTTCCCGGAGGAACGGACTGCCTTACCGGAAATTCGTTTCTGCATCCGGTGGATGCGCACCGTCCGCGAACCATGCAACTGGCGCTGAAGTTCAGCTTCTAGATTCGAATCACTTCGTCTTCGGATTATCGTTCCCGCGACCGGGCCGGATTTGATCCTTGTCAACTGCCAGCACTTCGTCACTGCCAACCGCCACTTTCACATCTTCTCGGCTCACGACTGTGGAGCCGTGGGGAACAACAACTGCGCCATCCTCCGGCACGGTCATCACCTGGTTCACCAACCCGGTTAAGCTGGTTTCCAGCGCGTGCATTTCTTTTATGGTCTCTTTCGTCCTTCCCAGCGCCTTGGTGTAGTCCTGCATTTCTAAGTAGCTGCTCACGAGCTGCAGATGGCTCGTCATTCTATGGACCGACTCTTTTATGGCTTGCAGCATGAGACAACTCCCTTCCAGAAAGCACCTACAAACGAGTGAATCTAAGTTCTCTCATCTTAAGTAGGTAAGCCCAAAGCAAGCAGCTTCCTAATCAACTGTTCAAGTAATTGTAAGCCGATATGCGTCAGGAATTGTGTGCCGAATATCAGGGCTACGCTAATTGACTTTGGGAGGAGGTGGAAACCTGGCGGGCTTCCGGCGATTCTTGTTGCTGGGGGTGCGAGTAACTGAACTGAGCTACGATACTTCTCCCTTCAGTCAGTGGGAAATTCTGTTCGGCTGAAGAGTTCCCACTTCCCTCATAAGGACGCGAGAAATGGGACACCCCAATTCATCTTCAGGACTTTCGCTCGGGACAGCTTTACTGGAAGTTGAACACAACGTTCGTGCTGTCACCAGTAACGGTGAGGCCGCCGTCATTGAGCGGGGCGCACGGACCTGGAGTGTTGACACCGAGGAAGAGAGCGTCACCGCTGGTGTTATCGACCAAAGACAATCCATTTGAGGTGGACACCACCGTGGCGGGGGCGCCCGCAACGCCGATTGAGCTAGCGGCTTTACCGAGAGTACCGATCTGTTCGCCGGTGTAACTGAAAACGTCGAGGTAAACATTTTGGCCGCTGATGGTTCCGGTCACCGATACGGTTGAGAAACATGGATAGCCGACGGCGTTAATGGTACCGGTGATACTCGCATTGCTGCCACCAGCATTGGAGCTCTGAGAGAGCGATCCCGACACCGTGATTGGCGGAGCTGTGCTGACGCCGAGCAACTCCGCCATGTAACTGGAGTCGGTAAGGCTACCGGTGAAGTTGCCGTTCAGGGGCGGAATTAGAAATGCATCCCAAGTGCCGGAGGTGGGGTCTTTGAAACATGCGCCGGCGAGCGCTTGAAAATCACCGGACATCGACTGATTATCAGAAGAGATGGTTCCGCTGAAGTTGTAAGTGGTTCCTCCGATGTTCTCCGTGAAGCTAACGTTCTGGCCGCTGACGGTTCCCGCCACTTGAGCGGTGCCTCCGCAATTCAGGTTTTGCCCGTTGGTACTTAAGATGGAAGGGCCTTCCACGCTTCCGGTTAGCGCATCATTCGATTGACTAAGAAATCCCGAGACGCCAAGCGTTGTGGCTTGGCCGGGATACTGCTGCAACATCGTAATTTGCCAATTGCCGGTGAGTGGACCGCTGGCAGGAGCAGAGGCCGGGGACGATCCGCCACAGGCAGTCAATATCAGCAACATTGCCGACAAGAGTATAGCGAAAGCAGAAGTTCTCACAGAGCTCCCGAATGAATAACGATCGACTTCGATAAACGAAGAATGCAGAATACTAATTTCCGTGTTTCCAATTGGTGGAGTAGTTTAGCCGTTGGCTTATGACGTGTTTGTTACGGTCAGGTTAAAACTAGATGAATTCGGAGGGTCGCTTGTGAATGCAGGAGGAAAACATTCGACGCGGCTGAAGCCAGGGGGCCTTCACCTTTTAACCTAAGATTCATCAGGACAACGGTTGATAGGCGCTATAGTTCCCTCTTCTTTTGTTAGAGAGGGGAACACGATGCGTAGGTGGTCAATTGTGCCGGTGATGGCAAGTTTGCTGGTGCTTGCAAGTTGCGGCGGGAATTCAGGGTCAAGCACAAGTTCGCCGGCCGCTCAGAGCGGACCCGTCACTTTGCAATCTATCGCAATTACCCCGGGAAGCGCCCAGATTGCGCAAGGCACAACGCAGGCGTTCACAGCGACGGGGAATTATTCGGATGGAAGCACCAAGGATTTAACGGCGACCGCTCAGTGGTCATGCCTGCTTCCCATGGCGACCGTGAGCAATAATGCGCCCACCCAGGGATTGGCAACGGCTATTAGCGCG
>PLUJ01000098.1 GCA_003165455.1 Acidobacteriaceae bacterium | reverse complement strand
TATTGTGTCTGCCTCGCACTGATGCAGCTTTAGCGTCCCGTTATTCAGCGTGGGGTAAAGCAGAATACAAATGCGGGAAAGTAGTGGAAAAAGGTGATCGTTGACCATGAACTCATCCACGCCCTGCCAACGTTTAGCTCCGCGTAGAAACATAAGCAGAGCTTTGGCGGCTCCTGGCCTTCGACGTTTTTTCAGCCATAGGAACTCGGCAGCAAAGGCGGGGAAAAAAGTTGGGTTGGCACGGTGAAAATCCAAGAGCTTTTGCGCGGTCAGATGCGGCCTTGTTTCCAACAAAATCTCAATGGCATCTTTCGTCTTTGNNCCCATTTTGTTCATTCCTCCCGTCAAAAGGTCCAAACTTTCTTAGGCTGTGCCTGTTCTTTCGCCACTACGTCCGGCCACTCGCCAACGTGCGCCTTGTCTTCGTTCGTCTTGGTCCAGTGACATGAGCGGCACAGGCCCTGGAGATTGCTCTTGAGGTAATAGCCCGCGTATTTGTCATACGGATAGCGCCCGCTTGCTTGCGCCTGGGTTATCGCAATCAACGCGGGGACAATGTGGTCCACAATTTCGCTAAGGGCCGTTGCACATCGGCAACACATGGGAAACTTTTTGATGATTACGTCCC
This sequence comes from Acidobacteriaceae bacterium, assembly GCA_003165455.1. Taxonomy (GTDB): domain Bacteria; phylum Acidobacteriota; class Terriglobia; order Terriglobales; family Acidobacteriaceae; genus Sulfotelmatobacter. The sequence continues at coordinate 5,419 of PLUJ01000098.1, read as the reverse complement.
GTACTCGCTGCCATCGTGCGCCCTTCCGCAAGCCATCTAACACGGCGTCGTAGCCGGTCGTATGCTGCTTGACCGCATCGGTCGATATGCCGCGTTCTGCCTTGCACGAATCACAGCAACGTGCGTCATCCGGAATTTTGCTGCCACAACCTTTGCCGCACAGTTTCATAAGTCATCCACGTCCTTACCCGGCGTCCCAAACGGGCGTGCGCCAAGTGCCGCCGCTGTTACGTGGGGAAGGCGTCTTTCCGCCAATCCCGACTCGATAAATTCTTGGGCTATTTGCACAGCCGAAAAACAATTAGTCTCCCGGCGAACCGATTCCAGCTCTGCCGCCATTTCGTCGTTTAGCTCAATCTCAATCCTCACGGTCCCGCCTCCCCGAAAAATTAGGCCCTGCCGCCTGTGTTCACTCTTCCCCAAGCGGCAGGGCGGGTGCTGGATTCAATCGCGAGTTATTCGGCCCTGAAGAGGCTTGCGGGACTCGCGACTACCGTCCAGCGCGGGTATGATGTCCCGCAATTTGTTGGTCCCGCGTTAGCTTGCGGAGACGTTGTATTGCTGGAGCGCTTCCGACCGGCGCACGCGACCGTCAACACGGCGGTATGCGAGAAGTTGGATCAGGCCTTGTGTCGCAAGCGGCTGGTCCAGGACCTTGACGTTAATGCCGCTCCCACCACGGTCACCAATAATATAACCACGCTTATAGTCACCAAAGATGTCCGGAGCATTTCCACGGGCCGCCGCTGGCATGTAGGCGCTGTATTTCACGGGATAGCCGAACAGATAGTCCTGTCCGCCGACGCTGGTAAATGCGGGGAAGAACAGATTTGATTGCATCTGTGCTTTGCGGATCACAACGGAGGTAGGCCGCGCCATCAGGAAACTGGCGTTAGCGTGGTAAACCTCATTCAGCGTCCCAATGAGGCTAAGAATCCCCACGGTGGAAACGGCGTTAGCGTTCGAGTCCGGCTCCGCAAAGATCCCAGCTCCGACATTGTTGAGAAGCCCCTGAGCCTGTCCACTTCCAGAACCATTTACGAAAAGGTTCTCTTCAAACATTTGCTGAGCGAGAATCATGTCATCCACGGCGAAGGCTTGGAACGCAGGAACGTCCTGAGCGAGTTCCCAGGAAATTTCCTGGAGCACGCCCGCCATGTAAGCAGAAAGAGTAATCTGCCCAATGGTGGGTTCGGACTCCGTGAACGAAGACGTTTCAGCCTTTGCGGTTGCTGTGGAGAACGTCTGCTTGGTTGGGATTTTGATATCCATCGTGGTAGGAATGACGGACGCCAACTGGCGCACGCTCATTTCCTGCGGAGCCAAGGGCACGATTTGGTCATCGACTACCACGGGCACGGCATAGCCTCCCGATGCGTCACTGCCTTCGTACAGAGTGGCTCCGATCTGTGTGCCGCCGCTCTGTGCCCACTTGAGCCAATCGCGCTGGTATTCCTTGGAAAATACCTTCTGGTCCGGCTTGGCGTCCGTTGCTGGACCATCGGCAAGAATGACACCACCATTCGCCCGCGCCATCTTGAGGATGCTGTTGTTTTTGCTGCCTTCGATGGACTGAATTTCGCGTTCGATGCGTAACATAGCTTCCATGTGAACGCCGTAGCCGTGCTCATCGCCCGCCCCTGCCGCTTTTCTTGCGGCAGTGATATAGCCCTGTTGCTGTTGTTTCAAATCAAAAAGTCGCACCTTAATTCCTCATTTCGTTTTTGTGAGATTCCGTCGCCTTCCGGCGTCCGGTTTGCATCGCGACCAGCGACCAGTCCCCGTATTCAGGCACGAACGCCTGCGGGTATGGGACCTTACCCCTCGAAATTTATTGTTCGAGCGCTTCAAGTTCGCGTTCGAAAAACTGCGCGGATTCGATTGTGTCCGTGAGCCGTTCTTTTTCTTCGGCTGTCCGCGTGGGCTTCGCCTTGAGTTCCACGATTCGGTCTAAACAGACCGCGTGCCGGGTTCTCAAAAAATATCTGTCATCTGCCTTGCTCATAAAGTGAATCCTCCGTTTCAAAATTGTCGGGCCTGTCTGAGTCCAGGCCCTTGCCAGCGGCTACTCTGCACGCCGTCCGGCAAACTTTTTTANNCTTTTTTATGCCACTACCTCATCGAGTAACCAGAGTCGTTCCAGCCAGTCAGTAGAGCGCGCCCTCACGCCATCGCGATACACCCGCGCGAGCCGGTCAACCACGTCGCTATCCAGTTCCACAAATAGCCGCGTGCGTGGGTCGCCACCACGCCCAATGCCGACAAGCCCGGCAACCTGAAGTCCCATAGCGACAATTTTTTCTTCGATGTCTTGTGGCAGGGGCAGCCCTATCGGGCAAAACTCAAACCGGGTTAGCGTGGCATCGGCCAACAGGATGACGGAAGGCCGGTTCTCCATGACGAATATCTCATTCTCGATTTTTCGTTGTGCGTCCATGATTCGCTTAGTCCTTCGCCTTTCGCGGTTTCAGCAGCTCAAGCAGTTCGGTACGGCTTACAACCGTGTGTTGACCGGATTTGTAGCGGGTCAACTTAGACTTTTGTAGCCACAGTCTCACGGTCCAATGCGTAACGCCCGCAAGCCTTGCCGCTCCGTCCACAGTTAGAAAGTCCGTATTGAGATCGTCTTTCATGCTTGGAAATCCCTAGCTTCAGGTGTTACATTAGAACCTATGAGAAAGCATGTCAAAGCCGATCTGCTTACATACCCACGAAACGACTTTTTTGCCGTGGCTCTCGTAGCAAAACGGTATGAAATTACCGAAGGGCTACTGCACAGCGTGGGGTCTAAGTCAGCGCGGAACTATAACCCCTTTCTTGAAGTGAGCCTGCCAACCGCACTGGCCCGAATTTCGAGCGGGGAAATATCGCCTCTTGAGTTCGCCTTGGAGTTCGGAGAACTTGGGTACTCGCGAATAATCCGGAACAAGCTAACACCGCTTTCCGTGTCGCTGCCTAAATCCGCCGAATGGGAAGCCGCGTCCGATGCTTATCAGAATTGGCAGAAGGCTTTCCACGCTGCCACGCGAAACATGCCATTAGGTGACCCTGTGGATTGGATCTTAGCGCATTCAAAGACTGTGGCTCTTTGTCTTGAGTTCATCGGGCTGTTAGCGGAGGGAGACGAAGATGCAATCCATGATGCGGTAGAAACCGTGCCGCGTGGTCCTTACGCATGGGGAGTTCGGCTTGGAACGCTGCCCGTGAAGGAATGGAGTCAAATTCTAAGGACGGGCGCGGCGGCATCAGCAATCATTCGGCTAGCTCTTTGCGACCTGATTAACGAGAACATTGCGGGAATCCGGCGTCGGCTTGTAACCGACCCGCGTGGTTCCCGTACCGAGTCATTCTTTTTATGCAGTGCGACGATTGAAGCCGTTTACTGGCAGCTCGCAGATCGGATGGAAGCTAGAATGATTCAGCGTTGCTCGGAATGTCGGAGATTCTTCGTTGCCCGTGACAAACGGCAGCAATATTGCCCACCGTTGCCCGGCTCAACTCGGAGCCGTTGCTCATCTAAGTTGAATGTCAAGAATTTCCGATTGCGTCAAGGTATCCCGGAAAGCTAAAACATAAACTGCATTCGCGAACTGATGGTGCTGGCAATTCCCCATGTTGGCCGTGACTTCGCGTCGGTATCGAGCGAGCCGTTCGTCATCCGCACCATCAGGATAGATCAGCACGTATTCAGCGTGGCAATCGGCACACACGACTACATCTTGCTTTGTTCCTCGCAAGTCCAGACCGTTGAACTCGTTTTGGTTCCCTTCCGAAAGTGGGCGGCGATAGACCAGCGCAGACATAGCAGCGTCACTTTAACACTGTCTTGGGTTTGTGAAGGCGTAATCGCGAAATAATTCCTTGCGTTGATTGACCCCACGCCTTACAATTCCACGCCGGAGTGGAAACCGCGTAACAGCTTGAAAAGAGGATTGGTCGGGACGGGCAGATTTGAACTGCCGACCCCTCGCACCCCAAGCGAGTGCTCTACCAGGCTGAGCCACGTCCCGACTAGGAAGGAACCCGCTGCATCGCATCCGCAACGGATAGGGTTAACTCAAGGATTTTACCACCTGCGCCGCAGTTTCGCCCACGCAGCATCGTTGTAATCTCGAATTTATGATTCTTCGTCCTCTTGCACTTTCTGTTTAAGGATGGCAGGAAGATGGGAGCGGATAAACCCCCGGCGCGAATTGGAAGTCCACCGGAGTCGTGATCAGCACCCGAAGCTTGATTCTTGCCAACTGGTCTGTCTTGGCCTCAGCCTTATAGGAAGCGACGGTCACTTTGAGCAGTCCCTTCCTGGCATCGTCCACGGCGTTCGTGTATTCGGACAAGGCCTTATCCGGATCGGATGTTTGATAATAGGACAAGACATTTCCGATCAAACCCGATACCCGATTGTAGTCGGAACGATTCAACAAGAAACTCATCTCATGCGCGTGGGATAAAGACGAGCGTACCGTCTCGCCGTAGCCAGCCCCGAGAATCTGATTTGGATTCTGGCGCAAAGGTAAATTCACCGGATAGATATAATCCTTCGTGGCCTCTTGTGCCGGAACAATATCGAGAAACCAGCCAGACTCTTTTCGGCTTTTCACTCGGAACAACAGGCCTCCACCTAGTTCCCGCTGATAGTCGTCATGAGCACGAAGCGACACCTTGAAATAGACGGACTGGCAGGACGTAGATGTTTGCGCACGAGCGGCGATGCACGAAAGAAGGCACACCGACAGAACGCAGGCAAACAATATGTTACGGCCATTCCAGAAAGACATAAATTCGCTTTGACGTTTATAACAGTTCAGTTTGAAGCATCGGGCGAGTTGCATACGCCCGGTGTATCCCGAAGTCCCCGCGTTTTCACCAGCGGGGCGAGGGATCTCGCGTGCATGATCCTGCGATGTGCGATCGATCAAAATGCTGTCCCAATAAATCNNCACCAGCGGGGCGAGGGATCTCTATACGCACACAGCCGTTTCTGGTGGACAGATCCGTTCACTGGCGTTTTTTTCGTTTACGCTCGCGGACGGGTTTCTCTTCCAAGATCGCAAACTGAATCTTCTTTTCCACGGGATCGATCCGGTCCACGATCACCCGGAGCCTCTGTCCCAAACTATAAGTCTTGCGCATCCGCTGCCCGATAATCTGCCGCGTGTTCTCGTGATAAATATAGTAATCGTCGGTCAAAGTATTTAGAGGAATCAGTCCCTCGACAAACAAATCCGTCAGCTCCACAAAAAATCCAAACTTGGTCACGCTGGTGATGAGACCGTCAAAGTCATCCCCCACGCGATCCTGCATGAACTTAACTTTCTTCCACTCCATCAACTCGCGTTCGGCCTCATCCGCCCGCCGTTCGGAGTGGCTCGACTCTTCCGCGATGTTATGCAGTTCGTCGATCGAGATCGGCCCACCC
>PLUJ01000317.1:3598-10278 GCA_003165455.1 Acidobacteriaceae bacterium | reverse complement strand
AGGTCGGCTTTCACATTGGATCCTAGGAGAAATGCCAGCGATTTAGCAATAGGGAAGCCGCAAATAGTTGGCAGAACACTTGCAACCAAAGTAACGCTGCGGTCACAAACAGAGCTTGCAATCGGGGAGACCGGCTTGTTCAGAAACGGGAGGGGAAGTCGGTTCAACCGCGGGATAAGCCATCCGACTATCCCGCCTTGCGGTTTTCCGCCAACACTTCATCGAGCGCGCTCGCCAGCACGTGCGCGCGCTTCTGATAATCGCTGGCGCCATTTTCCTGCTTGCGCTGTAACAGATGATATTCGTCGGCGATATTCAGCGCGGCCAACACCGCCAGGCGCACCGTATCGATCGTATTCGNNTCGAATCCACATACTCCGCCAGGCTCAGAATATATTCCGGATCGGAGCCGCGAAGGTTGTAGGCCTGGTCGAAAATCTCAACCCGCACGCTACCATTTTGCGGGTCCTTCAACATCGAATCCTTAACCGCCGTTGCCATATTAGAACCTCGCTGCCCCCGGACCGCGCGAGCGCCCGGAAGGCGTATTTCTAGCTAGCCTCCGCGATCGTCTCAATCTGCTCCAGCATCTTTNNCCTCGCGCTCTTCCAATTGCTGGCGCGCGCGCTGCGCGTCGCGCTCCGCGGTGGCCTGTGCCTGCCGTGCCGCTTTATACATTTCAATGGTGCGATAGATTTTCTCTTCCAGCGCTTTAAAATCGTCCGCCGGAACCTTCTCTGTCACCTGCTCCACCGCATTCGACGCCATGATTGCACTCTTCCCCGGAAAATTGAAAACTTTCTGGAAGTATACTCCACGCTCCTGTGGACGATCACTCCACTTCTGGACTGTACGGCTGGACGTCAGAAAGCCGGATAGGCTGCAATTCCTGTCTGTGCTATTGATCTTGGTGCTACCGATCTTGAAAACCGCAATCGCCAATGATACGATCCGTCGTCAACTCTGTAAGGAGATCCATGCGAAACTTCGCCGTCGTCCTGCTCCTGGCTTTCATCTCGGTAGTCCCTTTGTCCGCCAAGACTCACAAGGATGTGTACCCGCTTTCCTGTGCCAACCTTTGGCCCGCCGTAAAAGATACCCTTCGCAATTCCGGCAAGTATGGGATTCTCGGAATCGACAACAACGAGATGACCGCTTCGTTCGTCATCGGCGGAACCCTCGGCGGCAAGCGCATCAACTCAGTAGTGCTCAACGGCAAACCAGACTCTTGCGAACTGCAGGTTCAGACCGCCTACAGCGGCCTTGAGCACAACGATGCCGGGGACTTCAAGAAGCGCGTCGATGCCTACCTGGCCCAACTGCAGACGGCACCACCGGCAAAGTCTGACACCCCGACTAAGTGACGCCCTACTGCGTATGCACCGAGATCTTTGGGTTGCCATCGAACGCGACCAGGACATATCACTTCCTCAATTTCCGCAACCGCTCTGCCGCTGCATCCAGCGTCTCTAACCTCTTGCAGAACGCGAACCGCACCTGCCGCGCCCCATCCCGCGCATCCCGATAAAAACTCGACCCCGGCACCGCCGCCACTCCTACATCCTTCACCAGATACTTCACAAACTCCACATCGTTTTCAAATCCAAATTTCGAAACATCCGTCATCACGTAATACGCGCCCCGTGGACGAAAACATTGGAACCCCGCCCCTTCCAGCGCAGGAATCAAATGATCCCGCCGCACTCGGTATCCCTCCGTCAGCTTCGCATAATATTCCGCCGGCAAGCTCAGCGCCGCCGCCCCCGCCTCCTGCAACGGCGCTGGGGCTCCCCACGGTCAGAAAATCATGCACCTTGCGGATCGCATTCGTAATCTTCTCCGGCGCAACCGCCCATCCCACGCGCCATCCGGTTACGCTATAGGTTTTCGACATCCCATTGATCGTCACCGTCCGCTCCCGCATCCCTTCGAGCGAAGCTATGGAAATGTGCTCAACGCCGTCAAACAAAATGTGTTCGTAAATTTCATCCGTAATCGCGAGCACATCGAACTCAACGCACAAGTCACGGATGAGTTCGAGTTCCGGCCGCGTAAAAACTTTCCCGGTTGGATTGTTGGGGGTATTGAGAATGATGGCCTTGGTATGTCGATCGAAAGCCGCTCGCAGCTCTTTTTCATCGAACGTCCACTCACCCTCGTCACCAGCCGGCGGCCGCAGTTTTACGAAGCGGGGACGCGCACCGCTCAACACCGCATCGGGACCATAATTCTCGTAGAACGGCTCGAAAATCACAACCTCATCGCCGGCATTACACACCGCCAGCAAAGTTGAAATCATCGCCTCCGTCGAACCGCAGCAAACTGTGACTTCTTTTTCCGGATCGACTGAAAGACCTTGCCAGACGCCCATTTGCCGCGCAACGGCATTGCGCAAGCTCTTTGCGCCCCAGGTGATCGCGTACTGGTTTACGTCGCTGTCAATCGCCGCGCGTGCTGCCTCTTTGATTTCCGCCGGCGCCGAGAAATCCGGAAATCCCTGCGCCAGATTCACCGCGCCATGCAGCATCGCCTGCCGTGTCATGTCGCGGATCACCGACTCGGTGAACTGCCCGACCTTGTCGCTCAAAAAGATTTTTCGCTGGGAGGATAAAGAAGAAATCACGTCCGCCATAGCTGGCAGATTAGCACAGAGATCAAACCGTGATATGTCATCCTGAGCGAGGAATTCGCTTTGCGATGGCAAAGCGAATCCGCAGATGATTTGTCATCCTGAGCGGAGCATTTGCTATCGCGCAGGGGAAGCAAACGCGCAGTCGAAGGATCTCTATGCACTATTACGAACCAAGGGAATCGTCGGTTTTGGGTGGCGCAGCGCTTCCAGCGCTGCGATTGAATTCGCAATAGTAAGTCGGGCTTTAGCCCCTGAGCTGCGTATCTACGCCCGCTGCACGCCGCCCAAGCCCTGCAGAGCACTCACCATCTTCTCTGACCACTGAGCGATCTGCTCATCCCGCAGAGTGGCCTCATCCGATTGCAAGCGAGCCCGCAGCAGGATTGAATACTTTCCCGCCTCAATCGATCCACCGCGAAAAATCTCTACTGGCTTAAACTCGCGCAGTTGTCGTATGCCGAGTCCCATCACAGCCCGCCGCATGGTTTCAAACTCCACTTGATCGGAAAATACAAACGAGAAATCGCGCTCTACCGCTGGATACTTTGCCAGCGACGCGAACCGGACCGCCCGCAGCCCCCGCGCGTGCAACTTCTCCAAATCGATTTCCGCCAGAAAAACGTCCTGACGCAACTTCCGTTGCGACTTTATGGTGTCGGCGATCTGTCCGAATTGCGCGACCACGGTCCCATCCATCAGCGCTCGTGCCGATCGTCCGGGATGAAAATACTCAGCCGTCGCGCGATCAAAACTCAATTCTTGGTAGGAAAACGAACTGAGAAGACTCTCCACGTCGCCCTTAAAAGAACGAAACGCCTCTGCCGCGGCAGCCAGAGGACCCTTGCTCACGTCCAGCATGCCGCTGAATGGTAGCGAATTCTTCACCGCCGCCAAAGTTGCGCCAAGGCACGCACGCGCCGGCTCAGCCCGCTCTTTGCCTCGCATTTCGTAAACGCGCCCCATCTCAAAAAGTCGCACATCATCCGCGTCTCGATTCAAATTCCATGCCAGCATATTGATCATGCCCGGAGCGAGCGAAGTTCTCATCACCGACGCTTCTTCGCTCAAGGGATTCTCTAACTCCAAAACCGTGGCCGACGAACACTGCTCCGCATCCGCGTGCGAGATAAAGGTCAGCGATATCGCTTCGTTATATCCGAGCGCCAAACTGCGCTCACGAAAGGTGGTATCCATGGCCGAATGAGGCAGGTCAACCACTGCTCCGCTAAAGGCGGGCAAAGTGTTTTCAAACTTGTCGTAGCCATGCAAACGCGCAATCTCTTCAATCACATCGATTTCGCGCTCTATATCCAGCCGCCAGCTTGGAATCTGAACTCTGAATTCTGCGTCCTCCTGTCCTTCCGGAATCACGCCGAATCCCAGCTTTTTCAAAATGTGGAAAATATGTCCGCCGGTAAGATCACCGCCGAGAATGCGCTTCACCTCGGTCACCCGCAACATCACCGGGGCCTGGTCGATGTGCCTGGACACCACATCGATCACATCGCCAACCAGTTCTCCGCCGCCCGATTTTAGAATCAATGCCGCAACTAAATCACAAGACAAAATCGTCGACTCGAAATCAGCGCCCCGCTCAAAGCGATGCGAGGCGTCGGTATGGATTCCGTGCCGCCGCGAGGTCTTGCGCACAGTCACCGGATCCCACCATGCAGACTCGATCAAAATGTTCTTCGTCTTGTCCGTAATCATGGTGTCATAGCCGCCCATCACGCCGGCCAGCCCGACGGGCTTTTTCGCGTCAGCCAAGACAAGATCTTCGGAGGTAAGAGTTCGCTCGACTCCATCCAGCGTCTTCAGCTTCTCGCCCTTCTTTGCTTTGCGAATAATGAGCCGGCCGCCCTCGATCAAGTCCATGTCGAACACGTGCGTCGGCTTGCCCATTTCCCAGAGCACATAATTCGTGGCATCGACGGCATTGCTGATGGGCCGCTGATCGAGCAATTGCAAACGATGCACAATTTTCTCGGGGGAGGGTTGGATGGTCGTCCTGCGAATCACTCGCGCCGAAAACCGCGGACAAAGCTGAGGTTCTTCAACGGTGATCGGGAAGGGAACGCTTGGGGAAGAATCGCTCGGGAAGGGCACGACTTGAGTCGTGCCGTCAGGTCGAGGGAAAGAGTCGCCTTTAGCCGCTGCGGTTTGCCTTGCGGCTGACGGCTGAGAGCTGAAAGCTGAAAGCTGTTTCAGCGGCAAATCATAAATCGCTGCCGCCTCGCGCGCCACACCATAATGATTCATCGCATCCGGACGATTCGTCCCAATCTCCATCTCGAAAACTGTGTCCGCACCCGACCCACTGCTCCCCTCAACGGCAATCCCCACGCCAGTCAAATCCTCAGCCAGTCGATGATCATCGACTGGAAGATCGACAAAATCGCGAATCCATGAGGCAGATAGTTTCATCGGTCTTGAAAAAATGTGATTTGATAATCGGCCAGATCTTCCACGCCGTCTTCCACGAACTCCACAACGAAGGTGCGATCAGAGAAGTCACGGCCCAACTTAGTCTGCAAAATATCCTTCATCAATCTACCGATATAGACGACAACCTCGCGCGTTGGGCGCTCATGATTGCGAACGGGAAAAAATATCGAGGATATGCTGATGATTCATCACCGCCTCTACCCTTTTCTTGTCCCCGTTGGTCTTTGCCAACCAGCTTTGATAATTCCTTTCGGACATCTCGTCCATCGATTCAACCAGGAAAATGCACCCGTCATGTTCGACGAAATCGGGCCAAAGAATCCGCGCGTAACCAATTAAATGCTTGTGATCTCCTTCGCAGCCAATCCAGGTTTCGATGTCAACACCTTTGCCGTCGTTCCAGGTCTTGAGCTCTGGGATGAGTTCACGGAATCCCGCATTGTGATTCGACTCTGCCATCAGCCCCATTGCTGCAAGAACCTGACATCCCCCTGAAAGAACAACTGAATATCATCCACGCCATACTTCAATAAAGCGATGCGATCCGCACCCATGCCAAACGCGAATCCAGAAACTTTCTTCGGGTCATATCCGTTGTCCTTCACAAACTCGAACACATTCGGATCGACCATGCCGCAACCGAGAATCTCAATCCAGCCGGTCTGCTTGCACGGACGGCAGGGTGCATTGTCCGCGCCACGCCTCCCGCTCCCGCCGCAGATAAAGCAGGAGACATACATCTCCGCGCTCGGCTCGGTGAAAGGAAAAAACGACGGGCGAAAGCTCGTCTTCACGCTCGAGCCAAAAAACTCCTTCATCGCGTGATCGAGCGTTCCCTTCAAGTCCCCGAACGTAATGTTCCTGTCCACGGCCAGACCTTCGATCTGATGAAACATGGGCGAATGGCTGGCATCGGGAGGATCGTTGCGATGCACGGTTCCGGGGATCACGATGCGCATCGGCGGCCGCATCTTTTCCATGGTCCGAATCTGCACCGGCGAAGTATGCGTGCGCAGCAACAAACGTTCCCGCTGCGGCTTCGCCTGCTGTCCCGCGATAAACAAAGTATCCTGCGTGTCCCNNGGTTCGGCGGAAAATTCAGCGCTTCGAAGTTGTAATAATCGGTTTCAACCACCGGACCTTCGGCGACCGAGTATCCCAGTTTTTGAAACACCCGCACCATCTCGTTCGTCGTCTTAATAACCGGATGCTCCGCGCCGATGGGACGCCGCACGCCGGGGATGGAGATGTCGACACGCTCGGACTCGCCGGTGTCAGCGGACCCGCGGCCCACCTGGGCTCCATCGACGACCGCTTGGATCCGCGCCTTCAATTCGTTGACGCGAATTCCAGCCTCCCGCTTGGCGTCCTTGGGCGCACCTTTCAACCACAGATCGTTAATCTGCGTAAGGATTCCATGCTTGCGCGCCATCCATCGATCACGGAATGCCTTGAGTTCCGCATCGTTCCGAACTGCTCCCGCCTCATCCGAGCACGCCCGTACGCAGTCCTCCGCGGCCTGTCCTAGCGCCGACGAAGAGTAGTCCTTTAATTTGGCGACGGTGTATGCCATTCGTCGGGAAAGTCTTGTCTTGTAAGTATT
>PLUJ01000317.1:0-3591 GCA_003165455.1 Acidobacteriaceae bacterium | reverse complement strand
TCATTCCGAACCGCTTCAGCGGTGAGGAATCTGCTTTTCTCATCCCGGCAAAAGTTCGCCAGCAAAAGAACAGCAGATTCCTCGCTCGCTCTCTCCGCGCCTTGCGCGGCGGCGAGCGGCTCGGAATGACAATGAATTGACTGAAACGAAACTACGCCGCGCTTGCGATCGCGCTTTTCGCCTGCGTCGCCAGATCAGCGAAGGCCGCTGCGTCTCGCACCGCAAGGTCCGCGAGGATCTTGCGGTCCAGTTCCACTCCAGCCACTTTCAATCCGTGGATGAACTGGTTGTAGCTCAGCCCGTTCAGCTTGGCCGCGGCTCCAATTCGAACAATCCACAGAGAGCGGTACTGCCGTTTGCGCTGTTTGCGGCCCGAAAAAGCGAACTTTAGACCGCGCTCCGTAGCTTCTTTGGCTGCGCGGTAGAGTTTCGATTTAGTAAGGAAGTAACCGCTGGCGCGGTCTAATATCTTCTTGCGCTTGGCGCGGCGTTTGGTTCCGCGTTTTACACGTGGCATTGGTGTTCTCCTTTTTTATTTCCATCTACTGGCGGCTGGAGGTAAGGATGATCAAGCCTTGCGGCGATCACTGCCTCTTCACGCGCCCGAATTCATTGTCGATTGTTTGATTGTCGATTGAGTGATTGAAAATCTCGTGCTCAAAGACTTTCAATCGGCAATCGTCAAATCACACAATCACAAGTGCCCCTATTGATAAGGAATCATCCGCTTAACTTTGCGGAGATCCCCCGCACTCACCAGGACGGATTTCCCCAGCTTGCGTTTTGTCTTCTTGTCTTTCGAGGTCAGGATGTGGCGCATCTTAGCTTGTCCGCGCTTCACCTTTCCCGTCCCGGTCTTCTTGAAGCGCTTGGCGGCGCCCTTGTGCGTTTTCAATTTCGGCATAATTCCTCGGAATCCGCTGTCGGCGGCAAGCCCTCAGCTGGCGTATTCAAACTCTCGCTTATTCAAACTTCACGAAGATCGCTGAAGTCGTGACACTAGACTTGATGCCCGGAAGTCGGAGCCTCCGCCGCGGCGGCAACTCTGGCCGGCTCCGGCTGCTCGTCCTTCCCATCGGCTTTCCCGTCGATAGGATTCTCCGTTGATTTCTCGGGAGACAGCTTGGCTTGCGCCATTTTTTCCTGCAACATCTTCTCCTGGCGCTCGGCTTTGGCTTTAGCCTTCGCTTCTTTTTCTTTTTCTTTCTCGCGTTCCGCCGCCGATTTCTTCGGCGCCAGAATCGCATGCAGTGTATTGCCTTCCTGCCGCGGCCGGAATTCCACAATGCTCTGCGGTTCCACGTCCTTAATCAACCGCTCCAGGATCTGCCGTCCCAATCCGGTTCGCGTCATTTCGCGGCCGCGAAAAAAGATGGTCGCTTTTACCTTATCGCCTTCGTCCAGGAATCGCAGCACGTGATTCTTTTTCGTGTCGTAATCGTGATCGTCCACATTAATGCGGAACTTGACCTCTTTTACCGTGATGGTCTTCTGGTGTTTTTTCGCCTCACGCTCTTTTTTTTCCTGCTGGTACAGATACTTCCCGTAATCCATAATGCGGCAGACGGGAGGCTGAGCGGTGGGTGAAATCTCGACCAGATCCAGATTCTTGCTGCGGGCTAACCTGAGCGCTTCGAACGGGGGCATTACACCAATCTGTTCCCCTTCATCCCCGATCACGCGAATTTCGCGTGCCCGGATGCGGTCATTGGTTCGGATAAAACGTTTGTCGATACGGCCCTCCGCGCTCTAAGCGACTGAGAATAAGAGATTATAACACGGCACTGCAGACCAGCCTCCCATCCAGGATTCTGTCGCAGGGAGCGCAAATCAGCTAGAGCCCGCGGAACATCAGTTCTTCCAGCGCCATTCGCCGTACCTGCCAGAACTCGCGATCTGCGCCCTCCACTTTCAACTTGCACTCGCCGATCTCATTAAAACTTAGAGTCACGTCGAACATCCGCAAGCTCTTGTCGTCGCGTACTTGAATGGCGTGCTCGCTAAGGATGAAAGCTACCGACAGTTGCACATCCTTGTCAGTATCCTTGGATTTCAGGAAAACATGAAACCCGCCGTCATGATCCGCGATCGAAAACTCGTATGGCGCGTAGCTTGGACGAAGCCCATTGCGCGTGTTCACGTCCTGTTCCACCTGTGACCGGAGTTCTTTGAATACGGCCGGCAGCGAGCACGCAGATCGTCGAGTGACCCAGTCGAAGGTTTGCCGGTCCTTATTGTTCCTATCCCCTTTATTCCTATCCGCGTCTTTGCCGGCAGGTTTCTCGTTATTTTCGCGATTTTCGTGATTATCTTTTTCGTCCAATGCTTTGCCTTTGTGGTCTTCTCGAGAATTTGGACTCAAGACCGGCGTAGATAGATTGTTGGCTCCGTTCAGAGAAACAGTAAAAANNGCCCGGTCCCGCTGACACTGTTCGTCTTCGGAGAGTCCAATCCTGGACTGAGCCACTTGCGAGAGGCTGAGTCCGGGATCACGGCTAAGATGCCGTTTCCCTCCGGTGTGTTGAGCAGGCGGCCGAAATATTTCCAAAAAGTTCATGCCAAGCGTTGGCGCGCCACCCTCCCTCGGCATCGAATCCTCTCGTAAGGAGATCCGTGAATCTCAAAGTCCCCAAAAACGAAAAAGTCGCCAAAAACGAAGAGCTAGCCGCAGCCGAAGGAACCATCACGACTCGTGTTGAAAAAAAGCAAGTGGAGGAGCGGCTTGCCATTGGCGCGAATGTGGTTTACGAAACCATTCGCCGGGAAGGCGAGGACGAGCTTCACCGTACAGCGTCCGCCTTGGCATGGTCGGCGCTGGCCGCCGGTCTTTCCATGGGTTTTTCGTTCATCGCCGAAGGCCTGCTGATGGCTCATCTGCCGGATCAACCCTGGAGACTCTTGATTGCGCGCGCCGGATACTCTATAGGATTTCTCATCGTAATCCTCGGTCGTCAACAACTTTTCACGGAAAACACCCTGACCGTGGTCCTGCCACTGCTGGTGCGGAAAGATTTATCTACCCTGTTGCGCATGCTTCGTTTGTGGGCCGTAGTTTTAACCTCGAACTTGGTGGGAACCTTTCTCTTCGCACTCGGAATCGCCAAAGGCAGAGTCTTCGACGCTCACACATATTCATGTTTGACGCAGATCGGCGTCTCCCACGTGGGTGCCGGCTTTCTCACCGNNGCGGCTTCAACCACATCATCGCCGGGTCGACGACCATGTTTTTTCTGGTGATCACCAAGTCCATTTCCTTCGGAACTTACATCACTCAATTTTTCTTTCCCACCTTGATCGGAAATGTGGTGGGCGGCCTGGCCTTGGTAGCCGCATTAGGACACGCACAGGTCGTGGGAGGACGGGAAGACGTGAAGGGCAAAGGTTAGGGCTACTCTCCTTGGCCATTCGCTGTGTTCGTAGCTTCGTACGTTCGGAAAGCCCCCTAGTCGGCTTCCATTTTCCGCATCTTCGCATCAGAAAACGTCATGAGCCCGAACGTCATGAGCCCGAATCTGAAGTCTGAAATCCCTTTGCCCGTTCTCAACAATCGAACCTCTTCGGAGCCCATGCCGCCACCCATCAAAGAACCGC
>PLUJ01000120.1:1728-16447 GCA_003165455.1 Acidobacteriaceae bacterium | reverse complement strand
TCAGCTCGGTGCATGCCTTCGCGCAGTCTTCCATTGGCGACTGGTTCGCGTGGTTCCTCTGTATATCACTGGCGGTATTTGTTTTTTTCTTCTTCAAAAACAAATCGCACCTGCGCACCGAACATAAGCTGGAATCGCTGGTTTCGCGCGAGTCCAGTTTCCTGTTCAACAANNAGCGAGCACAAGCTCGAATCGCTGGTGTCCCGCGAGTCCAGCTTCCTGTTCAACAATCTGCTTTTCGTTCTCCTCTGCTTCACCGTGCTCTGGGGAACCTGGTTCCCGAAGATCTCCGAACTGGTGCAAGGCAACAAAGTGACGGTGGGCGCGCCGTTCTATAACCGCGTCGCCATTCCCGTGGCCTTGCTGCTCCTGATCCTCACCGCCGTAGGCCCGCTGCTCGCGTGGCGCAAGACGTCCCTCGAAAGCCTGAAGCGCAACTTCATGTGGCCAGCCATAGGCGCGCTCGCGGTGGCGATCTTTTTGATGGTCACACCGCAGAGTTGGGGCTCGCCCTTCGGCCTCAAGCCGTGGCAGGATATTTCCTACTTCTATTCGCTGATGGCCATCGCACTCTCGGTGCTGGTAACGCTCACCGTCGGCAGCGAGTTCTATCGCGGTGGACGGGTTATCTCAAAGCACACCGGCCAGGGCATGTTCGCGTCGATGGTGCAACTCACTCACCGCAACACGCGCCGTTATGGCGGATACATCGTTCACTTCGGCGTAGTGGTGGTGATCATCGGGTTCGCCGGTTCGGCCTTCAATCTGGATAAAGAGCAGGAGATGGGCTACGGCGACAAGATGAACATTGGCCCTTACACCCTGATCTGCCGCTCCTACACCGATGACGACGGACCGAATTATGCCAGCGAGTGGGCCGTGCTCGATGTCTACAAGGGCGGCAAGGAGATTGGCACCATGACTCCGGTGCGCCGCTTCTACAAAGCCAGCCGCCAGACCTCGACGATGCCGGATATCCGCTCGACCCTGAACGAGGACCTCTATCTCGTCTTCGAAGGATTGAATCAGGATAATGGTCATCCCATACTCAAAGCGCACTTGAATGCGCTGGTAATGTGGATCTGGATGGGAGTCTGGATCATGCTGATCGGGACCGTCCTCGCCCTTGTCCCAAATGCGCCGGCACCGGTGCGTGTGCCCACTCCGGCGCGGCTCGGGTCAGCCCACGCCGAACCCGTGGTGACAGGAGATTAATGCGCCGTATTCCTAAACCGTCTATGCAGTGGGGTGCCCCACGTCTCGCCGCGTTTGCGAGACGTGGATTACAGAACCGCAAATTCGCAGAGGTTCTCATCCTCTGCTCCGTAATCTACTTCACCCTCGGCGCCAGCGACCCCGCCACCCGCTTCACCGAACTCGGACATCAGATGATGTGCATCTGCGGCTGCAACCAGATTCTTCTGGAATGCAATCATGTCGGCTGCCCAGCTTCAGACGGGATGCGGAATGAACTGATGGCGGCGGTCTCCCGAGGCGATAGTGACAGCCTCGTGGAACAAGCATTCGTCCAGAAATATGGGCCCACCGTCCTTGCCGCTCCCACCAGTCATGGCTTCGACCGCACTGCTTACATCATTCCTTTCGTGGCGCTGTTCCTGGGCTTTGGTTTGATTGGCATGGTAATCCGAGCCTGGAAGAATCGGCCCGCGCCGGCCTTGGCTGATGGGCTGCGTCCGGTACGGGGCGCGGAACTCGAACAGTTTCGCGATCAAGCCCGCAAGGAGACCGATCTATGACCTGGTTGCCCCTTTGCATCATGCTCGCGATCGCTTCTCTTTATTACGTCTTCTATTTGCCGGGAAGATTGTACCTCGGCCCGGAGAAAACTCGCGCGGGATACCTGCGCGAACGCAAAGACGCGGTCTACGAAAACCTTCGAGATCTCAACTTTGAGTACAAAGCCGGCAAAGTTCCTGACACCGATTATGAGTCGCTGAAAACTTCCTTGCAGGATGAAGCTGCAACCCTGCTGGCGGAAATTGCGCGCCTGGAAAAGGATTCCCCGCCGGCGCTGCGGAAAACACGCATCTGAAAGGAACACAGTTGAAAATTTCCCTCTTTCCAAAGCTCCGCGTTCTCTGCATCCTTCTTCTGGCTTCCTTCGCCGCCGCGCAAACCCTGACTGGCACCCTGAAGGACGCGACCACCGGAAAACCCTCGGTCGGCGATGAGGTCGTGCTGTTAAAGCTGGGGCAAGGCATGGAAGAAGCGGGACGAACAAAATCCAACGCCAGGGGCCAGTTCAGTTTCAAACTGGAGGATGCGCAATCCCCTCATCTGGTTCGAGCCATTCATGACGATGTGACCTATCACCGCATGGCGCCCCCGGGAACTACATCGGTGGACGTCGATGTATACGATGTTGCGAAAAAAGTCGACGGCATCAAAGTGGTCGCCGACATCATGCGCATTCAGGCCGAACAGGGCCAGTTGCAGGTGATCCGCGAGTTCGGCGTGCAGAACTCATCCACCCCGCCGCGCACCCAGATGAATGAGCACAATCTGGAGTTTTATATTCCGGACGGTGCGCAGGTCATTCCGGATTCTGCGACTGCTACCACCGAGAATGGCAATCCCCTGAAATCGGCGCCGGTCCCCGAGGGTGAGAAGAACCGTTACTCCTTCATCTTTCCTCTTCGGCCCGGCTTGACACGCTTTGAAGTGGCTTACCAAATGCCATATAGCGGTAGCGCCAATCTGAATCCCAAGTCGATCTATCCGCTCGAGCACTTCGTGGTGATGGCTCCGAAGGCGATGCAGTTCGCCGCTGCGGCCTCCGCCGCGGGCTTCAAGTTGGTCAATTATCCTCAGGAACCGAGCGCAGCCGTGCAAGTCGCATCGAACACTACATCGGGCGAGAATCTAGCCTTTAAGATCTCCGGCGAGGGCACAATTGAAGTTCCACAAGACCCTAATGCTCAGGGGACTGGCGGAGGCGAACAAAGTTCCGCGCCTCCAGAGGCTGGTGCGGCACAGGCGAATAACCGTCCCGGCGGCGGGTTGGGGCCGCCGATCGATGCGCCAGATCCGCTGCAGAAATATCGTTGGTGGATTCTGGGCGGCTTCGCGGCCGTTCTGCTCATCGGCGGAGTCTACGTCGCTTCAAGGCAGCAGTCGGCGGCCCGCGCGGTCAGGCGAAGCCGCACCGGCACACCCGGGCAAGATGCGGAAGTGGAGGACGAGTACGAGTCCGAGGATACTGCTGAGACGCGCTCCATCCGCAAGCCCACGACCCGTTCCGCTTCCATGCTGATGGAGGGAATCAAGGAAGAACTCTTTCAGTTGGAGGTCGAACGCAAGCAGGGACAGATCTCGCAGGCGGAATATGACAACGCAAAAGCGGCTCTCGATCAGACTCTAGAGCGCGCTTTGAAGCGGGAGTCGCAGAAAGTTTAGCCTCGCCAATATCCCAGTATCGAAGATGCGCTTTGCTCGATCTTGGCCACTCCAACTCGGTACTATGGAGCATGGCTTATTCCTGGATCATCCTGCTGCTCGTCATTGCAGGGACCGCCTTTTTCCTGTTGCTGTTGCAAGGTACGCCGTTCGGCGACGTCTTGCATGATCGCATTCCCGACAAGCCGCGGCGACGCCTGTTTGTTGCCTCCGTCAGCTTCTTTCTCACCTTCGCCGGGGTTCGCGCCGTGGTCTATGCCGTTCTCCACCGGATCCCTCCGTTTCATTTCATCATCGAGCCCAGCGGAAGACACGTTCACCATCTGGTGATTGGGATTGTCATGCTGCTTCTGGTCGGCTATGCATGGCTGGCCGATATCGGCACGGGACAGGACGATTCTTCGATCCTGTTGAGCCGCTTGATGTCAATTCTGTATGGCGTCGGCGCAGCGCTGACGCTGGACGAATTCGCTCTGTGGCTGAATCTTCGCGACGTGTACTGGTCGCCGCAGGGACGAGCCAGTATCGATGCGGTCATTCTGTTCGGCGCATTCCTTGCGGCGAGCGCGTGGGGAGCGCCTCTGTTCCAGCCGCGAGGCGGAAACCGGAATAAGTGAAGTGAGGCGAATCGGGATGGAGGAGCAGGTTGATTGGTCCTGGTTGTCGAGTCTAAGAATCTTCTCACTGTTTTTGGCACGTGGCATGCCAACTCGTCCTGCGGGATCGGGATTCAAGATCGAAGCGAAAGCTGCCGCTCGGAACCGAGTAGCCCTCGTTTGTGACAAGGAGGCAACAATGTCAGTTTCGGGCGTTTCCAGCAGCAGCCTGTACGACCCTCAAAGGGTACAAAGCAACTCTCAGCAGATTCAGCAGGAGTTCCAGCAGCTTGGCAAGGACCTGCAGGCCGGAAACTTGTCGGCGGCGCAGTCGGATTTCTCGAACCTTCAGAGCCTGGTGCCGCAATCCGCTTCCAGCGCTTCATCTTCAAGCTCTACGGCTGGGCAGAGCGGCAGTCCCATTGCGCAGGCGTTCAGCCAGTTAGGGCAGGATCTGCAATCGGGCAATTTGTCGGGCGCCCAACAGGATTTTGCCAACATTCAGCAGGACTTCGAGAATCAATCCTCCCAAGGCCAGAGCGGAGCGACCCAGGGTCACCATCATCGCCACCACGGCGGCGGCGGATCGAGCGAAGTCAGCCAGCTGATCAATCAGCTTGGCACCGCGCTGCAATCCGGTGACCTGTCAGGCGCGCAACAGGCTTACAGCTCTTTGACGCAGCAGTTCCAGCAGTCTTCCACCTCGGCTTCGCCAGCCAGCGCGCCGCTGAGCGATGGGTTGAGCGGATCGACGGAGGGTTTATCGACAGCTAACGTATCGATTTCGGCTTGATGTCTCTCAGGAACGCTGAGGCCGGATTCTGACAGCCGGGTCCGGCGAGACCCACAATCAAAGCCTAGCCGGGAACCGTTCGCGCGCCCGGGGAGAGGCAGGTGGCCGTTTTACGCTCCAAGTTCATCCAATCTGGGTCATCGAATCGATTTAAGGACTCTGTACGGAGGAATTTATGGCGCAGACAAGTTTGGTAGAGGTAGGGCGGCATGGGTCGACTTTGTCCATTTTATGGGGCGTGCTGCTGATCATCCTGGGAGCACTGGCCATGGGAGCGCCGTTCCTGGCGGCGGTGGCGGTGAGCGTGGTCATCGCATGGCTGATTATTTTTGCTGGAGTCGTGCATGTAGTAGTGGCATTTCACTCGCATGGCGCGGGCAGCATGATCTGGAAGCTGCTGGTCGGCATCGCCTATTTGTGTTTTGGGGGATATTTGCTGGTGCACCCGGTGCTGGAAGTGGCATCGTTAACTCTGGTGCTTGCCGCGCTGTTCGTGATTGAAGGCATCCTTGATCTGGCCTTGTTCTTTCGAATGCGGCCGATGCATGGTTCAACGTGGGTGCTGATCGACGGAATCGTTACGCTCTTGCTGGGCGTGATGATCTACATGCAGTGGCCTTCGAGCGCGGGATGGGTGATAGGAGTTCTGGTCGGCATCAGCCTGGTCATCAGCGGCATTACCCGGTTGGGAGTAACCTTCGCCACGCGGCGCGCTGGGCCTTCGGTCGTGGGACCGACGCGATTGGCGGCATAGAACCAACGCAGGCGCAGCAGGTTGGCGTTTTGTCGCGGGGCAGCGTTTGCTGTACTGAAAGCCGCTGTACTGAGAACCGCTTCGGGCTGCTTGCACAATTAATGCGTGGACGGGTTAAAGTCGGCGACGCCGACTTTAACCACCGTGCCACCCCGAGGCTTCGGCGGGACCGGCTCGGGCTTTGCCGTTTTGTCGGCAGCGGGTTTATCCGGCGAGTTTTTCTCTGTGGGAGGTTTATTCGTAAGAGTCTTGCCCTCTGAAATTTTCTCTGGCACGGAAACGGGCTTTTCGGTCCAGACTCCGTAAACGCGTCCGCCGTAAGCTGCGATTCCGGAATAGTCTCCGAAGAAAACGCCACCCGCTTCGAAGGGCTCCGTGGTCCAGGCGTAGTTCTGGAATGAATCCCCGCCATTGGTGGAGCGGGCGAGGGTAACCGTCTGCTTGCGATTCTGCGGATCTCCACGCCGGTCGTAGAAAATAACGTTTGCCGAGCCATCCACCGGGTCGACAGCCATCCACTGAAAGAACTGGTCGGCGCCGTTGTGGAGCGCATCGTTGTTAACTCGGGTGGGCTCGGACCATTTTTTCCCGCCATCGGTCGAGGTGGAACAGAAAGCATCCAGATCGCCATTGCGGTAATCGGTCCATGTCACGTAAAGCCGCCGGGAACGGGGGTCAATGGCAATTTGTGGAAACCCGTTGGCGCGCTCCAGAGTGTCGATGGCGAACATGATGGGAGCGGTATGGAGAATAGGCCGGGCGCGGGCAAAAGATTTTCCACCGTCGCGGGAAGTCGCCAGGTAGATGTCGTTATTCTGACTCCAGACGGAATAGAGGCGGCCATCGGAGCCAACAGCGCCGTCGAAGCCCTCGTTCGCTCCGTTGTCATCACGCGGCAGGCCGGGATGGCTGTCGATCTCGATGGGCTTGGACCAGGTTTCGCCATCGTCGGTGGAACGCGACAAGAGAATCTGCGAATTGGTTAGATTCCATCGCGTCCAGCCTATATAAAGATTTCCAGCATAGCGGCCCTTGGTATTGTCGGCCACTATGTAGGGCTTGTCTTCGAAGGGAATGCCCGGAGTGCTGGCAAACTCGCTGACGGTAATTTGTTTCGATTCCCAGGTCTTGCCGCCGTCCAACGAGCGCCGCACAAAAATGCCGTTGCGCGAGGCATTGTTCCCCCAGTAGTTGAAGGTGCCGAGCTTGTCGAAGGCGATGTAGCAGATAAAAGCGTGGCCCTGATTGTCGTATGTCGTGGAGACGTCGCCGGAGATGCGGTAATTCTCTGACGCGACATGTTCAGCAGGGTGCCAGGAGTGACCCGCGTCTTGAGAATAGGAAGCCTGCGCGTTGTCCTGGTAGACGGCGGTCACTTGCTGGGGATTGTTGGGATTCACGGCGATTGCCGGCTCGGTGAATGGGCCCGTACCAGGACTTAACGTGAACACTTCGGAATTTGGGGCCTTCGGAAGGGTCTGGCCGAAAAGCTGGATGGAGACAAGAACAAAAGAAAGTGCCCAAAGTGCGGCGAGTCGCGGGCATCGCGAGAAGATCTGGTGCGATGAACAAGGCATGTGTGGACTTATCTCCGATTCAACGTTTGGAAGGAAACTGTCATTGTGCCACGTTTTGAAAGACTTCGGGAATGGCTTGTTAACCACGGCTTAGGGCCGGAATTCCAAAGGACCGACTTCTGTCTAGCTCGGAACACGGACTGAAAAATCCACTTGCCATTGTGATATCTAGCCTTTACGCAGCTTCCTGAGGGGTTCATCATTCCAAGGCAGAGGCGGCCAGTCGAAAGTGCGTCATGGATTCTGCCCAATCGAACTCATTTGATGGGTCAAGGCCCGACCTCCACAATAATTCAGGCTTCGGGCTCGTCGAGCTTCAGTATGATTGACATGGGTGAGGAAAGCCAAACTGGACCGTGCGTCCCGTCCGGCGGGAGTAGCGGGGTATATGATTGCCCCGACATTCAGATTGAGCACCTGGCGCTGAGCGGAAACGGTCACGGCATGGGTATTGTGAACTGCTGTGCCCAGGAACTGAGCCACGTGAGTGACGTGTCGATGACCAGTGTTACTACCGGCTTGCGGCTCAGCGACCAATTCTCTGAAAACTCCGGCCCGTACACGAACCTTACGATTGCGGCGGTGAATACTTGCTTAAGCATCGGACCCGCATCCGCCGGAAATATGATGATCAATAGCCGTGGCGTGCACGGCCTAGCTTGCTCTGTCGGCAGCAGTTCCAACTCTAAGGGTGCTATCACGCTTGACGGTCCAGATAACGAGCTGGACGATATCACAGTTTCATCAGCCACCACTTCCCCTTCTAAAATCGATGGGGTTCTCATCGGCTCTCAAGGTCCAGCGCAGGGTAACACAGTTACTAATATAATGGGCGTCAGTGGGCTAGCGAACGTCATTCATATCAGTAACGCCACCAATCCACACCAGCAAAACGGAAACGGAAATTGCCCTTATCCGACGAATCAAGCAAGCGTTAACAATGTTTGTGATCTGACGATTCTTGGGATTGCTGGTTCAAGCGGAACCAATACACTTCTCGACGACCTCACCGGTACGACCATTACAGATTTATCTTTGGGCATGTACACGCTTGGCGAGTTCGTGGGTACAAATTCTTCCAGCATAGGTAACTCACGCTTTACCACAGCTGCGGCGAACACAAACACGACGCCTTGGCTGGTTGGTGCAACGGCGCCGTCGGCGCCCTCTACAGTTGTACCGGCAGTTCGTGCAGTATTTCGACAGTGACGGCGACTCTTTGGAAATGCGTAGGAACATCGACCGGTTCTGCCTGGAAGCCGATCCAGTAGTTGAAAGACTCCAGTCGAAGGTAACGTCCTTCCGTTGACATTAAGGACAGCATATTTCATGGACGAGCGCCGACAAATCAAGATAAGATTGCGCAAGCCGCGCAATCTCCCTCCCTTCCCCATCGACGCTGAGAATTCCGCCGCAGAAGGTTTCTGGCTATGAATCCCGAAAGTTTGTATTCCCAGGTTTTAAATTCGAGGGCGACGATACAGGTCATTAAAGTTGGTGGAGTGCTTATGGCGCTCTTAGTAGTCTGTTCATTTGTCTCTCCCGCATCGGCGCAGTGGAACGAACAAGTGCTTTACAGCTTCCAGAATGGTTTAGATGGATCTTTGCCGACGGGAGCAGTGGTTTTCGACACGGCCGGAAACCTCTACGGCGTCACGCAGGAGGGAGGCGCTGCCACCTGCCTCAGCCCGTACAACTGTGGCACCGTTTACAAACTCACGCCGCCGACCGAAAACGGCGGAGCGTGGACCGAGACGGTACTGTATGTGTTCAAGGGCTATGCTTTTGCCGATGGAGCCACACCGCAAGGCGGACTGGTCGTCGACGACACTGGCAACCTGTACGGCACGACGGGCTATGGCGGCAGCGGGCCTTGCTTGCTATTAGGCGGGCCGGTAGGATGCGGCACCGTATATGAGTTATCGCCTCCGACCCATGCAGGCGATGCGTGGACAGAGACGGTGCTGTATAGCTTTCAGGGCGGCACTGACGGCTATGTTGCCTTCGGCGATCTAGTGTTAGACAAGGCGCGGAACTTGTACGGTGGGACACTGTTCGGGGGAGGCAAGGGAACAACATGCGACTCACTCTATGGTGGCCAATGCGGCACGATCTTCGAGTTGAGTCCGCCGAAACAAAAGGGCGGCCAATGGACGGAGAAGGTGCTGCATAGATTCGCGGGTGTGGCGGAAGGTGCTAAGTTTGGCGACGGGGCCAGCCCGAACGGCGGCCTGGTCATCGACACCACGGGCAATCTCTACGGTACGACTTTCCTCGGAGGGTACAACTGCCCGCATAACTCAAATCAGGGTTGCGGTACAGTATTCGAGCTGAGCCCGCCGACCAGCAGCAAAGGCGCATGGGACGAGAAGCTAGTCCATGTGTTTATGAATAAAACAGATGGCACCGAACCTATGGGCGGTGTCATTCTGGGCGCTGATGGCTCTTTGTTCGGCGCGGCGAATGGCGGTACTGAGGTATCCGGGGTCGTTTTCAAATTGAACCTTGACGGGAATGGGATTTGGGAGGAGAGCATTGTCTATGCAGCTGGAGGAGAAGGGTTTTACTACGCTCCTGCAGTTTCTGGGTTTGACTCCCGTGGCAATTTGTACGGGACAATAAACGTTGGTCCAGGTTTATTAGACGGCAGTGTCTTTCGGTTGAAGCCATCCGCAACGGAGCATAGGGCTTGGATTTTAGGTCTCCTGTACAGCTTCGAGGTTAGCTCGACTGGAGGATACCCTAATGCGGAACTAACCTCGAGAAATGGCGATAATCTCTATGGCAGCACGCAGCAAGGCGGCGACGGCTCAGCGTGCGAGTTCGGATGCGGCACGGTTTTTAAACTCATGCCGTAGGGGTCCGCAGAGCTTTCGCTGCCAATTTGGAACGCCCGAATACGCCGTCGCCCGGCTAAATCCTTTAGATGTAAGATTTTGCTCGTAAATAGTTGATTCGAATTGATCATTCGTTGATTTTGCGCTAACCCCATGATTTCAATAGATCGAGGTGGAGGGGGGGAGGGGGGGTAGCGAAAGCGTTTGCCGGAAGTGCCCGTCTGCATCGCGCTGCGAGGCGTAACATCCAATTAAGATGGTTTAGAGCAAACCTATTATGGGAAACACATTTAAGACCGCGTTTCTGTTGACCGCGTTGACCCTCCTGCTGATGTTGATTGGGCGGGCGTTTGGCGGGCAGAACGGCATGCTGCTGGCATTGGCGTTCGCCGCAGTTATGAATTTTGTTTCGTATTTTTACTCGGACAAAATTGCCCTGGCAATGTACCGGGCCCAGCCGGTGACCCGCGAGGACCTGCCGCGCGCGTACGCCGCAGTGGAGCGTCTGACGCAAAAGACGGGATTGCCGATGCCAAAGATGTATGTGATCCCGACTGAATCACCGAATGCGTTCGCCACGGGTAGAAATCCGAAGCACGCGTCTGTGGCAGTGACTCACGGGATTTTGGGTTTACTGAATGACGAGGAGTTGGAAGGGGTCCTGGCGCATGAATTGGGGCATGTGGGCAATCGCGACATCCTGATCAGCTCCGTGGCCGCGACCATTGCAGGCGCGATTACCATGCTGGCCAGCATGGGCCGCTTTGCCATGATTTTCGGCGGAATGGGCGGCGGCGATCGTGAGGAGCGCGGCGGTGGCGGATTGGCAGCCCTATTAATGTTGATTGTTGCTCCGATTGCTGCGGCGCTGATCCAAATGGCGGTGTCGCGCTCACGTGAATATCAGGCAGATGCTACGGGCGCACATACCACAGGGAATCCATATGCGCTGGCGAGCGCGCTACAGAAGCTGGACGCTTATTCGCGGCGAGTGCCAATGGCGGCATCGCCCTCGACTGCGCACTTGTTCATTATCGCTCCTTTGCTGGGAGTGAATTTTGGAAGCCTATTTTCGACGCACCCTCCGATTGCGAAGCGCATCGAGCGTCTCACGGGGCGCCCGGCGGAGTTTATGCAGTAAAGAACCGTCGGCTGTGGGAAGTGCCAAATTGCTCCGTTCGGGAAATCAATTGAATAGCTCGAACACTCTCACAGCTGTGCTATGACATCGGTAACTCCGCCCCGAGACGCGCCCGATAGTAAAATCCATTCAATGTCTCCTGAGACTGCCATTGCTGTATCCCATAAAGCTGCCGAGCTCGAAAAAACGCTGCGCCGCGTCATACGCGGCAAAGATGAAGTGGTGCGACTCGCTTTGGTCAGCATTTTTGCCCGCGGACACTTACTGATTGAGGGCGTTCCGGGCGTGGGTAAAACCACGCTGGGACAGGCCTTGGCACGGGCCATCGATTGCACCTTTCAACGAGTTCAATTCACCAGTGACATGTTGCCTTCTGACGTCGTTGGAATTTCAATCTATTCGGCGCTAGAGCAGGAATTCGAGTTTAAACGCGGCCCGGTTTTCACCAACGTTTTGCTGGCCGATGAGATCAATCGCACGACCCCAAAGACCCAATCGGCACTGCTGGAAGCGATGAACGAAGGCCAGGTCACGGNNAGAATCCGGTGGAGCATCACGGGACCTATCCGCTGCCTGAGTCGCAGTTGGATCGCTTTCTGATGCGGGTGCGCATGGGGTATCCGGACGCCGCCGCCGAGCGCGTCATTTTACGCTCCGAGGCAGGGGCGGCGCACTTGCAGGAGATGCGGCCGGTCCTGACCGGCGCCGATGTGCTGGAAATGCAGGAAGCGGTGAAGCTGATTCGCGTGGATGAGTCGCTCGTGACCTACGCGCTGGAGATTGTTCGGCGCACGCGTGAGTCTGAATATCTGTCATTGGGAGTTTCGCCACGTGGGGCGCAGGCGCTGTATCGCGCGGCGCAGGCGATGGNNAAGAGATTGTGGAAAGCGTGCCCGTACCCGTTTAGCGGCAGTTGCCCGCGGGTTTTAAATTCCTAGTTCCCCACCGTTGCATGGCAGCATTGCTGCATGGTTAAGTTGAAATGAAGGTATGGAACTAAGGCTCGGATCGTGTCGCAAGCGGGAATAATGCTGGGGCGATGCTGACAACAATCTTCGCACCATCCAGGTTTGGACGTTTTTCCCGTAGCCGCAGGGCGGAGCGTTCAACCACGTAGTAAGAGAGATTCGCCATTCCAAGCGCTAACACCGTTCCGTACCAGGGATTAACATGCTTGCCATAAACAAAGAGCTGTTGCCAGAGATAGAGGCTGTAACTGATTTTCCCCAGCCAGACGGCAGGTCTCGAGTTCAGAATCCAGCCAGGCGACTGCACTGCTCGTAGAAGCAGACCAGCGATCGATAAGTGCATCACTGGCCAAAGCAAAAACAGCAGCGGCAAGGTCAGATGAAGCCCATGCATGCCCCAGTAGACCGGAACGCACAGTAAGGCAAGAATCATCAGCCCAGTAAGCAGCATGGAAGGCGGCAGTTGCAATGCCTTGAGCCTGGGCGAGATCCGCAGCAGCCGGGACTCGAAAATGGCAAGCAGGCAGCCGATTGCCAAAACGTCGGACACGGCAGGAAAACTTCCGTCGGCGTGTCCGCGCAATTGGAGTAAATGACAGAGGACGCGGTAAATGGGCGCGAAGGCGATTACGGCTAGCAGGATATGGGTTCTTTGCCGGGGCAAAATCCATTTCTTCAGGATGCTTGGCCAAAGCAGGTAAAACTGCTCTTCCACGCTGAGCGACCACAAATGCTTTAGAAACCAGGGACTGGCATAGTCATAATTGGTCAGGTAGAGAACAGCCGCGGCAACATCGTACCAGTGCAACTGGTGGCGAAAGATGACGAACACGGCCACCATGAAGAAGGTTGCCGCGGGCAGGATGCGATACGCCCTACGAGTGTAGAAGGCCCGTAAGTTGAGACCGCCCGTACGGCTCTCCTCGTTCAGCAGCAGCTTCGTAATCAAGTATCCGGAGATGACGAAGAATATGCGCACTCCGAGATTAGCGAAAGCCGCCGCCACATCTGTGGCGGTTTGGGAGCGGAATTCCGACTCCGCTAAATGCCCGATCACCACCATCAGGATTGAAATGGCGCGGAGACCGTCGAGCGAAGGAATGCGGTTCATACGTGGCGCAGAGTAGCATGTGAGTAGGGAAAATTTACGCCGCGACGGGTGGCTCAATCACAATTTGTCACGCGAAATTCCTGATCTGGTCCGCGGGAAAGTCAACTGGGGTCGGATGAGGAACGACGGTACATGGAGTTGGCGGGCGCGGCGGAGTTCATCGTCGAGCAATTCGGGCATAAACGTCCGGCTCTCCTCTGAGAAGATCACCGTGAGGATATAATTCTCCGCAATGTCATTCCTTCGTTTCGTTATGTTGCTATCACTCGTGGTCTGGATCGGCGGGCTGATTTTTTTCGCTTTCGTGCTCGCGCCCACTGCATTTTCGATTCCAGAAATACTTCCTAATACTCATCTCGCGGGCAATGTAGTCGGACGGGCACTGACCAAGCTGCATTGGATCGCTATCTTCTCTGGGGTTATTTTTCTGGCCAGCTCGTTGCTGCATAGCCGGTTTACCGATGGAACAGCGCATGTATTTGCGGCACGGCATATTTTGCTCTGCATGATGTTAGCGTTGACGCTGATCTCGCAGTTCGGCATCATTCCGCGCATGGATGTATTGCGGGCGTCGCTGGGAGATGTCCGAGCCGCGCCGATCGATAATCCAGAGCGGGTCCGGTTCGATGCGCTTCACGTGTGGTCAACGCGGGTAGAAGGTGCAGTGCTGCTGCTAGGATTGGTGGTGGTTTATCTTACGGCGCAGCCACTTGGGTTGCGCTAGGACGGATTTATGAGCTCAGTAAGAGTTCCAATCGCATGCACTATTGCGCCCTGGCTCACGGTTCGCAACGGTGAACAGGCTCTCCGCTTCTACAGCGAAGCATTCGGAGCCGTGATGTTGTACCGGCTAGAAAATCCAGAGGCAGGAGTGGTTGCGCGGTTTTCCGTGGACGGCGCAGAGTTTTGGATAAGTGACGGACAGCCGGATAAACCAGAACCGGAGTCTCTTGGTGGCGGCACGGTCCGAATGATCTTGACGGTCGCGGACCCGGATAAAGTTTTCGCGCGGGCGCTGGCGGCTGGTGCATCGGAGATATTCCCGGTGGGCGAGGAGCATGGTTGGCGGCTGGGTCGCCTGGTTGATCCCTTTGGCCTCCACTGGGAGATTGGCCATCCTCTGACTGCTTAGCTGGAATCCGTAAGCCACAATTAAATGAGAACCAATCAATCGCCTGGCAGTGGTGCAAACTGCACCACTGCCAATCGCCTGACACATTGGGCAATATCGCCGTCTTCGTTTATTCTGAAAGGTTGGACGCAGGGGTGCTGAAGGAACGATCCGTATCCACTCCGAGTTTGCTCAGGCGCCCTAGAAGCCGCGTCTAAGAGCTACCAGCTAGAAACTTCCTTATGAAAACTGGCATCATTGGCCTGCCGCAGGTGGGCAAGACATCGTTGTTTCGAATATTGACAAAGGCGCATCTTTCCGATTCGGCGCGGGCGAATCCGCGCGAGGCACATATTGGCGTGGCCAAGGTTCCGGACGATCGCCTGGACCGCCTGGCCGCGCTCTATAACCCGA
>PLUJ01000120.1:0-1670 GCA_003165455.1 Acidobacteriaceae bacterium | reverse complement strand
GAAAAGCGGCTGGAGCGGCTGGAGAAAGATCTTAAGAAGATGAAGACTGCGGAGCTCGAAAAAGAATTCGAGTTGTTGAAGCGGGCGAAGACGCAGGTGGAGTCCGACAAACCGCTGCGCGAGATGGAGATGTCGGCGGAGGACAAGAAGCGCATCAAGGGCTTTATGTTCCTGAGCGAGAAGCCGATTTTCTATGTGCTGAATATCGGTGAATCGACGGAACTGGGAAAAGAGTTGGAAGAAGCTGTGAGCAAGTATGGACTGACGGAAATTGCATCGCGGACAAATGCGGCGGCCACCGCAATCTGCGGCAAAGTTGAGGCGGAGCTTGCCGAGATGAGCGACGCCGATGCGGCCGAATTCTTGTCGAGTTACGGGCTGACCGAAAGTGGTCTGGTACGTTTGATTCGTACCACCTACAAGTTACTTGGATTGATTTCTTTCTTCACCGCCGGTGAAGATGAGTGCCGTGCATGGCAGGTTCCGGCGAAGTCCCGGGCGCAGGAAGCAGCGGGAGCGATTCACTCCGACCTGGAAAAGCATTTTATTCGTGCGGAGACGATCCGCTGGGACCAACTGCTGGAAGCGGGATCCGAGGCGAATGCTCGGGCCAAGGGGACGTTGCGCCTGGAAGGCAAGGACTATATCGTGCAGGATGGCGATGTGATGCACATTCGGCATAGCGGTTAGAAGTTAAATTCTCACCACAGAGACACAGAAAGATCGAGTGAGACAGAGAAAAGCTATCGAGTAGTTTTATTCTGCGAGTCTCTTTTTCTTTTGGGCGAATCCCCGTCTCGGGGGCGAATCAGCTCTGATATCATCCTCGACTACTACAAATGAGCGCCATTCTCATCAGCATTCTGCTGGGCCTCACCGCCGCTGCCGCCAACGTGTTTGGCGGGACCATTATTGTCCAGCGCAACTGGGAGCGGCGCTATCTACGCTATTTCGTGGCGCTGGGCGCAGGTTTTATGCTGGCCACGGCGCTGGTCGAGATGGTGCCGGAGAGTCTGGAGCTACGCGGCCGAAGTGCTGCGTTTCTGATTCTGCTCGGGTATCTGCTGATTCACTTCTTCGAACACACGCTCACACCACACTTTCACTTTGGCGAAGAGACGCACAAGGATGAGTTCATGCACGCGCACAAGGGATACTCGGTGCTGCTGGGACTGATCATTCATACATTTTTCGACGGAATTGCGATTGCATCCGGATTTCTGGTTTCGAACGCGCTGGGATGGATTATCTTTTTTGCGATTTTTCTGCACAAAATCCCGGAAGGTTTCACGGTGAGTTCGGTAATGTTGGCAAGCGGACGCAGTCGAGGTACGGCGTGGGGCGCGTCAGTTATCTTGGGCGGAGCTACACTGGCAGGCGTTCTGACCATGGCAATCTTCCGTCAGCACGTAGACGCCGGACTACCGCTTGCAGCCGGGGTCACAATCTACGTGGCGGCGTCGGATTTGGTTCCCGAGGTGAACAAGGAACCGGGTCCAAGAATGGCACTGCTCGTTTTCGTGGGAGCTGGTGTTGTGTTGTTGCTCACTGCGTTATTCCGCGGACAGTGAATCACTTTCATCGTAGGAAGTAAACGGGGCCCACCTCGGCGGCTGAAAGCCGCGTTGCGTCGTGGCCTCTTTCGGCCCGACTAAAGTCGTGCCCTTCCC
>PLUJ01000321.1 GCA_003165455.1 Acidobacteriaceae bacterium | reverse complement strand
ATGACGCGAATCCGTTAAATTGCTCGAAATCTCATAGCGCTCACCACCTGGACGGTTTCGGATTCTGGGCGGATGACGGGCAACCCGGAAGGTATCGGTTCGTCCGTCGGATTGGTAACGGCAAACGCGCTTGGTGTCCAAGAATAGAACCATTCCCAACTGGTCGGCCGCTCGGAAACTGACACTTCACCGCCGCTTGGGCGGCTTCTTGACCCATTGCATGTAGGCGCGTAGTATCGGCCCAAACTGCGGCGGTTCTGGCAGTTTCGGTACAAGCGCGCATCTCATGCCGATCTGCATTGGTCGCGCTGGCGACCGCAACTCCCCGAAAATGCAATGCACTATGTTGACCCACCCCGTCGAGAATCCTCCGCCAGATGGGTGGCTTATCCTAACTGGCCCCTTATTTCGGCGGGCGTTTGCGTTGTCTTCATCGCTGTGCTCCTAGCAACGTTCAATACCAAGCTTCGCGTGCTCGACATATTCTCCGCTTTCTTGCTTTTCGGGGCCGCCGTTCTTTTCTGTTCTGATTGTCCTCTACACCAGGTCTTTACGGCGCGCCCAACAAGTACAGCTCGACACCGAAGAACGCCTCCAGCAGATGGCAGACAACATTCAGGAAATCTTCTGGAAGGCATTCGACTACCTCGGACCTGACGCCGTAGTGACAAACGAATCCCATACCTTGAACGTGGCGGACAAAATCGTATTGCCTGGTGTGGGGCATTTTTCCTCTCTGCGAGCTCTGAACCGCTCGGGCCTGCGAGAGGCCTTGCTGCGAGACACTTCCTTGGGAAAACCTTTTCTCGGGATTTGCCTGGGAATGCAGTGGCTTTTTGAGGGAAGTGAGGAGTGCAGTGAGGTTGCGGGCTCGGGCTTTTTTAACGGTAGATGCCGTCGGTTTCCGCCCTCGGTGAAGTCGCCACATGTTGGCTGGAATTCTTTGACAGTCCAGGAAGGCTCGCGACTGCTGCGCGGCATCGCACAAGATTCATTTGTTTACTACACGCATTCTTTTTACGCGCCTGTGCTTGCCACAACGAGTGCCGCTACTCAATACGGGCTACGGTTTACCGCCGCCGTCGAGCGGCAAAACATTTTCGGAGTGCAGTTTCATCCGGAGAAATCAGGAGACGTGGGGCTGGCGATCCTGAAGACTTTTTGCGAGGTCTAGAGTGTTAACCAAGCGCATTATCGCCTGCCTGGACGTGGATGGTGGCCGCGTCGTGAAGGGTGTGCGGTTCAAGAATCTTCGGGACGCCGGCGATCCGGCGCAGTGCGCCACGGCTCACGCGCGCAGCGGTGCGGATGAAATCGTCCTGCTCGACATTACCGCGACCAGCGGGAACCGGCGTCCGCTCCTCGACGTGATCCGCGCGACCGCCCGCTCATTGTTTGTTCCTTTCACCGTGGGTGGTGGAATCCGCCAGCTCGAGGATTCAGCTGCGATCTTCGATGCAGGCGCAGACAAGATCGCGATCAACTCTGCCGCAGTTCACGACCCCACGTTGATCGGCAGGATCGCCGCGTGCTTTGGTTCGCAGGCAGTCGTCGTGGCCATTGATGCCAGAAAGGTGAACGGTGGCTCTGCTAAGCGAGGTTTTGAAGTGTTCACCTCCGGCGGGCGCGTGCCAACTGGCCGGGATGCAATTGAATAGGCGCGCGAAGCGGCCGCGGCCGGAGCTGGCGAGATTCTGCTGACTTCCATGGACCGCGACGGAACTCAATCTGGTTTCGACTGCCAATTAGTACGTGAGGTGGCCGAAGCAGTCCCGATTCCTGTCATTGCTTCCGGGGGCGCGGGATCGGCACTCGATTTCATCCAGGTGTTTAACGAAGGGCGCGCTGACGCAGCTCTGGCCGCTTCGATCTTTCACTTCGGCATCGAGAATATCGCGCAACTAAAGCGTGAACTGCACAACGCCAGCGTGCCGGTGCGGTGGCCGTGCTGATTCCCTCGATCGACCTGATGGGCGGCAAGATTGTTCAGTTGGTTCAGGGTGAGAAGAAAGCGCTGGAGTTCGACAACCTCGATTATTGGATCGAGCGCTTCTCCAAGTTCCCGCTGGTGCAGGTGATCGACCTTGACGCAGCTCTGGGAGCTGGGAATAACCGGTTGCTGGTGAATCGGATTGTGCGGCGGCTCAATTGCCAGGTAGGTGGCGGGATTCGGAGCATCGCAGCCGCACGAGAGATCTTGCAAGCGGGCGCGAGCAGAGTCATCCTCGGTTCTGCGTTGATGCAGGACGGTAAGATCAACACCCAATACGCTGCGAGCCTCGAAGGTGCACTCGGCGGCGCAGCGCTTGTGTTCGCTCTCGACTCGCGAGGCGGCCGGGTCGCGATCGACGGCTGGCGCAAAGAAACCACACTAACGCCGTTCGACATGATCCGCGCTCTGGAACCCTTCTGCGGCACTTTTCTCTACACGCACATCGACACCGAAGGCTTGATGGGAGGAATTCCAATGAAAATTGTGAATGAAATTCGGCAGGCCACGTCGCGGCGGGTAGCGGTCGCCGGCGGCATCAACACGCAGCGTGAAATCGACCAGCTCGATGCCCTGCGGATTGACGCCGTCGTTGGAATGGCATTGTATTCAGGTAAGATTTCGCTGTAAGGGCAACTCCAGGCAGCACCGCCGACTTCAATACTCACCACGAGCAATGGGCGCTTGATGGCTATCAAGCGGACGATGTGGAAGGACGTGTGTTGAAAGAGGTTTGCAGCAATTTTCCGACACCTGGGTGGCGGAGAGGCAGGGATTCGAACCCCGGGTACAGGTGTTAGCCCGTACAGTGGTTTCGCAAATGAATCGTTCTCGACGCTCTCACTCGTAGTGAAGCACTTACAGTCGTGGTCCATACGTGCATGTCGGGATAAGAGGCTCTCATTCGGCAGTTATTGTGCTCCGCTTTGGGCCTCCAAATATTTTCTGGTCAACCTACGCAATCGGGGATCTGCACCCTTCGAAGTGCGCAGTAAGAAACTCCAGATATTTTTCCATTCCAATTCCCGTCTTGGCCGACACTTTCAACACTTCCATTCCGGGGCGGACCGCCTGGATATTGCCGCATGCCGTGGGCCAATCGAATTCAACCGCCTCGGCCAGATCCACCTTCGTGATTATCGCGACGTCGGCGCTGTTGAAAATGGTTGGGTACTTGAGCGGTTTGTCCTCGCCCTCGGTGACGGAGATAAGGACCAGCCGCAGGTCTTCCCCTAAATCGTAGGACGCCGGACAAACCAGGTTCCCGACATTCTCAATGAATAGAAAATCCAATTCATTGAGATTCCATCCGTCCAGGGAGTTTCGCACCATGGCAGCCTCAAGGTGACATAGCGTTCCCGTGGTGATTTGTTTGACGGGTGCCCCACTGCGGGCCAACCGAATCGCATCGTTTTCCGTGGCGAGGTCTCCGACGAGGGCGGCTACGCGATGAGTTTGGCCAAGCAGCGACAGTGTCTTTTCCAACAACATCGTCTTTCCGGTACCCGGACTCGAAACAAGACTCACGACAAACACACCTGCGGCTTTGAATTGCTCGCGAAGGTTCCGAGCAGTCAGATCGTTTTGTTTCAGTACGTTCTTTCTAACTTCAACTAACCGTGGCTGGGCGCCCATTCTTCGATCTCCAACGCAACAACTTCGATTTCCTTGCCCTGCACGACTTCTGAACTCGGCTGGCCGCACTCCGCGCAACAAAACAGGTGCATCGAGCTGACGGGTCGCGCGGCCTGGCAACCTGAACAGAAGATCAACACTGGGACCTCTTCGATCATCAGGGTCGACCCTTTCAACGGGGAGTCGTCGCATGCGATTTCATAAGAGGACATCAGAGCTTCCTTAACCACACCCGACAGCCGCCCGAGCTTCAGATGGATTGCGATTACATGAGCTTCGCCTCGATNNAGTTGTGCTCTTGGGCGGTGCGACGCTCGATCTCTTCTTCGGCCATCTCAACGATGCTCATCGCTACGGAAAGCTCGTGCATAAGTCCTTCCTCAATTTGAGCGATTTAACACGCTAAACCCTGCTATCGCAGCTTGTCCCAGGCTGATCCCGCCATCGTTAGGGGGAACGGCGTGGTTTGTCCATATCTCCAACTTTTCGTTCTTGAGCAATTCTTTCAGATATTCCTGCAGTAATTCGTTCTG
Source organism: Acidobacteriaceae bacterium (assembly GCA_003165455.1). Lineage (GTDB taxonomy): Bacteria > Acidobacteriota > Terriglobia > Terriglobales > Acidobacteriaceae > Sulfotelmatobacter. Next base: position 11,479 of record PLUJ01000321.1, on the reverse strand, counting down.
AAAGACGCCTCCGGAAAGAACTACGGTTGGAATGTCTTCGACTTTGCAAATAGTGATTAGTGCGTCGTATAAGCCTCGTGCGATGCCGCCATGGAAAGCGTAGGCAATTTCACAAAGATCGCGCCCGCGCCGACGGTCCGAAATCACCGAATGCAACAGTGGCCGGAAATCCAATTCCTCACCTGTGTAGGGAAATGGATATGGCTCCGTCGCGGGAACACCCCGGGCAAGTTGTTCCAGCCACATCGCAGCCTGTCCTTCAAATGTGATCTCGCGAGTAAAACCGAGGAGGGCGGCGGTTGCGTCGAAGAGGCGTCCAACTGAAGTTGTCGCGAACGTTCGGACTTTTTTATCGATCAAATTCAAAGCATCTTTGTAGCGTTTAGGAAAGGCAAATGGTTCGGCAGTAAGATCGGGCAAACTATCAAGCTCCGAAAGGAAGCCCGCAGCAGCCTGCACTGGATATTGCGCAGCGCCATCTCCACCCGGCAACGGCGCACTGCGTAGATGAGCTACTCGCTCAAAACCCTCCGTGACGCTCCCTACGAATATCTCGCCGCCCCAGATGTTTCCACCGTCGCCGTAGCCGGTGCCATCGAAGCTCACTCCTACGATCCGCCTGCTCCAGTCGCCTCGCTCGGCCACCACGGAGGCGATGTGCGCACGGTGGTGCTGAACGGATTGCAAACGGAAGCCACCGAGTCCAAGAGCGTGCGCCGTCGAAACGTATTCGGGATGCGAATCATGAACGACCAGGAGTTCTTCCGGCCGCACTTCGTACATCGAAATCATGTCCCGGATCGTTTCCCGAAATGCGCAGAATGATTCATAATCACTCAAATCTCCGATGTGCTGGCTGACGAATGCCTGACCATCCACGACTAAGGTGATTGTGTTTTTCAGATCTGCACCGACGGCTAAAATCGGCCGCGTTCGTGGGAAGGCCGCGTCTGCGCCCAAAGCATAGCCCCGGGATCGTCGAAGAATCATTGGGCCAAATGTTCCCGCACGAACGACCGAATCATCAACCCGGCGCGCAATCGGACGCTCTCCGATCAGGAATGCGTCGGCGATTCCAGAGAGGCGCGAAATTGCTTCGCCATCTTCGAAAGCGATCGGCTCACTCGACCGATTGGCGCTGGTCATGACTAGTGTTTTCGGCGCACCCGCGGCGAAGAGCAAGTGATGCAAAGGGGTGTAAGGCAGCATAACGCCGAGTTCATTATTCTCCGGCGCAACTTCCGCAGCCACTTCGCTAGATCCCGTTCGCGCCGGAGCAAGCACAATGGGGCGCGCCCTTGAGACTAGCAACTCTTCGGTTTCGGCTGAAAGTTTTACCAGACCGCGCGCAACCTTGGGGTTTCTTGCCATTACAGCAAAAGGCTTCTCCTTGCGATACTTGCGCTCCCGTAGTGCGATGACGGCAGTTGAATTCGCTGCATCGCAAGCCAGATGGTAGCCGCCGAGCCCTTTTACTGCGAGAATACTGCCGTCCTTGAGAAGCAGCACAGCTTTGCGGATGCTCTCTTCATTCCCAGGGACAACCGTGTTGTCCAACCGCAAATAATAACCCGGTCCGCAAGCAGAACAAGCCACCGGCTGCGCGTGAAAACGGCGGTTGCCCGGATCTTGATATTCGTTAGCGCAGTATTCGTCCAGCGGCCAATTCTGCATGGTAGTCCTGGGCCGGTCGTAAGGTAACCCGAGAACGACCGTATAGCGGGGACCGCAGTTGGTGCAGTTAATATACGGATACCGGTAGCGCCGGTTCGATGGATCAAAAAGTTCTTCCAGGCAAGCATCGCAAACCGGGAGATCGGGAGAAATGCGCACCGTTGGCCGCTCCCGTCTCTGACTCTCACGGATGGTGAACTCGGTCAGGCCTAAGGATTGGGCACGATGCACTTCAATTTCTACGATGGCGGCTGCGGCCGGCGGTCGGGTTCTCAAATCTCGAACAAAAGCCTGCAATCCACGTTCAGCGCCTTCCAGATAAATCTCAACCCCTTCTTCGCCATTCAGCACCCATCCCTTGAGTGTGTTGGCGCGAGCGAGACGGTAAACGTAAGGACGGAAGCCGACGCCCTGCACTACGCCACGAACTCGAATAGAACATGCGCTGGGCATCATTAATCAAAGCTCACGCGGCATCCACGATGCAGCTATGGCCCTGCCAGCCAATTTGAACTACCTTGCCATCTTCGACTAGTATCGGCACACTGCGATGACCGGGGGCAACAGCGCTCATGCGTTGCCGAGCTTCAGGGTCGGCCTCGACGTCAAATTCAACAAACTCGGAATTTTTCCACTCCAGCCACTCCCGGATTTCTTGCGTATAAGGGCAACCTGCTGTGCCGTAAAGTTCAAGCTTGGCCACGGGCCAGTACCTCCAGATTCTCTCGAATGATGTGGTAGATCGACGCCTGCACTTCCTGAATGCGCGGGATGTAATCGCAGTGAACGACGATGGGGAAATCTGCGACGCCGCGGCGTTTGATCTCGCCGCCGTCATAACCCAACAACGCAACCGTCAGCATCTTCCGCTTGTGGGCTTCTTCTAATGCCACGATGATATTGCGTGATCCGCCACTGGTGGAGATCCCAATGGCAACATCTTCCGGGCATGCCTGGGCGATCAACTGGCGCAGAAAAATGGCCTCCATCCCGACATCGTTCCCAATCGCGCTGATATTCGCAGGTTCGAGCGACAGCGAGACCGCCGGAACGGGGTGATATCCGGAGGGAGGAAGCACGCAGTCGATGGCCCAATCATTGGCGTCCGTTGCGGACCCGCCGTTGCCGAAGATGATGAGTTTCCCGCCTCTGAGCAGGCGTTCGTGAATCGCGACGGATGCGCCGCTAATCAATTCCGCTTGTTCGCGCGCGACTTGCGCGCGCAGCGTGGAATCGCGCTGCGCCTTCATCTGGATCGAGCCTGCTACCTCGGAAATCAAATCCCCGGTTTCCTGTTTTTCCTGACCAAGGAAGGGATATAGAAATCCAGCGTCGCCAACATCATGGCCCAATTCGCGGTGCTCCAGGAAGACATGCACGCTCTCCCAAAGCACGTGATACAGGACCTCAATCACTTCTTGATGAATGAACGGATCTTTCGCACAGGCTTCCACTGCGTAAGATCCGTCCACTCCTGGGAGAGCAAAGGTCAACGCATTTCGCTCATTGGCAAACTTGAGAGCCGATTGAATCTCGGCATCTCCCTCGGGAGGACCGAAGCCCATCACGATGTCATCGGGATGAAGGATGGCCTCCAGCCACGGGCGGAAAAGCATGGAAATATCGAGTGCTGGAAGCGCCCGTTTTCCCACGATCACTGGATGAACGAATTCCACAGAGACATGCTGGGCATCGGTTGCGTAGGGACCGCGGCCGAATGCGAGCAGGCGGCCGCCTTGAAGGAACCGCTCGGATAAGGAGCGACACGCCTCCGCCAGGCGAAACGCCTCACGCGAAAGAAAGTCCTCGACGATTTGATTTCGCGACAGCAGGCGCTCTTCCACTTGCGTCGCTAATCCGTACATCGTGGTCATACTTTAGTTCCTTCCATTTCAACAAATGCGCGGGAGCGGATCGCCAACCAGCATGTCCACGATTCGGCTGCCACCATAGAGTGTTTTCACTAACACGGCCCCGGCCGGCGGCTCGCGAACTTCGCCAATAATCTTTGCCTCTTCCCCACCCGGCGCCAGATTCAAAGCGTTCAGCGCGGACTCCGCGTATTCGGGCGCCACCACGGTAAGAAACTGCCCTTCATTCGCGATATGCAGCGGATCCAAACCTAGCAACTCGCAGGCACCTCGAACTGCATCATGCATCGGCAACTGTTCTTCAGAAAGCACAATTCCCAATCTGCAATCGCGCGCCAGCTCGTTGAGCGAAGTGGCCACGCCCCCACGCGTCGGGTCCCGCATCCAGCGAATGCCCGGCCCTGCGGCCTTTGCCAGAACTTCTACCAGAGGAAGCACAGAGCGCGTATCAGAACGAAGATCTGCCTCCAGATCGAGCTCTCCGCGCGCGAGAAGAATCGTGATCCCGTGATCTCCAATGGGCCCGGAGAGAATAATCTTGTCGCCCGGACGAACTGACTTCGGATCGATGTTCACGCCGGGAATAGGACGTCCAATTCCAGTGGTCGTTATATACATGGAATCGGCTTTGCCGTGTTCGACAACTTTAGTGTCGCCGCCCGCGATGATCACACCAGCTTTGCGGGCTGCGTTCCCCATGGCACGAACTTCCGCTTCCAGCACGGGCGTAGGCAGCCCGGCTTCGAGCACGTAAGTCACGACCATGGCTTCTGCTCTCGCTCCCGAAACTGCCAGGTCGTTTACCGTGCCGTTTACCGCCAATTCACCGATGGAGCCGCCAGGGAAAGCTAAGGGCTTGACGACGAAACTGTCCGTCGTGATTGCAATTTTTGTCCCATCGAAATCAAGATGAGCGGCATCTCCCAAAGGCCCTGATGCGGCCCCAAAAAGCAAAGGAGCAAAGAGTCCTTCCACCAGCCGTCGGCTGGCTTTACCTCCGGCCCCATGGGCCATTTCGATTTGCGGTTCGCGGAAGCGGACTTTGGGCGATCCGTCAACGACCGACGTGACGGTCGTCCCAGGTCCTATGCCATCGAGCTTATGCTGGTCACCATTTCCGTTTTGCGGTGTTCGTAATTGAAGTACGCTGCGCATGATCCCTCGGATGAAACCATGAGTGCACCAATCGGATGCTCAGGAGTGCACTCCCGGCCAAAAAGTTTGCACTGATGCGGCTTGAGCACGCCTTTCAACACTTCTCCGCATTGCGCCGCCTTGGGATCGGTCACGCGCACGCCGGGAACTACAAAACGCTTTTCGGCGTCCCATTCCGCATAGCTCTCTTTGATGCGCAAAGCGGATTGCGAGATGAAGCCAAGCCCTCTCCACTCAAAATAAGGACGCAATTCAAAAACTTCGGCAATCGCCCGCAGCGCAGCGCTGTTCCCTTCCCAAGGCACCACCCGTTTGTATTGATTTTCGATCATGGCTTGTTCTGCCTTTAATTGCCGCAAAACCATGACAATGGACTGAAGAATATCCAGCGGCTCAAATCCGGAAACCGCAACGGGCTTGTGTTCGTTCTTCGCGATCCATTCGTAGGGCCGGCAACCAATTACTGTCGACACATGGCCCGGCCCGATGAACGCATCGATCCGCATATCGGGAGAATCAAGAATCGCCCGAATCGCTGGAATAATTGTCACATGGTTGCAGAACACGGAAAAATTGTGGAGTCCCCATTCCTTGGCGCGGACCAGCGTCAATGCGGTCGAAGGAGCGGTGGTTTCAAATCCAATGGCGAAGAACATCACATGCCTATCCGGATTATTCTTCGCCAGTTTCAAAGCGTCCGATGGAGAATACACAATGCGAACATCCATTCCGCGGGCCTTGTGCTCCAGAGGACTTCCCGTTGTCCCCGGCACTCGCATCATGTCACCGAAGGCGGCGAATATCACGTTCGGATCTTGCGCGATGGACAGGCCATCATCGATTCTTCCCATCGGAAGAACACACACCGGGCAGCCGGGCCCGTGAATCAGTTCAATGTTGGAGGAAAGCAGATCTTTCAAGCCGAAACGATAGATGGCATGGGTGTGCCCGCCGCATACTTCCATGATGCGGTAATGACGATCGGGATCGGCAAGCCGGCGAATCTCTTCCGCCGTTTTGGTGATGACCTCGGGCTCGCGAAATTCGTCGACGAACTTCATACTAAATCCTTCACCCGCCGCAGTAAAATGCGTCAATAGGCTTGATGGTTCTAGGAATCTTCCAGACCGTAGCCTTCAACTTCTTCCATGGCGAATTCGGCCTCTCCCAGCATCCGAAGCATTCGCATCTGGTCAATCGCGTCTTCCTCACTGATCTTGCTCATGGCAAAACCAACATGGATGAGCACCCAATCGCCTTTCACCGGTAAATTGTCCTGCAAGAGTCCCAAATCAACCTTGCGTCGGACGCCCACCACTTCAATCATGGCGGCAGTCGGCTGATCGGGGAAAAGCTCTACAATCTGTCCCGGTATGGCTAAGCACATAGAGTTATTGTTTCTTTCTCGCGAGCAGGTTAAAAGAAAACTTCAACTCGTCTTTCACCTTGAGCGCACCGCCCGCAACGGACGCAAGTTTCAGATCATAGTCCGTTTGCAGGATGGTGAAAGTTCCGAAGGCCCGTAACACATCCTCGCCTGCGGTGACTCGCGCCCGAACAACCTGAGAACGGGTGATGCCGTGCATGCTCAACTCGCCATTGAGCATCACTACGTACTGCCCCTCGCCGGCCGCGGTGGCTGCGAAATTCGAGCAGTCATAGACGATCTCGGAATAAGTGGAAGTCTCCAGAATTTCCTGCCGCATGACGCTCTCGATCTCGCGGCGGTCTTTGTCGGAAATGTCGTCCCTCACCGCCAGCGATTCGGCTTTGATGGTCACCTTCAGCGAAGATTGAGCGAGATCAGTGGGATTCACTTGCGCTTCGCCCGAATAGTCGCGGATGGCAATCGTTGGACTGTGACCGAAAGCAGACAACACTCCACCGGCGAAAACCTGCAGCGTGAACTGGCTGGCTCTCGTGTCCATCACGTATCGCACGGTGGTGTGCGTCGCTACTCCCACAGTAGAATCCCCAGATTACATATTGCGTAACTTGAGATACCGATCGACGTCCGGTAAAGCTGCGGTCATGAGATTGCCCACGCCTATCTGTCCCAGGTAGCGCCGCACCATCGGATTCGAAAGGATGAGTCCGGTCCCGAACAAGACCAGGGCCGCTCCTCCGAGCATGTACAGCATGTCTTTGTCAGTTCCCGAATGATTCGCATCTTCAGAGAAATCCATGGCCCCGGCAATCTCCTCTCAATGAATATCGTTTATGTTTTCGCAACCGGTTCTTCCCCATTCAGCGTTCTGGCAATCAGCGACTGCACCAGTTTCACGGCATCATCGAGGACTGCTTCGATGGGCTCGCTGAGCCCCATCTGCCCTTCTTCCGGACCGAGCGTTCCCGGCTCGCATCCCACCAACAGGACGCGTTTCAACGGGCCCATCGACGCGGCAAGGCGAAGGACGTTCAACGGGTTCATGCTGTGACCTTCGACGGGAGCCTGCTGTTCGTCCGGGCCACCCAGGTCGTTCAGATCGGGCTCAATCACATAGAGCGTGCCGGCGACATCGCCTCGCGGGCAGGCATCAACCAGGATGGTGGTGTCGTATCCATCGAGCAGCGCGTAAGCCAGGTCGTAACCGCGGATCCCGAAGTCGGTCACTCGAACATTCTTCGGCAACTCACAAGTGGACAAACGCCGGGCGACTTCCACCCCGAAGGCATCGTCGCCAAGAAAGATATTTCCAACTCCGGCGATCAGGATGCGGGGCGTTGCGGATGTCGCCATTGCAGGATCAAGTTCGGCCACCAACGGTTCGACTTCTTCAACCGTGAAGAAAAAACGATGCCCCGGTTGTCGCATCAATCCGATGTCGCGTCCCGGATCGTCGTCGACGACCACTCCCAAGTGAGTCTTACCTTCGTAGTCCTGCTCGATCGATTCAACAATGGCACTCTTGCCGGCAAGTGCAATGTCCATAATGTCGCCACCCGGCTTTGGACGAAGCCGTACCCGGCTTCCTTGCTTTACTTCAATTCCGTCGATATGCAGATCTTCGACCGGCTTCTTGTCTTCCAGGAGTTGCCATTCCCATTCGTTCATGGCGTCTCTTCTTTGAGCGGCCGCAACTCCCGCAAAGTTCCGTGGAGCTTCATCAGGTGTTCCATCGGCAGGCTTTCGGTTCGTTCGAGCATTTTGCGGGCGCGCTCATCTCCATGACGCATTTCGTGCTTCTCGGCATCCGTCATCGTCAGGATGCGGAGCGCGAGAATCTCGTCAATCTCCGCTCCGTCAAAGAAATCGCCCTGACTTTCTGGCGCAATTTGCGGATAGTCATAGAGAATAATAGGTGAGGCAAGCATGGTATCGCGCTCACCTTCGGCTCCCACCAAAACCGGCCAAATTCCAATGTTGTGGCAACTCTCCACAACCTCTTTCAAATTTTCAGGAGGATCAAGCAAGGATACAAACTGGCCGCCGGCCGCGCCCAGCAGGATATGTGCGGAAACCAAAGATCGCGCCAGCGCCTGATCGCGCATCTCTCCCGAACCGTCGAACTCCGTTAGATTATCGACCCGAACGCTAAGCTTGAATAGATCACGTGCCTTTCGCTCAGCGCTGATTTCAATTTTTCCCTGGACAAACTCCTGGGTCCGTACAATTTCGCCGACCCTATTCCCGCTCGCGTCGCGGACGACTTCATCGCTTGTCTTGGCCGCGAAGCTGAACGGCCAAATGGAGGGCGCAGACGCCAGTTTTTCAAGATTACAGTGCGAAACTGCGACGTCACACTCAATTGCTTCCTGCCACGAGACAGCTGCTTTGGTGCTTCCTTCCGACGTACCCTCTGCGGTCGCGCGCGTCACCAATTTCAAGAATCGAACTTTTACCTCGACCCCAGGTTCAATGGGGGAAGATGTTTGGACCAGGCATTCTGCCTGTGCGCTCCACGCGTCCGAACCCGATTGCGCTCGGCTGTAGGACCGCGGATAAAGCACGCCAAAGTTGAAGCGCTGGCGGTTCTTCACCGACGAAGGGCGGTACGGATATAACATGTACCCTTCGTAGAGCACCGCATTTGCGATCACGTCGATGGCCTTGGTATTCATCGCTCGGTAACCTCTTCCAACGCGGGAAGCACGCGCTCAAGCGCTTGTTCCCAAGTGGGAATTCCGTGGGCGACTTTGTATTCGTACAATCGCTCGAACACATCTCGGCGCAAACACAACCAAGCGCTGTTGGGATAATAAATATCCATCATGTCGTGCCAGGACTTCACGGGCAGGCGAAAGCGGGCCTCCTTGTCCCACGGGATCGGCGCAACTTGCAGCGCTCCTTGAGCGTCCTCATAAAACACCGTTCCAGAGAACAGGAAACTGAGCGGCACTTCGCCGTCGCCGAGGCCATGAAAGTATTTAGTCGCCGCCACGTTGAAATCGAAGGTGCATGGCACCGGAACATCCACGACGCAGGTGTCTTTGAAAGCGGGTGCCACCACGCTGGCGTGAGTCCAAAGCATTGTCTTCAGAGTCTGGCCCCAGCGTTCGGTCTCGCCAAAGAGGTCCCGCAAATGATTCTGCTCTTCGTCCGTGTATTTGCGTTTTGTGACCTCAAGCTGGATCTGGCAGCGCAATGCAACCGAATGGATAACTTCTCCGGGAACGGGATTGCTCAAACGCAACTTGAATAGCAGCGTCGGAGCCGCGCTGAAGCGCTGCGGTTCCGCGTTCTCGATCTGGAAGCTCAGATCAGGAATGCGCTTCCTCTTTCACGACTGTCGCCCGGTTTTTCAATTCCTCGAAGAATTTTCCGATCTCCCGCCAGACTTCGGTACCACCGGACAATCCTTTCCAGTGGAACCGAATCATGCCGACCAGCTTGTAGCATTCATCGATTGGGATCATGTAATACTCTGGATCGCCGAAGCCTCGTGCATGGCCAACCCGGTTGACCAGCAAGGCTTCAACATCGGCTTCCATCTCGTTCAGTATGGTATTTTCGACTTCAATCTCGGACCACGTCTCAAGCGGAAGCAGTGACTCTATTGCCCCTGCAGGACTGGGATAGAAAGCGACCACCCGCTTATCCGGCGTGCTTCGGAAAAAGAAAGCCATGCTGATCGGCACCATCAGGCTCTCCCATTGACCATCGGAAAGGCGAAAGTCTGGGAGCCCAAGCACTCGTCGAGCAACTCGTTTGTATCTTGTTCCCATTCCGCTAAACAGGATCGCGCAGGCGTTGCATGTGCACAACAGTTTCCGGTTTCCTGGTTCAATGAGGTGAGGATGCCCGGCCCCAACCTCGGCGCTGCACAATTCACAGCGCTCCACGTCTTTCTTGCGGCGAACGAACTGGCGCAACGCGGCGAATGCATTTTCACCGCCGGCCTGAACAATTTCATTCATAATTGGCCCATGTTTCATTTCTTGCTCTTACTGGCTACGACGCCCGCTCCTGCGCTGACGTGGCCGCGATCACACCCCCCAGCTTGCCCAATGGCACGAAGCCCGACGATCCCGCAGCCTCTTCCAATCCTTCAATCTGTAAAGAATTCATATCCGGGGCTGCTTCATAGAGCGCGTCTTCGACAATCTTCCTGAGGGTTTTCCCCGTTGAACCACAAGCGTGCCCAGTGATTTGAATCCGCAACTGGACCATGCCTTCCTGGTTGCTTAGCAACTCCAATTCACCTCCGCCCTTGCGGACCTGCGGTCGAACCTTCTCCACCGCCTGAGCGATTCGCGTGTCCAGGTCGAGCGGATGAATTCCGTACAATACCAGCAGACTGCTTACCAATGGATCGCGGCCGAGATCATCGATAATCCGCTGCCCGGTCTCACCGTTTTTCGCAACAATTTCCAGCACTCGCCCAATACCAACCGCATGCAAGTCCAACAAGAGTTGCACCAAGGCTTTCGCGCCGACGCGGGCGTCCGGTTCGGAGATATTTTCCAGTTCACCGACCAGTTCGCCGATCTGTTGGACTCTGACCTGGAATTCTTTGTCATCCGCCATAAAGGTATCAGGGCTCTTCCTGTCTAAAACGAACCGGGAGGGAAGACCATGAAAGCCGCTTGGCTCTCGGGCTTCCCTTCCCAAGTCACTTCTGATTTCCAAACATCGGCGAATGGTGGGTCTTCAAAGTCTTGCCGTTCCCCAGATACATATGCACACCGCAGGGCAGGCAGGGATCAAAGCTCCGCACTGCGCGCATGATGTCTATGCCTTTGAATTTGTCAGGACCGTTCTCCTCGAAAATTGGCGTGTTCTGTACAGCGTCCTCGTAAGGGCCAGGCGTTCCGTAGATATCCCGGGGATTCGCATTCCAGGGGGTCGGCGGATACGGATGATAGTTTGCGATCTTGCCTTTACGAATCACAACGTGATGCGACAGAACGCCCCGAACTGCTTCGTGGAACCCGCATCCAATCGCTTCTTCCGGTACTTTGAAATCTGACCAGGTTTTCGTTTTGCCGGCATGCAACTCCTCCAACGCTTTCTCCACGAAATGCAGCGCGCAAGCCGCCGCGTAAGCCTGGAAGTATGTCCGTGCCCGGTCGCGTTCGATGGCATTGCTCCACTGCGGAATCTTCCACTCAAACTCGACTTCGGGCTTGGACATGGTCTTCGGCAGATAGATCTTCACGCTCTTGCCGGTAGCTTTGATGTAGCCGATGTCGACTAGTCCGGCGAGCGCCGTCGCCCAGAGCCTGGCAATCGGTCCGCCTCCGGTATCGAGGGCAAGATGATCACCCGTGCGTTTGTCGAGCCACCGCGGCGACATTACCCAAGTATATTTTCCGGCGAAATCGCGCTTCTGCGGCCG
>PLUJ01000138.1 GCA_003165455.1 Acidobacteriaceae bacterium | reverse complement strand
CCGGTCTCGTTTTTTTCAATCTGCATGATGATGGTGGCGTGCGGCCAGCCCAGCAGTTCGGCCAGGATCACGCCGGTTTGCGCGTAGCCGTAGTCGTCGGATTGCAAGCCGGTAAAGATCAGATCGAACTTCTCATCCTTGATGGCAGCGGCAAAGGCCTTGGCGGTGTTGAGGGCATCGAGGCCGACGAAGGCGTTGTCTTCGAGATGGATGGCACGGTCGGCGCCTTTCGCCAGTGCCTCGCGAAGGACCTGCTGCGAACGCGCCGGGCCTGAAGTGATGACTACGACTTCGCCAGTGTGCTTCTCTTTTTGACGCAGAGCTTCTTCCAGAGCGTAAGCGTCGGGCTCGTTTACTTCGTACGAAACATCTTCGCGAATCCACGCGCCCGTTTCATTCAACTTCAGTGGTGCATCTTTCTGCGGCACCTGCTTCATGCAAACCAGGATTTTCACCAGCTCACTCCTGACCTCTGACTTTGGCTGTCAAAGCCAAACCTGTCAGTATAAATCACCCGTAGGCGGGAGGGAGCTGGGAAGGAAAAGAGCGGGTAGTGTCTGAAAAGTGCGTTGATGGAAAACCTTAGCCGATTGCGCCCATCCCGCGCAATCGGTATCGTGGAGGCGTGTCGACTGTAGCGCATGTCCGTGGCAGCGTTGCGGGGGCGGCCATCCTCACGCTTTTCGGCTCCGCGTGGTGCATCGTAGCGCTTGCCCTCTGGCCCGCGCACCCCGTCTGGTCGATTCCGGCAGGGTCCGTGGCAACCATTGTATTGCTCGCGCTGTGCGTTATGCGGCTTAAGCCTTTAAGAAACATCCCGAGCATCCATGATCCGGTGGCAGCGGCCAAAGGAAAGCGCGCCGGCATGCTCTTTGGAATCATATTTGGAACCGAAAGCGGGTTGATATGGCTCTGCGCGACGCTGCTGGCGCGCCTTGGCCTAAGCATTTGGATTCCGATTGCGGTCGCCGTTATCGTCGGCCTGCATTTCATTCCGTTGGCGCGCGTATTTGAAGTGCCGCTTTACTATTGGGCGGGAGTGCTATGCGTCCTGGGTATGCTCGGGTGTTCGCTGATCCGCGATGCTGGCACGCGGCTGCTGTGCGCGGGACTGATTATGGCGGCGGTGTTATGGCTGACTGCTGTATTGTTACTCCTGCAAGCCAGATTGATCGGACCGGGCCCGATCGTCTGAAATATGGCAATCTAAACCACAACGCACCTTTCAGACAGCACCGAAAAACGATACCGACAGAAAATCGGTATCGCGTTGATTGCCCATTCGGTTCGGGATGGAGGTTAAGCGGTCTTAATTGCCTCTCTAGGTGCTTGATTACTTCGCTGCCTTGCCCTGCGATTCAAGCGGTTGTACAAAAACCCACACCGTCTCATCGCGTTCACTGTAGAAGAGCGTAACGGTGACGTCGCGCGGGTTCACTTTGAAGGAGAAGTGATATCGAAATTTGCAGTGGAGCTTTTTCTGCGCGACCCCATCGCGGAAGCGCCCGTAAAATTCCTGCACATCGGTGCAGGGCGCGACTTGTTCGAAGAAGTTCTTTCCCACGACTTTCTCTTTCGTTAAGCCTGCCAGCTTTTGCTCATAAGCGTTGTATCGCAGCACGGTACCTAGAGAGTCGAGTTGGATCGCTCCGTGCGGCAGCGCGTCCAGCTCTTTTTCGTTCATCGAATCGATGGTTTGTAAGTTGGTAAGAGAAAGGGCGGGTGAAGCAGAAGACGACATAAACGACCTCAATAATACGGCTGGATTATTACAAGGGACTTATATTGATATTGAGGCCGGGTACAACTGAGAGGCGAGGCTAAGATCCTGGACGCGCACACTTCCGTAACGTGACGTGGCCTTTAAGGAGGGCCTAAGCCGCAAGAAACTTAACCAAGCCATCTAATCCGTGAATACAACGGACTGCACGCCGGAGATCTCGAAGCGCTTTCGGCAACGCATGTTCTTGCAAGCCATTAAATCGTCTTTGCGCAGCATGTAGGAGCGGGCTTTGGCGAAGCGGGCGCGNNAGCCCGGTAAGCTGCCGTTTCTTGGTCCGCACCACCCACGTAACCTCATACTCGCCAGGTTGATGGCAATGGGGACAATTTAATGTCGCCGGCTTCTTCTCGGTACGTTCGTCGAAAAACTCTCGTTCTTCCATGGAATCGTCAGTCGCCTATCGTTGGTCGCTGCCGGACCTTGTCTTTCAATTCGGTTGAGCGATCCAACCGCGAATTCCAATTATTACAGTTTGTCCCATACAAAGCTATGGCAACATAACTGTAGGGGTATACGAATGCCACGCAAGAAGAAGACTAAGCGATTCGAGGCGGTACAGGCGGTCAAGGAGCTGGCGCGTGAACGCCTGGGCCCACCCCCAGGTCAGAAGGTGATACCGCACAAGAACAAAAGAACGGCAAAGCATAAGCCAACAATAGGGAAACTGCTGGAAGAATAAGGAATAAGACAGCAAAGAAGAAATGAGAAACGCTGCAACTATCTTAGGATCAAAGGCTAGCGGTCGGCAAAACAGTTCAATTAATTGAAAGTGGCTGCTACGGCCACGTCGGCAGTCAAATTGTTTATCGTGCAGGTAGTCCCAGTGCCTGAACACGCGCCCGACCAACCTCCGAATGTTCCAAAAGCTGTTTCGGTTAGCGTGACGTCAGTGCCCACCGGGAAACCACCCACGCACGAGGTGGCCGTACTGGCACAGCTCACACCCAAAGGCGAACTAGTAACTGTCCCAGAACCCGAGCCAGGGAACGTGACAGTAACGGTCGGCTCGGATGTGCCTCCCCCTCCACTGCTGCCGTTGCCGGTGTAGCAGGTAACGTCCGCGGTCATATAGCCGGTGACCACGGCGCCGGACGATGAGACTCCCGACCCGTCACTATTGGTCTGAACGGTTGCCGAAATCAGCGTGCCCCCGCAAGGGCCTCCAGTTACGGTGATAAGGCCGGTAGAGTTCACCGTAACCATCTCGGGAGTGTTTGAACTCCAAGTGACCTGGTTGGTGATGTCCTTCGTCACAGGCGGGTGTAAGTAAGAACCTAAGGCTCGTAGCTGAACTGTCGCGCCGGCGAGCGCGGCGACGGGAGTTGTCGATGAGCCGAAGGTTTCGGTCCCGGGCTGAACTTGGATAGACACCAACTCTTGAGGGTCTGCGCAACTCACGAGTACTAGGACTAGTCCACAGACAACCAAAAGACCAAACCACCTGTAAATCATGAATTCTCCGGAATTAAAAGCTTCTTGCTCTCAAAGAGGTTCGGCCCAATCTATTTAAAAAGCCTTGGGAAATCAAGCGGTTTTGAAATAAATTCATTGTTGCTCGACGGATGCCTCAGAGAATATCCGGGCAACGTAAATTTAGCCCTTCAACCCGTCACCCCTTCACCGCCTCCGCAACCACCTTCACAAAGTCGCGAACGTCCTCTTCCGTAGTATCGAACGAGCACATCCAGCGCACAATCGATTCTTCCTCCATCCACGTATAGAAGAAATAATGCTGATTGATCTTTTCGATGGAATGGGCAGGAATTTGCGCAAAGACGCCATTCGCTTCCACCTTCCAAACGATTTTAACGCCCGGAATGCGGCTGACTTCCATCTCGAGTAAACGCGCCATTCGGTTCGCGTGCTCCGCACTGCGCCGCCATAAATCGCCAGTGAGCAACGCCTCGAATTGCGCAGCGATGAAACGCATCTTCGACGCGAGTTGCATGCTCTGTTTGCGAAGATATAAGAAATCCTGACTAAGCTCCGGCTGAAAGAAGACGACGGCTTCCCCGCCCAAAATCCCGTTCTTCGTACCGCCAAACGATAAAACATCCACACCTAAATCACGCGTGGCCTGGCGAAGGTTCTGCCCGAGCGCGGCGGCCGCATTCGCAATGCGCGCACCGTCCATGTGGAGAAACATTCCGTTGTCGTGGGCAAACTGCGAAAGCGCCTGAATTTCTTCCGGACGATAAACCGTACCCATCTCGGTGGATTGCGTAATCGAAATTACTCTGGGCTGAGAGTGATGTTCATCGCCAATCCCGTGATAGGCGTGGCGAACAGAGTCGAGCCTGATCTTGCCATTCTCTTGCGGCAACGGGATCAGCTTGCAGCCGGTATGCTTCTCCGGCGCACCACATTCGTCGGTATAGATGTGGGCATAGGCACTACACAAGATCGAGTGAAACGGCCGGGTAAGCGCCTGCAAGCTTAAAACATTTGCGCCGGTGCCGTTAAAGGTGAAAAAAACTGCAATGTCCTGGCCAAAATGCTCCTCAAATTTCTTGATCGCGGACCGCGTGTAGGAATCGGCCCCGTACGCGACCACATGGCCTTGATTCGCGCGGCCGATCGCTTGCAGAATTTCCGGATGGACTCCGGCATTATTATCGCTGGCGAAGCTTCGAGTGCCTGAAGAGTTTTGCACCATAACAATTTCTCCAAAGGCACCAATGTAGCAGAATTATTTTGCGTCCCATTCGCCGGCAATTGAATCTGTTTACCGTACAACCCCTGTCGGGACTGCCGATTGACCATCGGCTGGATATCCAGAATTTCGAACTTCTTAGTAAATTAACGGCTGTTGATCCAGTTCAAACGGTAAATTTATGTTCATCCGATCGAACAAGTACCTGAATCAGGTGTGGGTGCTAGCCGCTTTGGGGGCTTGCGCAGCTACAGTCGCGTGCTCCGGAAACGCCGCCCAGAGCGCCCACGCAGGCGGCCCTCCAGCCATGCCCGTGAAAGTGGAAGTAGCCCGCGCCACGCCGGTCAAGGATTCCAGCGACTATGTGGCCACGCTAAAGTCTCGCGATTCCGCCGTCATCATGCCCCAGGTGGAAGGTCAGGTCACAAAGATCTTGGTCCATTCGGGCGAAAGCGTTGCCGCGGGAGCGGTGTTGATGGATATCGACCCTCTCAAACAGCAGGCTACCGTGAAAAGCCAGCAAAGCTCGCTGGCGGCGCAGCAGGCCACTCTGAATCTGGCCAAGCAGCAGTATGAACGCTCCCAGGGACTGTACTCAGCCGGCGTGGTGAGCAAGCAGGAACTGGATCAGGCAAAATCCACGCTGGACTCGGCTCAGGCGCAGATGGAATCTTTGGATGCGCAGGTTAGCGAACAACAGGTTCAGCTGCATTATTTCCGCGTGGTCGCTCCCTGGGCTGGAATTGTCGGTGACATTCCAGTTCGCGTTGGCGACCGGGTGACCAGCTCCACGCAATTGACAACCGTCGACAAGCCGGGAAGCTTGGAAGTTTACGTCTATGTCCCGATTAACCATTCCGCGCAACTCAAGCCGGACCTGCCGGTGCAGGTGCTGGATAGCGAGGGGAAGGTACTGGCAAACAGCCGCATCAGCTTTATCTCGCCAGAAGTGGACAGCACAACTCAAACCGTACTGGTGAAAGCCCGCATCGCGAATAGCAACGACGCCCTGCGGCAGTCGCAATTTATTCGCGCCCGTATTGTGTGGGGGACGCACAACAATCCTGAATTACCAATTCTGGCCGTGTCTCGCCTTGCCGGACAATATTTCGCATTTGTTGCCGAACCGCAAAACGGTGGCTCCTACGTGGCTCGGCAGAAAGCGCTGACGGTTGGGGAAACCGTTGGAAACGATTACGAGGTTTTAGCCGGCATTAAGCCTGGCGACAAGATCATCGTTTCAGGGACGCAATTCCTGCGGGATGGGGTGCCGGTGATTCCGCAAAGCTAGAAGACGGACTGTGGCTTCGATGTCCGACTTCCTGGGAATTGCAAATCAGCAAACGGTAAGTAACGATTAAAGCTCCTGCCCGTGCAGCAGCCGTGAAAGTGTATGACGAGCCGACGCCTGAAAGCGGAAGTCCGAAGCCTGATCTCCTATGTTCGTTGAATTTTTTATTAAACGTCCCGTATTCGCGACGGTATGCGCGCTGCTGATTATTCTGGCGGGCGCTGCCGTCATTCCAACCCTGCCGATTGCGCAGTTTCCAAATCTTGCACCGCCGCAGGTAGGCGTGACCAGCGTCTACATCGGAGCCAGCGCGCAGACCGTGGAGAGCGCAGTCACCATTCCGCTCGAGCAGCAGATCAACGGCGCCGAAGGGATGAAGTATCTCACCTCCACCAGCGGCAATGACGGCACGAGCACCGTGACTGCCACGTTCGACCTGAACCGCGATCCGGACCTCGCCACGGTCGACATTCAGAACCGCGTGAACACGGCCTCTGGACGGCTGCCCGCCTCGGTGAAGGCGGTCGGCATCACCACGGCAAAGACTTCGCAGAACTTTGTTTTCGGCGCAGCCGTCTTCGCCGACAAAGGCGTGTACTCAACCCTGTTCCTCAGCAACTATCTGGACGTATACGTGCGGGACGCGCTGAAACGCATTCCGGGAGTCGCGGATGTAATCATCTTCGGCGAACGCAAATACTCCATGCGGCTGTGGCTGGATCCGGTGCGCATGGCCGCGCGCGCATTGACCGCCACGGACGTCGTCAACGCACTCTCGGAACAGAACGTGGAAATTGCCGCCGGGCAGGTGGGCCAGCAGCCCTCGGTTCCGGGACAGTCCTACCAGATCAGCGTGCGAGTGGTTGGACGGCTGAGCGAGGCGACGCAGTTCGACGACATCATTCTCAAGACGAACGTCGACGGCACGCTGGTGCGCTTGCGAGACGTTGGCCGCGCCGAGTTGGGTGCCGAGACTTACGCCAACGATCTGCAATTCAACGGGCAAGACGCGGTCGGCTTGGGCGTGACCCAGCTTTCGACCGCGAATGCGATCGATGTGGACCGCAGAGCGATTGCCGAGCTCGACCGGTTGTCGAAAAGCTTTCCGCCCGGCATGCACTATAAGGTTGCATTCGACACAACCGACGCGGTAGGTGAGTCGATCCGCGATGTGGTCTACACGGTAGGTTCGGCGATTCTGCTGGTCATCCTGGTGATCTTTATCTTTCTCGGCGACTGGCGGACGACGATGATTCACTTCATCGCCACTCCCGTTTCGCTCATCGGCACCTTCATCTTTGTGAAGCTACTCGGCTTCTCCATCAACACCTTGACATTGTTTGGCATTACCCTCGCGACCGGCCTCGTAGTCGACGACGCCATCGTCGTGATTGAAAATATCGAGCGCCACATCGCTGGAGGCGAACACGACTCTCATAAAGCGGCGGCGGAAGCCACTGCCGAGATCACCAGCGCTGTCATCGCCACTTCGCTGGTGCTCTGTGCCGTGTTTGTGCCGGTTGCGTTCTTTCCCGGGACAACAGGCATTCTGTTTCGCCAATTCGCGCTGACGATCGCGTTTTCCATTGCCATTTCCGCCTTCAACGCCCTCACCCTGGCGCCAGTACTGGCGGCCATCTTTCTGAGTGGCGGCCACCGGAAAAAGATCTGGGTGCTGCAGAAATTTGATGACGGCATCGTCGCCCTCACCCGCGGTTATCGCGCCCTGCTGCATCACTTGCTGAAACATAAGTTGGCGATGTCCATCCTTTTTTTCGCCGGCCTCGGTCTCACTTATTTTGTATTCACCCGCGTGCCCGGGGGTTTCGTTCCCGATGAAGATCAGGGCTACTTCATCATCGTCATTCAATCGCCATCGGGCGCGTCGCTGGAGTACACGAAGGCCATTGGCAAACAGGTCTCGGATCTGCTGGCCGACGTGCCGGAGGCCGAGGGAACATTTTCCATCGCCGGGTTCAGTTTTTCGGGTTCGGCTGCCAACCAAGGAATTATTTTCGTTCCATTGAAACCTTATTCCCAGCGCAAAGGCGACGCGCACACCGCAGCCGCCATTCTGGCCCGCATACGTCCGCGAATGTTTGGCGTGTCGGGTGCAATCGTGTTTCCCACGCTGCCTCCGCCAATTCAGGGCCTGGGGCAGTTTGGCGGATTCCAGTTTGTGGTACAGGACCAAGCCGGGCACAAGCTGGAAGAACTGGCTGGCGTGACGCAAAACCTGATCGGGCAGGCCATGCAACGCAAGGATTTGACCCGGCTCTTCACCTCGTTTACTGCCAATGACCCGCAATACGTGGTCACCATTGACCGCGAAAAAGCGAAGAGCCTGCGCGTGCCGCTTTCCCAGATCACCGATACCCTGGGCGTTTACATGGGATCTTCCTATGTGAATGATTTCGATTTCAATAACCGGTCCTATCGTGTTTACGTGCAGGCCGATAAGCAATTCCGCGCCACGGCCGAGGACATGAAGCAGTTTTATGTGCGCGCCGATAGCGGCGCGATGATTCCGATGGAAAACTTAGTCGACATCACGCAAACCACCACACCGCAGGTCATCAGCCACTACAATCTGTTCCGCTCGGCTGAGATTGATGGCTCCGCCGCTCCGGGTTTCAGCTCGGGACAGGCCATCGCCGCCATGGACCAACTCGCCACGAAAATGCCGCAGGGATTTTCTTATAGCTGGACTGGCCTTTCGCTGGAAGAATTGCAAGCCGGTGGAACTTCGCTTCTCCTTTTTGGATTGGGGACGCTAGTGGTCTACCTCACGCTGTCGGCTCAATACGAAAGCTTCGTGCTGCCCTTCATTGTGTTGCTGGCGGTCCCTATGGCATTACTGGGAGCGCTGGGCGCACAGTGGATTCGCGGCTTGCAGAATGACGTCTACTGCCAGGTGGGACTGGTCATGCTGGTCGGGCTCTCCAGCAAGAATGCGATTCTTATTGTCGAGTTCGCCGAACAGTTGCGTCATCGTGGCATGCCACTTATCCAGGCTGCGATTGAATCCGCGGCCATACGCCTCCGTCCAATTCTCATGACTTCTTTGGCTTTCATTCTCGGCGTGGTACCACTGGTGTTTGCTTCGGGGGCCGGGGAGAACGGCCGTCACTCCGTGGGTACAACCGTATTTGGCGGCATGATCATGTCGACCGTGCTCAATCTCTTCTTCATACCGGTGCTATACCTGATCGTTGAGGGATGGCGTGAACACGGAAAAAAGAATGAGCCATCGGCGGAAATAGTCTAGTCAGGCCGCGGAAAGCGGGGAAACTTCCATCGGCTTGGGCGGATTTTTCTTTTTCCGCGAAGCGCCTCTTTGCTGACGTTCCTTTGCTTCCAGCACAGCTGCCGCTTTCTTAGCCTTAGTGCGAGCTTTGCGCCTTAACTTTGCCATCCACTCCCGCGAATACATAGTCCCGCGGCATTTCGGGGAGCCACAGTGGCAGGGCGCCGGATCGTCATCGTCATAAAGACTGTAATCCCACAACAATTCCTCCCCGGGCTCGATGCTTCGCAGAGCAAGTATCCACACGCGGTTCTTAACTTCGTCCACCTCGCAGTTGGGTTCACAGGAATGATTGAGGAAGGCTCCCAATCCCTCGCCATCAATCACTGTCTTGCCATCTTCCATCCCGTACAGGTACGTGCGGGAGGCCCCTTCATAAAGCCGGTTGGCCTCCTCCGGACTAAGCCTGGGACCCATATATTCAATGACGCGAGAGCCTTTTCGAATAGGCGCGGTGGTAAAAACACCTGCTGCATGGATGCGGGAAGGACGTATTACGAGAGCCATCCTACTAATTTCGCACGAAGATCGATTTCACGGAAGACCGAAAGCTCAATAACTTTGTTCCTTACGAAGTAATGAGAGATGCCTGATGAACTAAATACGAACTAGGAAGCAATGATCCTCCGCGAAACCTTGCGCTCCGACGAAAGGCTCTAGTACGCAGGCTGTCTCCGTGTTAAGCTTCCGCGGTTTTAGAGAAGCAGTGCAACACGACCGGAGGGGGAACACCGTTATGCATATGACTCGAAATATGATTGGCATTGTTGCGCTCGTACTGCTTTGCGGTGCGCTATTCAGCGCCGATGGCCAGACTTCTAAAGCAAAATCCAATGGCGGTAAGAATTCGGCTACATCCGCTCCGCAGGATTATTGCACCAGCACGGGTGGCGCCGTTGAGACTCGCGTACCCGTCTACGGAACCAACAACTCGCAGCAGGATTGGCTGAAGCTCGCAGGCCGACAGGATTTTTGCCGCTATACCGCTGCAGACGATTCGAACATTCACCTGAACCTAGAGACGCTATTCACGCCCCTGCCCACCCTGGCCGCGTTGGCTTATTATGCGGAAACTGCGTGGAATGGTCAGGGAGAGGGCAACCCGGCTTCTCTTTACTGCACGCAACTCGGGGGCTCAGATCTATTTGGCGGTATCAACGCCGCGGGCGGCGGATGGGTTGAACTCAAGACCGTCGACGAAGTGCTCGAAGCCTGTATTTTCCCGGACAATTCCACCATCGATTCGTGGGGATTGTTCTACCACTCGGATGGCATCATCCGCGGCATCGATCTCTCCACCGTATTGCAATATCCGAACCCTTATCCGAAGGCGAATCAAATCAAATAAGCTTGACGCGATTCTTTGAAGAACAAGTTTTGAAGAATAACTGAACAGCAAGAAAATGCCGCCGCTCCGGTTCAGGATTGCGGCGGCATTATTCTTTCCCTCAACTTTGTCGGCTAGGGTTCGTATACCGCGCTTCCATATCCCTGCTTTCGAGCCGACTCCTGAAGCTCTTCGAGATGTTTTTTCTGGTCAGCGAGTTGAGACTGCATCCGCTCGACCTGCTGCTGCTTATCCCTCTGACGCTCGTTCCACGACACGCAGTTTGCGACGCAATTGCCGGGGGCAAAACGGATCGACTCGTTCAATTCTTCGACCTGACCCTGAAGCGAGGCAATCTGATTTTTCTCTGCCAGTATCTGTGCCTTCCAGCTTTCCGCCGTTTGCTTCGTTGCGGTTGAAGCGACTGCAATTTCCGCGTCCTTCGGAGAAGTCATCTCGGACGTTACTGTTTCCGCGGCGTGGCGTGGCAGTAGTTCGTTGGTGATAATCTTTGGCGTCTTCCCGGAAGTGGTTTTGGCTTGCTCCTTTTGTTGACGCTGTTGACGCGCCAAATCGCCGAGCGAAGGCGAATCCTGCGCCAGGCTGACTCCGCATACCAGGAAGATTCCAATCATCAGCCGAGCGATCACCCAGGGTTCTTTACTTTTGAGCCAGAGCATGGTCTTAAGAGGCCTACTTGCAGGCAGCATCCTCGATAAATGGTAGCTCGGAACATCCGGCAAGCCAGCATTACCCAGAGCCATGTACCAAAGGTCGCCGGTTTACGGTCGTACTTCCGACGTTAGGTTCTGACCTTCGAAGAATCGCTGCGCCGCATACGAAACTTCCGTCACTCTGTTCGCTGGCGCGGAATCGCTGCGGCCAAAATCAGGAGATTTGATCTGCAACGTTTGACGTGGGAATCTGCTGCGCTCTCGATCGAAGTTCTTCAAACAAAACGCTGCTCAAATAGCGCTCTCCAAACGACGGTATAACCACCACGATGAGTTTGCCCTTATTCTCCGGTCGTTGCGCCACGCGCAGCGCCGCCGTCACCGCCGCCCCCGAAGAAATTCCTACGAACAAACCTTCCTCCAGGGGAAGTCTCCGCGCCATCCGAATTGCCTCGTCATTGCCGACCTGAATAATTTCGTCAATGCAATCGGTTCGCAAAATTCGCGGCACGAATCCCGCTCCGATTCCCTGGATCTTATGCGGCCCAGGTTTTCCTCCCGATAGCACCGGACTCTCCGCCGGCTCCACGGCAACCGCCTTAAATGAAGGTTTCTTCGGCTTAATGTATTCGCTGACGCCAGTGATCGTTCCGCCCGTTCCCACCCCGGAAACCAGGAAATCCACCCGGCCGTCAGTATCGTTCCAAATTTCCGGACCAGTGGTCTCGAAGTGAATTCTAGGATTCGCCGCGTTGTCGAACTGCTGCAACATGTAACTGTTCGGAGTCCGCGACAGTAATTCCTCCGCCTTTAAAACAGCGCCTCTCATGCCTCGTGGTCCTGGGGTAAGAACCAGTTCCGCCCCAAATGCCAGCAGCAACACTCGCCGCTCCAGGCTCATGGTCTCTGGCATCGTCAGGATCAGTTTGTAGCCCTTCACCGCCGCCACGAAAGCCAGCCCGATCCCGGTATTTCCGCTCGTAGGTTCAATCAGCGTCGTCTTCCCCGGATGTATTTTGCCGGCCCTCTCCGCATCCAGGATCATGCTCACGCCGATGCGATCCTTCACGCTGCTGAGCGGATTCTGGCTCTCTAGCTTGGCAACCACTTCAGCAACGCACCCCTCCGCAACTTTATTGAGCCTCACCAGCGGTGTGCGCCCAATCAGTTCGAGAACGTCGTTTGCGATCTTCATAGGAATGGTCCTCCTCAACTGCTCGGAAGTTACGGAATTCGAAGCACCCAAAAGTCACGAGCCCATTATTAGCTTTAGAATTGGCGGAAGCGAGTGGGGGTCGAACAGACACCTTAACGTAGTTTCATGTACTTAGCCAGCGGCAGATGGCATCTTACGCGGCTAATTCTGTGCAGTTCGGCGTTAGCGGCACGGGAATGGCACGGGATTTTCTAGCGGGGTGTCGCTTTTGAGGGAGGCACGTTCAGCCAAGCCATCTTGGCGAGTCACAGCCGTGCGAACATCCTTCTCGGTGTTCTCGGCTAAGTAGGGACATGCGGCGCGGGATGAAAATCAGGCGGCAGCGTTCGGCGCGGGCGGCGGAGTACTGCCCGGCTGTCTTGTGAGTTTGAGGTTTGAGGACTTAGCATTCCTCGTGGATTGCTTTTCCGTTTTATTGGGGAGGACTCGGCGGGTTTCCGGTGCCCGGACTTGGAGACCCCGTATCGCCCGAAATGTTTGGATTATTAAAATCCGGTGGAGTCTGGCTTACGGTACCGGGATCGGCGTAGGGCCTTGTAGCTGGAGAGGTGGCGGGAGGGGGCGGCTGCGGATTTGTCCAAGCTGAATTCGGCTTCATAGGCTCTGGATGAGCCTGAATAGGACACTTGTCTGCAACAACTCGCATTTTCTTGATCGATAGCTTCGGGAATCCATTCGATTTATCTTGCGATGGTGCGAACTCGTTCGCCGTCACCTCTATAAGCTTTCCCCGGACAGGGGCAAAGCGGTCGGTCCTACCAGTTAGATCAAATATTGCCCCTGTGCTGGCTTGCATGAAGGTGTAGCGTTTCTCGCCAGTCACACAGCCACGAATAGTGATTTGAGCATTGCGAGCCTGGGCTGCATCAGGATGTTCCTGAGAGGGTGAGTTCTGCTGAGCCGCAATACCTGACGAGAACCACAAAGTCAACGTCGCTGCGAGAAACCTAGCTGTTCTTCGACCCATCGAGATTCTCCTGCCAATATAAGGTATCTCGAATTTAACAACTGAGACTGGTCAATAGCGCACACTGCGATGATGAATCCGACCGTAGCGATACGGAATTGGCGGAAGCGAGTGGGGGTCGAACCCACCGGCGACGGGGTAACCCGCCGCCCGCCGGTTTTGAAGACCGGGACGATCACCGGACCGCATGCGCTTCCACTACCCTGCCGCGATTCCTACTTCCCCCAGTTACTTCGGCTGCGGCACAATTCTCAGATATGGCTTGGGGGACTTCCAGCCTCCGGGATATTTCTGTTGCGCTTCTTCGTTCGATACCGAAGGCAGAATGATCACATCGTCCCCTTCTTTCCAGTTCACCGGTGTGGCCACCTTGTGCTTGGCCGTGAGTTGCATGGAATCGATCACGCGCAGTATCTCGTCGAAGTTGCGGCCGGTGCTCATCGGATACGCAAGTTGCAGTTTGATCTTCTTGTCCGGACCAACCACAAACACGGTGCGCACCGTGGCATTATCCGCAGCCGTTCTTCCCTCGGAGGTATTTCCGCTCGCCGCCGGAAGCATGCCATAAAGCTTCGCGATCTTGAGTTCCGGATCGCCAATCATTGGATAATTCACCTTGGCGCCCTGCGTCTCTTCAATATCGGCCGCCCATTTACCATGGCTGCTCACCGGATCCACGCTCAGGCCGATGATCTTTGTGTTGCGCTTGGCGAACTCCGGCTGCAGCCTTGCCATATAGCCGAGTTCAGTCGTGCACACCGGAGTGAAATCCTTCGGATGAGAAAATAGAATCGCCCAGCCGTCGCCGATCCATTCATGGAAGTTGACGGGGCCTTGCGTGGTGTCGGCTGTAAAGTTCGGGGCGGTATCGTTAATGCGTGGTATGTTGTTCGTGCTTTCCTGTGCGTTCGTAGTCATCGTTTTCTTTCCTCGCGAATACTGTTCTTAACAAAAAGTCTTGGATGAAAAATAAAACCCACCCGATTCGCCGGGTGGGTGAAGAAAATATCCGGACTGGCTTTCACCCACACGCTGGCAAGGTCATACAACAGCCGATGAACGTCGCGATGTGGGACATAATCACAGCTTCAGAATAGAAGTCGGCAATACCGCTGTCAACCTCAACCTCCCCAATATCGTTCCCGCCTTCGGCAATTCAGCCGTCTTTTTTGTTCGCGCCGATTGCAACGATGGCGGAGTAGTTAACGTACGAGTGAGCGCGCACTTTTTCCACACGATGCCGCGCAGAATTTTTCTCGCAAGGGTCCACGCAAGCGCCACAGAATCATAACGTTCAGCACATCGGATTTTTATTTCGGTTCATCCCCTTCGGTTTGCTTCGACGATACTTTACAGTAGTCATCCGGTGCCATTAGCATCGCTTCGCTCTTCCATCCTTCGCGAATAGAGAAAATTCCGTTCGCTCCGGCTCACAACCGGCAGCTTCGGCTTACAGGCGGTGAATGAAACCTAAGCGCACGATTTTGTGTGTCGATGACAACGATCAGTCTCTCTCTTCCAGAAAAATCATGCTGGAAACCCGCGGTTATCGGGTCGCCAGCTACTCCCGCGGCGAAGATGCCTTGGAACGCTTCCGCCAAGGTGGCATCGATTTGGTCGTCACCGACATGGGTATGCCCGGAATGGACGGACCCAAGTTGATCGCTGCCATCAAAACTCTCTCCCCCTACGTTCCAGCAATTCTGATTTCCAGCAAAGCTCGCGTCTACGATCATGACTCTCAAGCCGACGTCTTCCTCGCCAGAGGGATGTACGCTCCAGCCGATCTTCTGGAGCGCATCCGCCTGCTGCTGGTTCGCAAACGCGGACCCAAACGCATGATCACCCACTCTTCGCAATTGCCGCGTCAAATCGGCGTTGCTTGACGCCTTCCGATTCTTCCCGCGCGGTGGCATGCGGAACATTTGAATCGGATCGTAGTGGATACTGCCGCGCCCGATGCTGTCGTGCCAGATTCCGTCGTGCCAGATCTGTCGTGTAAGATCATGGCTGGCATGGGCGCATTCATTGAAGCCATTGATTTACGCAAAACCTACCGTGTAGGGAAAGTCGAAGTACCCGCGTTGCGCGGGGTTTCCTTCAGTATCCAAAAGGGAGAGTTCATCACCATTGTCGGCCCTTCCGGCAGCGGCAAATCTACTTTGTTCTACCTGCTCGGCGGATTAACCCGTCCGGACTCCGGCAAAGTTATTCTGGATGGCGATGATTTCGCAGCGCTTTCCGATTCCGAGCGCACTCGAATGCGCAAACGCAAAATCGGATTCGTTTTTCAAAAGTTTAATTTGCTCCCCACCCTGGACGCCCGCTCGAACATTGCCATCGCACAGGAAATCTCCGGCAAGAATGGCGGCGATCCCGCGTTTTTTGCCCGCATCGCCGATTTGCTGGGATTGACCCAGCGACTCAATCACCGCCCTTCCGAACTTTCCGGCGGCGAGCAGCAACGCGTGGCGCTCGCTCGTGCGTTGGTCAACCAGCCGGCGCTGGTGCTGGCCGATGAGCCCACCGGCAACCTGGATACCGAGAACTCGAACGTCGTTCTAAAAATGCTGAGGCAATCGAATCAGGACCTTGGCCAGACCGTCCTGATGATCACCCATAATCCCGAAGCAGCCGCCTACGGAGACCGCATCATTCACATGCGCGATGGCCGGATTGTGCGGGCCGAAGAAGATCCGCAATGGACGCCGACGAACCGGACTGCCTAGCCGTTGCTCCAGCGCAAAGGCTCATTTATAATCGGTGTCTCTTCACGTTAGTCGAGCGGGAGTAGCTCAGTGGTAGAGCGCGACCTTGCCAAGGTCGATGTCGCGGGTTCGACCCCCGTCTCCCGCTCCAATCTTTTCTTCCTGATCGTATGTAAGCGTTTTACTTCCCGCCCAGCAGCCCAAATACCGCCACCGCGCCGCCCGTAGTACCCACATAAACCCGGCCATTCACAATGGTTGGCACCCCGAAGTGGGTGGCGTTTCCGAAATGATCGCGGGAGTTAGCAGCCTGGTTCGAGTTGTACAGCTCAGCGGCCACGTTGTTGGCTTCGTAAGCGTGAAGAACAGAGGGAACGGCATGTTCGACCGCCCAGACAATCCCGTCGGTCGTCCCGTTCGCTGAGATGCTGGGAATCGTTCCGGGAAATTCGAAGACCGTTGTAGTCGTCGCGGTCGCCGTGGTCGCGAGTTTCGCATCCGACAAAGCGAACTGACTCATGCTTCCGAGTTGCGGACCGAAGTAAACATTCCCGTGAAAGTAAGCCGGCATGGCCCACATTCCCGCACCTAATGCGCCCGTTAATTGCTGGTAGATATGATTGGTGGTGGAATTGTACTTCCCCATATCGTCTTGGTTCACGACGTAGATGTTTCCGTCTTTCCCAGCCCCCACGGCGAGATTCCAGGTCTTGCCTTTGCCGTCGACTTGCGCAGGCAAGAGCAGCGACCCTCCGGAACCTAAATCAATATCTTTTCCTGAATCGGCATTCGTGTTGTAGATGGCAAAATAATCCGCAACCGCGAGCCCGCCGCTGGTGGATACTTTCAAGAACGCGTTGCCGAAATCCCCTAGCGATGGAAATCCGTTCGAGTTCAAAGTGGTATCGAAGGTTCCGTTCGCATCCAGAAAAAAGATATCGCTTCCGGTGGCCGCCAATCCCGCGCCGGACTGCCAAATCGAACCTTCGACGCCATTGGGAGTTAAGTTGAGGACCGTGGTCTGAGCAAGAGTGCTCTCACTGTATCCCATGAGCCATCCGTTGTAAGGCGGATTGTCGCAGTGGGATGTGAATCCCATATAGATCACGCCATTGAGCAGGAGTAGCCCGGACCGCTCTGCGACCTGTCTGGGATTAAAGTATACGTATCCGTAGTGGCTGTTCGGACCGTTGCCCGGATAATGGGCATTGATGGCGACTGGTCCGTCAAATAACTCCGCCCCGGTGGTAAGGTCGAGCGCGTGCAGCCGCTGATAATAAGTTCCCTCGGCATCCTCGCTGGCCGCCACCAGATAGATCGCTCCATGCGGGCCCCTGCTGCGATCGATCACCGGGGTCGCGGTGATCCCGAGCGTCGGGCTGATCTGCGTACAATTAAACGGCGCAATACTGGCTGCGAACTCGCCCGGCAGAAAGACCGAAACTTTCCACACCTGCGCGCCTGTTTCAGTATCGAAGGCATAGACACTGTCGTTCTCGGTGACGGCATATAAAACGTTCTGGCTGACGCCATTGATCTTGAGGCCTGAAACCACCAAGGGCTGCGCGTCAATCGTACTGTCTACCGGAAGGGTCATCAGCAAGCCAAACGTGTTGGCATTTACGTTGCTAGAGACCAGGATGGTTTCCTCAAGGTTCTGCCCGGTGCGGGAATTATCGTTGTGGTAAGTGGTGACATCCGTGGCTATGGCCGAGTTGCCAGCCAGAGCCATCAGCAGCAGGCAGAGAAATTTCATTCGAACCAGGTCTTTTGCAACACCGTAAGACAATAAAGCTTTCATAGCATCTTCCTATCGGAACCAACGAGCGGGTTGGATTTTTTCGCAATAAAGAAGTCACGATTCATTCGGGCACAGCAACGGCCACAGGGGGGAAGTTGAAAATAGACGGCCGCAAGTGAGCGGGCAACCGTCGACAGAAAGCTACCGCGGAAAGCCGCAATCTCTCGTACTTTATAAATCCCGATACTTCTTAGATTCCGACTGACTTGGTTTCTCGGCGTAGGTCCGAGAGAGCTAGTTCGGTTGCCATACGATACCCCAGATTTTCCCGCCTTCGCAAGATGAAGGAAATTGCATACTTTCCCCATCCGCGCCCACTTCACGGGTGGACTTTTTGCGCCGGGAACGCTACTTTAGTGAGCAGGGCGCGGTACCCAAGTGGTAAGGGAGAGGTCTGCAAAACCTTTATGCGTCGGTTCGATTCCGACCCGCGCCTCCAATCTTTTCTAGACTTTGTGCGTGGCTGCAAAAGATGCCACCTCTCTGTTGTGGGTAAATTTGTGGGGACTCCATTCACTCTGCACCGTCGTCCTATTGCACTAGCGTCATGTGCTGCTGAAATTCTCTGATCTGCTGACTTGCATTAAACTCTTCCAACTTTTCCATTGCTTTCGTCTGATGCTCTTGCGTTGGGTGAGCATATCGAAGCACCATTTGGATTCTGGAATGGCCCAACATGGCCGCTAGCGTTACCAAATCAATGCCGGACATCGCCGCTCTGGTCGCCCATGTGTGACGGAAGTCGTAGAGACGCGCCGGAGCGATGCCACTGGCCTTTACAGCACGGTCATGGGCGTTGTTCACTTTTGGGATGGGACGGGAGGGGTCCGACTCGCACGCGAAGAGGTATGGAGTCTTCAATCCACTCATCCGCCGTCTCAGAACCTCTCTGGCGCTGGATGTGAGATTGATACGTCGCCGCGCCGCTGCTGTTTTACCATGGGGAACCATAAGGCATTCGTGCGCGAGGTCTATGTTTTCGGGTCTAACAGTGTAGACCTCTTCAGGGCGCATCCCGGTTTCAAATATCAGCGTCGCGATATCTCGCAATACTGGAGAAGCATTCGCTAAATATCGTTGTTGCTCGACATAAGAAAGGACTCGGCTCTGCTGATTGTTCTCCGGAAGAAACTTTACGCGGCTGACGGGATTTTTCGCGATCGCATCGGACTTGATGACAAAGTTGAAAGTCGCCTTTAAGCATGCAAGTTCCCGATTTATCGTTGCGGGACGGAGCTTCTTGTTGGTAGCAACGCGCTTGCCGTTCTGTGCGCGGACTGTCTTGAATTCGCCTGACCTGCATGCCTTGTAACGCTCCACGTCGTCTGGTGTGATGCTGTCGAGCGGAGCGTCCCGAAAGTAGCGCAATAAAGCGATGCTACTCGTCTCATAACGGCGATGTGTCGCGCGGTGGGCACGGTGCTCTTCTTCAGACCATCGCAGAAATTCAGACATTGCGCTGCGAAAACCCGGCACTGCCCTGCGTTCCGTGATGCCTACGTCGCCCTTAGCAAGGGCGGTGCGGAACGCCCTCTCAATGTCACTAGCCGTTCTTTGATTTTTTACCCTTGTGCTCTTCCGGTAACGCCGTCTCTGACGTGTAAATTCAAACCAGTACACATCCCCTCGTTTATAAACTGCCATTCGCATTCCTTCCCGTTTGCGGTCGCCGACTTCACCGAGACGGCTGCACGCTACTTGACCTTTCCAGATTTCTTAAGTTGGTAGTACTCGCGCATGTACTTTCGGCGGTTTTCCCTGAATGTTTCGGTATGAGCATGGTGCTTGCCTCGACACAAGTCGCCACAGAACTGTTGGTGGTTGAACCGTGCGAAATACCATTTCGAGCATTCTTGGCACCTTCGAATTCTTAGGATCACGCCCTGTTTTATTAGTTCGATAAACCATCCGATCTGGGGGGCAACGAGAGCCGCGGGTGAATCGTCTTTCACAGACCAAACGATCGGGTTCTTCTCATAGAACTCATTCAGGTTGATCCATGGTGCCTGCGTGAATGACAACAGCATTTTGTTGAGCCTTTCATAGCAGTCCCAGAATCGAACGGAGGACTTCTTACCTTTGCTAGCCACGTAGAAGTCATGGTGAGTCGAATATTTATACAAACGCCCGAAGACAACAGTCGCATCTTGCAGCAACTCTTCCAACATTCTCTGCTTCCACTGGCGATCATTCGACCAAGAAAGCATTTCTTTCTGGCCGCCATTCAACCACGCAACCAAAGCATTACCAGTCTTTTGACCCGTATAGCGCCGAGGGGATTCTAACCAACGGCTATCTGTCATAGGCATGTGTTAGAAAGTACCACATTGTTTTGGTTGGGTCAAGGTAAATTTGACTTGTACCAACTTGAATTACGAAGGAGAAATTTATGGACAATTTGCTATCTATTACAGAAGCATCTCTCCGTCTTGGCGGAATCTCGAAATGGACGCTTCACGCTTGGCTGAGCAAGGGGAAACTACAGCGAACGAAGGTTGGCGGCCGCACTATGATTCGCGAGTCTGAATTGAAGAAAGTGATCGAGGAGGGGGGGGAAAGTCGCCAGCTCCAAAGAATCGAAAAAGTGAATGAGAAATAATACTGGGTTCTTTCGTCCCATGAGGGCTTCAGAGTTCGAAATGTACATCGCAGGATCGCGTCATTCGTGTCGTCATGGTTGCACCACTTCAGGCTGATCACGTTTATAAGCAGCGTCGCTCTTCGCGTACAAACGGCACCCAGAGCTTTCTTTTGTGTGCTGAGAGTAGAGCAAAGCTGCTCCGTCTTCAGCCAACCACCCCCACTGCTCTCCGGGCCAAGACGCACCGAACGCGTTGCTGACCGTTAAAACTTTGTGGGATTGAGCAATGCCCAGTTTCTTTTCCAATGCTTGACGCAAGACTCCACATTCTCTGTCATCCACGTCCGCCCTGAGTATCTCCACCAGTTCGCTCTGGTCATTGCTGATGTCGATCGACAGCGCGTTTCCGTCACTGGGAAGATTCCATATCCAGACCCTCCGCGCATGAATTCAAAGCCCCATCCCTTGGCGCTTTTCTCCGAGCACGATCCAGAATTCCCCGCATCGCTTCCCGCGTCGGGATACCAAGCATCATGAAGCAAGCGAGAGTCTTCATCGCCATGCGGATGCGGAACGAGCAAATGGTTTGCGTTTCGCGGGTGACGATGCCTAGCTGCGTTTGAGTCTTGGACAAGATGTAGTAGGACACCAGCAACTCTTGATCTTCCTTTTTCAGGTAGCGCAGTATCCGCAGGAACTCTGTAAAGTTGTTTTGGATGTAGACCAGAATGTCTTGCTCGGTCAGCGCCGCCTGCGTTTCGAGCGAGATGGTAGTCGTCCCCTCCAACTGCTCTTCTTCGCTGAGCAGCATCGCCCGTTCAGCGGTGACTGACTCCATATATGCGGTCGTTTCCATGTTNNACCCTATGGGGTGTGACGGGGGTGTGCTGAATTGGGATTCGTGACACAACTCAAAACGACTTAAAATCGAGTTGAATTGACCTAATTTTTAGGACAGGAATCGGCTACATTTTTGAGATTGAATTTCCGTGGAAACGATGGCATTCTGGCGTGGTACGAAATCGGCTACTACCGAAGTGCTTTAGATTCAGCAGGCTCAGAGAATCCCACTCTCTCCGCCATTACTTTTGTTATCTATTACTTGCAAGCCGGTGATACCTACACTGATACCAGAATCGGAAAGGGGTCACCAATGGCCAATCGAGAAGTCAATCTCACCAAGAGAGTCCAAACCCCGCACGGATGGAGGTACTGCCGCGTTTTGCTGTCTGCCAACGGTCGGGTTAAGCCTGATGTTGTGCTTGTCAACGATAAACAAGAACGGCACCCCGAAGGCGCGTACTACCTGGAATGGCGNNACTGAACGCGATGAATAACGGCGTTGCCGTCGTTCCTGAGAATGGCGACAGCGGGCATCACTCTGTAGCGGCAGCGGTTGCCGAGTTCCTAGACGAAACGAAGCTTACGAAGAAGCCTAAGACTCTCGCAGCTTATGAGACCGCGCTGACCTATTTCACTGAGTCCTGCTCTAAACTTTACGTCGAGGATATCGAGCGCAAAGATTTACTAAAATTTTGCGCTTTCTTAAGAGATGAAAAAGGGCAAGCACCGCGTAGCGTTTACAACAAGTTTGAGAACGTAATGACATTTCTAAAGGCAAATGGGGTTCGCGGTCTAGTTGGTAAGAATGACTGGCCGCGTTACACCGAAGAAGAGCCGGAAGTATACGAACCGGAAGAACTCGAAAAGCTCTTTGCTGCCTGCAATACGGTGGAGCGGCTTTGGTACGAGTTCTTCCTGATGACCGGGATGCGGGAGCAGGAGGTGATGTACGGTTATTGGTCTGACATCAACTTTGCCCATGCTACGGTTCGGGTGAGCCACAAGCCCGACAGAGGGTGGACGCCGAAGGCGTACAAAGAGCGTGAGATTCCCATTCCTGCCAAGCTGGTTAAGAAATTGAAGGCTTGGAAGAGCAAAGCAGATAAAACATGCGGTCTCGTTTTCCCCACAGCCGGATGCAAGCCGAAGCTCGATTTTCTCGACTTCTTGAAGGACATAGCGAACCGTGCCAAGCTCGAAAAAGACAATTTCTGGCTGCACAAGTTCCGTGCGACGTTTGCCACGCGATGTTTGTGGGCGGGAGTCGATTTGCGCACCGTGCAGCAGTGGCTGGGCCATTCGGACATGGAGTCAACGATGCGGTATTTAAAGCCGTCACGGAGTCAGCACGTGCGGGATAAGGTAAACGAGATTTTTGCGTGACATGGTTCGGCGAGGATCTTTGGTTGTCGCTGAAATCGGGGACTTCCCTTAAAACTCGGTCAATGCTATGGCGATTTCTCGCCAATTGAGAGCCGGCTAGGAGCGGGATTCGCTTAAACCTTCCACAGCTGAGCTAGGGCTCGGGCCGCGTCCGATAGTGCGCGCTTCTCCGCATCGGCTTGGGAAATCCCTAAAATTGTGAGTTCCGGAAATTCTGACCCACCTAATTCCGGAAATTCTGAGCCACCCAGTGATAGTCATAAGCGGTAGAACTTCTCCCTATGCCTCTCGCCGGTCTAAGGACCGGTGGAGGCGGAGGGAGAGGAGGATGTTGAGTATGCTAAAGCGTCACGAAGTCGAGATTCTATTGAAGGCGGGCCACGGTAAGACGGAGGTGGCCCGGCTGACGGCAGTGTCCCTATGCTCGGTGAAGCGCATCGCGGAAGAGGGACCCGTAACGCATGTCGATGATGCAGCGGAACGCACCCAACGACAGGTCGGCCGGCCCAGCACGGTCGCGAATTTCCGGAAAACGATTCTGGAGATTCTGCAGCAGAATCCGGATCTAGCGTCGCTGGAGATTCTGCGGCGAGTCCGGGAAGCAGGCTATGAGGGGGGCAAAACTGCCCTCTACGCACTGGTCGCCTCGCTCCGCCCGAAGTCGGCCAAGCCTTTGGTTCGTTTCGAAGGTCTGCCCGGGGAGTTCAGTCAGCATGATTTTGGACAAATCGAAGTGCAGTTCGTCGATGGCGCCAGCCAGCGCATCCATTTTTTCGCCTCGCGTCTTAAGTACTCGCGCTTGATGCGCGTCAGTTTGGTGCAGGATGAGGCGGTGGAAAGTTTGGTGCGCACCTTGGCGGAGCATCTGGCCAGCTGGGGCGGACGTCCCCTGCTGTGTGTGTTTGATCGACCCAAGACGATCGCTCTGCAGTGGCGGAAAAATGGGGAAGTGACGGAATGGAATCCGGTCTTTGCCTACGCCACGCTGGAGATGGGGGTGGGGGTGGAGCTGTGCTGGCCGTATCGCGCTCAGCAAAAAGGAAGCGTGGAGAACCTGGTCGGTTTCGTCAAGTCTTCCTTCTTCAAGGTACGTCGGTTTCACGATGGGGAAGATCTTCGCCAGCAACTGCAGGCTTGGCACGGCGAGGTGAACGAGGAGCGTCCGTGCCGTGCCACCGGCGTGATTCCCGCGGTGCGCTGGGCCGAAGAGAGGCCTCGCCTACGTCCTTTGAAAGTGCAACCGGAAGATCTGGCCTTACGCATTCCCGTCTATGTGGGTCCCACCGGAACGGTGCTGCACGACGGCCACGCTTACTCGATGCCGCCGGAGGCGATCAGTATGCC
>PLUJ01000055.1 GCA_003165455.1 Acidobacteriaceae bacterium | reverse complement strand
ATCTTCAACGAGAAGCCTACAATGCTCACTTCGGTGGCAGGCGAGGGCTTCGCGATGCTGCCAGAGCCGGCCTTCATCCCGCTGCTGCCGAAACATGCGCATGCCCTCGCTTCCGCCCGCGGGCCCATCGTTCTGAACGCGTCCACTTACTCCGTGTTTCTGAGTTCGAATGGGAACGTCGCTCCCGAATTATTCAAGTGCATCGCACCGCTTAAATCGGGAGGCAAGCTCGCAGGAGTGATAGCGCTCGGGCGTCGCCCCGGCGACGCTCCCTATGTCGATGCGGAACTCGAAGCCATGGCCCTGCTCTGCAGTTACATTGGGCTCGCGGTTCATAACCATTCGTTGACTCAAACGCTCGCTCAACGGGTAACAGAGAATCTTCGCTTGATGGCTTCCTTGCACGGATTCTATGACAGCGCGCTCGAGGCCTTCGCCACTGCTATCGATGTGAAGCACGTAAATATTCACGGACATTCTCTGCGCGTGGGCCGCTATGCGGCGGCGATTGGTGAATCCATGGGAGCGGAGCCGGGTGAAGTTGCGGCGTTGCGCAGCGCGGGATATTTGCACGACATCGGCAAAGTCGCGGTCGACCGTCGACTCTTCGCCAAAGCGGAAGCGCTCAACCCAGAGGAGTTTCGGGAGATGGCGGACCACACCGTAGTGGGTCATCAGATTGTGAGCAGCGTGGAATTTCCGTGGCCGAAGATTCATGAGACAGTACGCTGGCACCACGAGCGCTGTGATGGGTCGGGATATCCCGACAAAATTGCCGGCGATGACTTGCCAATGGCGGTGCGCGTGATGGCCCTGGCCGACACGTTCGACGCCATGACCAGCGCGCGTCCTTACCGTCAGCCTCTTTCGCTCGGAGTCGCCCTAAGCGATCTGGTGCGCCTCGCTCCGGAAAAATACGATCCCAACGCCGTGCAGGCGTTGCTTATCCAGGTGCGTCGTGACGCGGTTGGAAGCAATCGAACTCCGCTTCTGGCCGATCATATGTCCATCAACATTGCACCCACCGACGTCGACCAATTGGCGGCAACGCTGCAGCACAAAATGTCGCGCGGCAAAGCCTACCTGACTTAACTCCAGCTGCCAGTTCGATACGCTTGAAATAAAGCCTTTTCTTTCAGCGTCTTTGGTAACTATTCGCCGGAAACTTTTCTTNNTTACGCTGGGTTGATAATAGAAGGGCCGCTGTCTTTCTCCGACCTGGAGCTTCCGATGGGCCGAGCCGTATCGAAATACGCCGTCTTCATTATTGTTATCAGCCTGGCGTGTGCCGTCCCGCCGCTGATGGCTCGGAAGAAAGATCGGGACAAGGAGAAAAACGCCTCCACCGCGATCGATCAGCGGCGCGCGGTGCAGGCACTCAATCGCCTTACGTTCGGTCCGCGCCCGGGCGACGTTCAGGGAGTGATGGCGATGGGCGTCGACCAGTGGATCGATCTTCAACTGCATCCCGAAAAGATTGATGACAGCGTTCTCGACGCGCGGCTTGCGCCTTTGCGTACCGTACGCATGAGCACCAAAGAGCTGCCGGAAAACTTTCCCGATAACCCGCTGATCAACCAGGTAAAAAATGGCAAAAGACCCATGCCATCGGACCCCGCGCTGCGAATGATCTATGAAGCGCAAATCGCCCGGCTGGAAGAAAAGAAACAGCTCAAGGAAGCCACAAAAAACGCGAACGCCGCTNNCTCCGTCAGCAAGCAATGCGGCGATGAATACCACCATGCCAGGAAGCGATTCTTCGCAGAACGCCGAAACCAAAACAATCTCCGAGGGCAATGATTCAATCGCTACGGCGGCAACTCCCGCCAAGCTGACTGCTCAAGAAGAGGCGGACGCCAGCGTTCGGGAAGAGCAACTCTACGCCGATCTTGAGATTGAGCAACTGCCGGGACTTTCCCCCGATCAACGTTTCAAAAAAGTTCTCAGCCTATCGCCCTCATCCCAGCTCGCTTTCGCGGATAAGATTCGTGGGGGCAAAGGTCAGGAGTTTCTTGACGGCCTTACTCCAAAGCAAAAAGAAATCCTCGTCGCCATGAACAACCCCACGGGCGTGGTCACCGGCGAATTAATGCAAGCCAAGCTTCTTCGAGCAATCTACAGTGAACGGCAACTTGATGAAGTGATGACCGACTTCTGGNNTCTGGTTCAACCACTTCAACGTCTTTATAGAAAAAGGTTTGGATAAGCTGCTCGTCACCAGTTATGAACGCGACGTAATTCGCCCGCACGCGCTGGGTAAGTTCGAAGACCTACTGGTGGCCACAGCGAAAAGCCCGGCGATGCTTTTCTATCTGGATAACTTTCTGAGCGTTGGTCCGAACTCGGCTCAGGCACTGGGCATTCCAGCGCATCCTTCCGGACCTTACAACCGCTACCCCGCGCGGCCCCGACCGAACCCGAGCAAACGTCCCAGCGGGTTGAATGAAAACTATGGGCGCGAGTTACTCGAACTGCATACTCTGAGCGTGAACGGTGGTTATTCGCAGCGTGACGTCACCGAAGTTGCGAAAGTCTTTACCGGGTGGACCATCGATAAGCCCGCCGACGGCGCCAGCTTCAAATTTGACCCCCGTATGCACGAGCCTGGACCAAAGTTCGTTCTCGGACACAAGATCAAACCTAAAGGCGAGGCGGAAGGCTTGGAGGTGTTGCACAGGCTCGCCACCAGTCCGCAGACCGCGCATTTTATCTCGCTGAAGCTGGCGGAACGTTTCGTCTCGGATGATCCGCCTCCGGCTCTGGTCAATCGCATGGCGAAGACATTTTTGAAGAAAAAAGGAGACATCCGCGAGGTGCTGACTGTACTGTTTCATTCGCCCGAGTTCTGGGACGATGCAACGTATCGCGCAAAGGTAAAAACTCCTCTTGAGTTCGTTGCCTCCGCCGTGCGCGCAACGGGCGGCGACATTACGGACGCTCAGCCGCTCACGCGCCAGCTCTTTCAAATGGGTATGCCGCTCTATGGTGCGCAGCCGCCGACCGGATATTCCATGAAGGCCGAGACTTGGGTGAGTTCTACCGCGCTGCTCACGCGCATGAATTTCGCGCTGGCCCTCGTGAATGGAAAAATTAAAGGGACGAAGGTAGACGTGGCTCCGTTGGCCGGGAATATCGCTCCCGGCTCTGCAACACAAAATTCAGCGGAGATGCTTTCTGCGCTCGAAAGCACTCTGCTTGACGGCGACGTATCGAAGCAGACGCACGATTCGATTGCGGCGCAGCAAAAGTCGGATAGCAAGATGATCGCAGGCCTGCTATTAGGGTCGCCAGAATTTCAGAAAAGATAGCGATTAGCCTTTAGCTCTTGGCTTT
>PLUJ01000065.1 GCA_003165455.1 Acidobacteriaceae bacterium | reverse complement strand
GCTGGCGAGCGGGCGGAGCCGGAAGGCCGCCTGGGGAGCGTCGGTAATCATCGGGGGATCAACGCTGGCCGGAGTTTTAACGATGGCTGTGTTTCGCCATCACGTAAATGCGGGGTTGCCGCTGGCTGCAGGAGTTACGATTTATGTAGCGGCATCGGATTTAATCCCGGAAGTAAATCAAGAGACCGGAATGAGGATGGCCTTACTGGTGTTCGTGGGGGCGGGAGTGGTGCTCTTGCTGGACGCTCTGTTTCACATGTAGGAGCGGTTCTCGATGAGAAGATAATCGCTAGGGCGGTCGCGGTGTCAAGCAACTTCCTGTCGAGTTGAAAAAAGCGCGGGCGAGGGCGCCCGCGCCACACGAACCATGACGATTTATGCATTAGCTAGCACTGGCTCGACTCCGTAGATCGAATACCAGGAGGTCGCGGCTTTAAGCTTGGCGTTGACGTTGTTGATATTTTTTACGCCCTCGGTTTCAAGCCACTTGCGAAAAGCGGCTGCACCTTGCTTGGCGTAGATCGCAATCCCATCCTTCCAAGTAGCGCGTCCGCAGAGAACTCCGTTGAACTTCACCCCGGATTCACCCGCCAGTTCTAGAGTTTCGCTGAACTCGGCATTGCTGACGCCGGCGGAGAGATAGATAAAAGGTTTGTGGGCGACGTTGGCGGCTTTGTGAAAGAGGTCGATGGCTTCCTGCTTGGTGTAGGCTTTCTGGCCGCCAAAAGACTTTGTGCCTTCGACGAACTTCATATTCACGGGCACTTCGACTTTCAAAACGTCCACACCATAGCGGTCTTTGCTGAACTCGCGCATACTTTCGGTGACGATGTGCGGCTTCTTCTTGGCGTAATCCAGGCCTTTTTCATCGAGGCTTTCGTCGTATCCGACAAATTCCAAGAAGTAAGGGATGTCGTTGGCGCGACATTCATCGCCGATGCGCTCGACCCATGCGTGTTTCTTGTCGTTCACTTCCTTCGAGTCGAAGGGAGTGTAATAAAGAAGAATTTTTACGCAGTCGGCTCCGGCTTCTTTCAGGCGACGAGCGGACCAGTGGTCCAGCAGATCGCCGAGGCGGCCGGGACCGGTCTTGTCGTAACCGGTCTTTTCGTAGGCGAGCAGAAGACCAGCGTTCTTGGCGCGGCGTTTGGAGGCGGGCAAGCCCCACTCAGGGTCGAGCAGAATGGCGCTGGCGTGCGGGGTGAGAACCTCGGTCACCAGCGTCTTGAACTCTTCCATCATGGCGTCGCTGATTTCGCCGCCCTTTTCCTTGGCCAAGGACTTTTGCAAAGAGCCGCGCTGGTCCATGGCAGCAGCGGCGATTACACCATGGTCGTTTGAAACTTTTCTGAGACCGGCAAGTTTTCCAGGGGTGAGCTTCATCGGTTCCTCCGGGGATGCACGAGCAGATTAGTGCGTGAAACAAGTAATTGTAAACCAACGAACCAGGTAACGCAGTGAGCGACCCGAGGGGAACTGCGAGGGAACATCCGAAATGGGAGGAAAGGACGCGTTTCGTCTTGCGAGCGCCGGGCCCCCCATGCAAGAGCAGTAAGGATTTCTAATTTATGGTTCAGGGTAGGTTTTGCGGTTGGGGCCGGAGCCGTAGACATCCCCGATTACTTTCAGATTTCGATCGAGTTGTACGCCTGCTCCGAGGGGCTTCGATGCGTTGTTCCGGTCGCCGCGGGCGCGGGTGAAAAGGCTTGGCAATTGGGCGTAGCGAAGATCCTGAAAATTCACGATGTAGCCGGGATTGAGATCTTCCGTTTGAGTAATGGGATAAGCCGCCCAATCGAGATAGACCCGGCCGAGATAGGAACGCTTGGCGGCGAGGGTAATTGGCGTTTCTTCGGGCTTGTAGCGGATTTGCATTTTCTCTTCGGGATCAACTTCTGGAAGAAGTGAATCGACAGGAGCGAGTACGAAGAAATTTGAGGTTTCGACGACGCCGTACCAGTGAAACGGGCTAGCCAGAGCGGGATAGGCGGAGGCTTTGACGGGATCGGCATTGTCGTAGGTGCGGGATTGAAGTGCATTGATGGCGCGGCGGTGCTCGTAATCGCGTACGCCCCACAGGAGAACGACAGCGACCAGCGCGAGAATGGCAGCGATGCGTCCGCGCGGGGACAGCTGGCGTGCGCCGACCTCTTTGTCGATCAGCGAAAAGATCGAAGGCACAATCAGTCCGAGGAGTAGGAAGGTGAACATGATGGGCTCGAAGATGAAAACAATGTCCCAGGAATACCAGCGCTCGGAGAACGGCCAAAAGGGGCGCACTCCGTAGGCATTCGTGAAGTCGAGCAAGATGTGGCTCAGGCCGGCGAGACAGGCGAAGAGGAAAAGCAATCCCCAGCGTGGGGGCAGT
This sequence comes from Acidobacteriaceae bacterium, assembly GCA_003165455.1. Classification (GTDB taxonomy): domain Bacteria; phylum Acidobacteriota; class Terriglobia; order Terriglobales; family Acidobacteriaceae; genus Sulfotelmatobacter. Next base: position 984 of record PLUJ01000065.1, on the reverse strand, counting down.
TTGGGATCTTTCACTTTGCGGCCTCGCAAGCGCCAGAGAAGATAGACGAAGCCCACAACCACCATGGCGTCGAGCGGAACGCCGAGAAATGAATGCGTGAAACCGCGATGATGAGCGAATCCGAAGGCGGGGCCGCGAAGGCGTCCAAGGATGTCGAGATCCGGAGCTTCGGCGGCGAGAGTTAGCGTAAGAGTGGCCAGGGCCGTCTTGCGATTGAGTCCGGCGCGACCCAGGCAGGCGCCGGTCAGGAAATGGGTGATGGGTTCCAAGCGGTAAGAGAGGATTGTAGGGGCAGATGGGGGGAAAGTCCAAGGCCGGGAGGTTCAGCAACTTTCTTCTCTGAAACCCGACCAACGTATGGCCAGAATGCATCTTAGTAACGCGCACGCAGCCAAAATAGGGTGTTTTAGTCTAAAAATGGCGCGCGTTCGGTCATCACAAACACACTTAGTTATGTTTTCCAGCGTAGATTCCAGGAACGGATGGGTGACGGAGTTCTTCGAGTGGTTCGGAGACATCGGTGTATTTTCCTGGCAAGTTTTTCGGGCCGCGGTAACTCCGCCTTTCGAGTTGCACGAGTTGTTTTTACAACTGGATGAGGTTGGTTCGAAATCTCTGCCATTAGCGGCGCTGGCGGGTGCCGCGGTGGGCGTTGTTCTGTCCATGGAATCGCGTTACAGCCTGACTCGGTTTGGCCGCCCCATAATTCATTTGGTGCTATGCTACGGGGGCCGATCAACCCCCTGATCGGAAAGCCGGGGATGCGAGGTGCTTCTACCATGCGAGTCTTCTATCCGCTGGCGCTGATTACGATTCTGTCTTGTTCCGATCCTTTCGTGGTAGCTCAGGAAACCAAGACTGTGCGCGTAGGAGTAGCATTGCTGCGCAGCGAAGGGCACAGCGCTTCGAGTATCGCAGCGCGTGACCAATTGGTAAAGGCTCTCAACCAGCGCCCGATCAATAGGACTGATTGGATAAGAGTGA
>PLUJ01000063.1 GCA_003165455.1 Acidobacteriaceae bacterium | reverse complement strand
CCTGAATCTGCTCGGGCGACATGTATTGGATGGTGCCGACGATGGTGCCTGCGGTAGTGAGCGGGCTGAGCGGGCTGGGTCCGCTCATGGTAACGGCCGCAGTGAACGACGGCGGAGCGGCGGAAGATCCGGAGGTGGAACCGGGAGCAATGCCCAGCGGCTTTGCCAGGCCGAAATCCATGAGCTTTGCGCCAGCGGGAGTCAGCATGATGTTACTGGGCTTGAGGTCGCGGTGAACAATCCCCTGACGATGCGCAAGAGCGAGTGCTTCCGCAACCGCAATGCCGATCTTGTAGATATCGGCCATCGATAGCGGGGCTTTGCGGAGGCGGTCGGCCAGTGTTTCGCCCTCCAGAAACTCCATGACCAGAAAGTCGGCTCCGTCGTGCGAGCCAATGTCGTAGAGCTGGCAGATATGAGGATGATTCAGCGAGGAAATGGCGCGAGCCTCGCGCTCCATGCGCTGCTTGAGCTCGGGCGAATTGGAAAGATGCGAAGCAAGAACCTTGATGGCAACGGTGCGGCTCAGGCGGATGTCGACAGCGCGGTACACCTCACCCATGCCGCCCGCGCCCAGGAGTGAGAGGATTTCGTACGGACCGAGTTTGGCACCAGAGGTCAGCGCCATAAGAGTGTGCGCGTTATTATAGCTCTGAGCAAGCCGTCGCCGTAAGGCCGACGATTCTGGGTGGGTTGTCGGCAAACAGGAAGTTGGGAACTTGGACAGACAAAACTGCTCGATGTCCTACAACTGGCGGCTCAAAAGCTCAACACCCGATCGGCATCATCTGCCCCCAGTTTTAGTGCCGACTCCCGGCTTGCACACAATCCGTGCATGCTCAGAGGCGGCTCTCCGCATGATCAACAGCCAGTACTGCATATTAGCGAACTTGACCGTAAAGATAGGTTAACTTGCGTTAAAAGAGACACGGGAGCGCCGTCAAACCGTGGTGACAAATGCCGGAGACAAATACCCATTCTTGCACTCACCGCCGCCATGCCACAACCGCGTGGTTCTTCGCAGCATCTCATGGTCCCGCTCGACTCACCCTTTTGGAGTTCAAGCCATGAAAACCACGCAGTCTTCGTCTACAAGCCAATCGTCTCTTCGCCCAGCCCTAGCCGTGTTCAGCGTCCTGGTGATGCTCGCAGCCAGCGCCTTTGCCGACAATATTGCAGAAAATGATTCGACCCAAAATCCCGCAAACGAATCCGTCATCTACAACTTCACCAGCAACTACTCCAATCCCTATGCTGGCCTCACGGCAGACGTTGCCGGAAACTTATACGGCACTGCGTTCGACGGCACGAAATACCCTGATGGCGCGGTTTTCGAGCTGTCGCGCGAAAACAACACGTGGAAAGAAAAGGCCTTGATGATTTTCAATGGCAGAGACGGCCGCAACCCATCGGGCCCACTGGTCTTCGACCCGCAAGGCAACCTTTATGGCACCACGCTGGCAGGCGGCGATGGCCCTTGTGGCGATGGATACGGATGCGGCGTGATCTTCGAATTAAGCCCATCCGCTAGCGGCAAGTGGAATTACACGATCCTTTATAGTTTTCAGAACGGTTTCGACGGCCAGGGACCAGGTATCGCTCTGCTGATTGATCCTTACGGCAATCTTTATGGGACGACAAGCGTGGGGCCGATCAGCAACGGGACCGTCTTCGAATTGAAGCATCCCCAACAGTCCAATGATTCGTGGACGCTCGACACTCTCTTCACGTTTAACGGCACCGACGGCTTCACTCCCAACTCACTGGCCTTCAGCGGCGGAGCCCTTTACGGCACAACCTCCGAAGGCGGTTAATCGAACTATACGGGCACGGTTTTTCAACTTAAACCGGCCAACGGAACTTGGAACTACACTCTGGTCTATGCCTTCACCGGGGGCGCTAACGGGGGCTTTCCTGGCAACATTGTCGCCAGCGGAACACCAAACGTGCTTTACGGCACCACGTTTGGCGGCGGAGCATCCACCTATGGCGTGCTTTTCAAGATCACTCCCGGTTCAAATGGAACCTGGACCGAGTCAGTGCTGCACACCTTCACCGGCGGCGCGGACGGAGCCGTTCCCGGCCCCTTGACCCTCGCTGGCCCAGACAGGCTCTTCGGCACCACCAATAGTGGCGGCGACGCCTCGGCATCCAGCTTTCTGTATCCCTACCTGGGTTGCGGAGTTGTTTTCGGGTTCGTGCCCTCGACCGCTACCGAAACTGTGCTGCATGCCTTCACTGGACCGCCGAGTGACGGAGCGGGTCTATACTCCGGCGGTACGGGCATTCATGCCCTAGGATCGTAAGCTTGGTACTAACGTGATGTCAAGGGATAATTACCAAGATGCTAGCATATTCGCTTTTTATTCGCCTCGTACGGCCGGCAAGGGATCGTTTCCAACCTCAAAATCCCCATCAAAATGTCAAAATAGTCATAATTACGCAGTAACTTGTTTATTATCAATGATATACAAACTGATTACCAAAATTGTCACCCTACCTCACCCCCACTCGCACCTTCGTCTCGCGTGTGAGCACCCTTAAAACGCAAGGAAGACCCTGATTTTTGAACCCTCCCAACCCAATTTTGACTATTTAACCCCTAAACCACACAAAACAGGCATCTTGGATCCCCGTCCCTCCCAGGCTGAAATAGTCGATTTTCTAGGCTCCAGAACCGGAAGTTTCGAAGAAGCCGCGCCGGAAACCCTACAATTCTTTAACCAAGTCGCGCACTCGAAGATTAAGGGCTGTAGCGGTGTGAAAGAGGTTAAGAATTGAAACATTGCGAATTCCGCGCTCGATACCCGAGACATAAGTCCAGTGCAGATCTGCCGCCTCCGCAAGTTGTTCTTGGGTCAAACCGAGGTTGAGCCTTCTGCGTTTAATCGCAGCGCCCAAAATCTTTCGCGGGTCTCCTGGACCGTCTGCCACTCACCAATACTTTTCGCTTGGCGAGCAGTAGTACATAGAATATAGTCTATGTCCCATTAAATGAACTGGAGGCGGTGAATGTTTTGTGATTTCTGCGGTCACCCAGTTCCGCACAGCGCGAAATTTTGCCAGAATTGTGGCACGCTACATCTCATAGTCGCGATNNTGACAAAGTTGCAGTACCCTATATTCTCTTTCTTCGCACTGATTCTGTGTCTCGGGTCGTCAGCTTGCGGTGGAGGAAGCAGCAGCGGTGCAAGTGGTGGGCAGACTCAGCCTACAATAACTTCGGTTAGCGCTTCGTGCTCACCTTCCGCTATCCAGGTGAACCAGACTTCAAAGTGCTCCGCCACGGTGGCTGGAACCGGAGCGTTCAATCAGGCGGTGAACTGGACGGCTAGTGGCGGCACCGTTGATGGGAGTGGGAACTATACAGCGCCGGCAGCGCCGATTACGGCAACTTCAGTACAGGATGCTAGCAAGAGTGGAACTTCCCAGATTAATGTCAAAGGACAAGTGAATCGAATTCCTCTCATCAATCAGCCAGTGGTACCGATGACCGCTCCACCCGGAGGGCCAGGGTTCACTCTCACAGTGAATGGCAGTGGTTTTTTGTCTTCGGCAGCGGTGGAATGGAACGGCAGCTCTCTAACAACGAATGTTGTAAGCAATACGCAAGTGACCGCGTTCGTACCGGCCCAAGATATTGCCACGGCGACTACCGCTTCCATCACTGTCTTGAATACGAACCCGGACGGCGTTCCATCGAATGTTGAATTCTTCACTGTGTCCGAACCGGTGACCACTCCGACTTTCACCATCGATACCCCGACTTTTGGAGACGTTATACCTACGGGATACGGCCTTGCAGTTGACCTTACTGGGAACGGAAATCTTGATTGGGTCGGAGCAGGAACATCCGAACAGGAGATTGTATTGCTTGGCAATGGTAACGGCAGTTTTCAATCGCCGGTCGCCTATTCTATCTCCGATACTCCCTCCGGCTACGTTGTCGTGGGTGACTTCAACGGGGATGGGAAGCTCGACTTCGCTTTGTCCGGTGCTGCAGTCCTCGTGTTTTTGGGCAAAGGAGATGGCTCGTTTGAGTCGCCGATTAATACCGCCCTAACGAACTTTTCTACCTTCGTCGCCGCAGGCGATATTAACGGGGATGGAAAGCTTGATCTAGTCGTAGCTGAAAGCAACGGCAGTAACAATCAATCCGTAGTGTCCGTACTGCTCGGGAACGGCGATGGAACGTTTCAACCCCAAGTCGACTACCCGATCAATGCTCCTACCATCGATGGCTTGGTATTAGGAGATTTGAATGGCGATGGAAGCATTGACATCGTCTGCGCCACAGAATTCACTCCTGATGACGCACATTTTTCAGTCCTACTCGGCTTTGGAGACGGCAGCTTCGCAAACCCAATTCAAGTTCCCATGACATACGGAGCCTCTGGACTTATGGCGGCGGACTTCAATGGAGATGGCAAGCTTGATCTGGTAACCTCCGTTGATTCGATAACCGGTGCTATCAGCGTTTTCTTGGGGAATGGGGATGGCACGTTTCAGGATGGCGTAATAACCCTAACAGGAGGACAAACGGACACAGGTTTGGTCGCGGGAGACTTCAACGCTGACGGGAAACTTGACTTAGCGGTCAACACGTCCGATCCCGCCATCACATTGTTGTTAGGTGTAGGCGACGGTACATTTCCCAGTGGCGTTGATTATTCTTTAAGTGCGGGGTTTTCGCTAGAAGCAGCAGGTGATTTCAATGGGGCGGCACACTGGATCTCGCAGGATTCCAAACAGAACCTTTCAGCTTCGCCTTGTTGTTGCAGGCCCCGCCTGGCGCTCCTTCTTTACCTCTTAGCCGAGCTCGGCCAGCAGATATCGAGACCGTACGCCTGAAGCAAATTTCAGTCCAACAACACTAGGGCTCTGGCGCCTGATGATTGATACCAGGCAGGGTCATTGGAGTGAAAAGCAGCAACAGGACCTAAATACTATCAATACGAAAAAACAACTCACCACTTGGCGTCTTAAATCTTTCAACCTTTGAATTTGACCTGC